>NZ_CP076103.1:4811785-5112521 GCF_018732085.1 Lysobacter capsici | reverse complement strand
CCGATCTGTTGATGGACGCCGATGCCTTGGCGCTGACCTTCGAGCAACTCAAGGCGGCCGGCAAGGTGCTGCATGTGGGCGTATCGAATCACACGCCGTCGCAGCTGCAGTTGTTGAACGCGCGGCATCGGTTGGCCACGCATCAGATCGAACTGTCGCCGCTGCACCTGCCGCCGCTCGACGATGGCACCCTCGATCAATGCCAGTTGCTGGGCATGCGGCCGATGATCTGGTCGCCGCTCGGCGGCGGGCGGTTGTTCGCGGCCGATGACGCGCATGCTTCGCGTGTGCGCGAATGCCTGGCCGCGATCGGCCAGCGCCATGGCGGGGCGTCGGTGGCGACGATGGCTTATGCGTGGCTGTTGCGGCATCCGTCGCGGCCGTGGCCTGTCACCGGCAGTGGGCGTGTGCAGGGGTTGCGCGAGGCGGTGGCGGCGTTGTCGATACGGCTTGGGGCGGAGGAGTGGTATGAGGTTTGGCAGGTGGGGGCGGGGCGGGAGGTGGCTTGAGGGCTGAGGATGGGGAATCGGAACGGTGGCTGCGATTCGCCCGGATCCGGTGCGCGCTCGTTTTTCCGGAGATTTGAGTCCCTCGGACCGTGCTTGAACAGGCCGCTGACCATCTTGGCCGTTCTCATGAGTGAGCCTGTTGATCCTGCCTCCGTCTTCTAGGCTTAGAAACTCTAGAGCCTTTGAGGTTAGAGGCAAGATCAATAGCTTCCGCCCGCAAGCGGGCGGGTTACTTTCTTTTGTCTAAAGCAACAAAAGAAAGGTAACCAAAGAAAAATGCTTTTTTTTGTGAATCAAGTGCCCGCGCGTGCGGTGCTTCCGCGGGCATGCGCCACACGGGACATCCTGTCCCGGTGGCGCACGGCGCACAACCATGTGCGCCGCCCTTCGGGCGTGCTTTTGCTAACGCGAGTTACAGGCTTCGCAGCGCTGGGGGATGAACTTGGCAACGTGGGCTTGGATTGAGATAGCGATCTGGATTCGGCTGCAGCGCTGATCGAGGTGGGGTATTGATGTAGGGCTATGTATCGGCCGGGTTGGGGTGCTCGCCACGCTGGAGCGCGGGGCTAACGTCCGCGGGGCGATGCCGTTACTTGATTTCGACCACCGGCTCGAAGCCGCCGAAGATCATCCGCTTGCCGTCGAACGGCATCGGCGGGGTGTCGGGGTTGGACGGGTCCATGCGGGGGTCTTCCATCATTTTCTTCATGCCGGCGTCGCGGGTGGCCTTGTCGGGCCATTCGATCCAGGAGAACACCACCACTTCGTCGCTGGTGGCCTGCACGGCCTTGCGGAAGTCGGTCAGCTTGCCGTCCGGCACGTCGTCGCCCCAGGCTTCGATGACGCGCAGCGCGCCGAGTTCGATGAAGATCGGATCGAACTGGCGGGCATGGTCGATGAATTTCTGCTTGTTGGCCGCGGGTACGGCGATGACGAAACCGTCGATGTAGGACATGCGAATCTCCTTGTGCGAACAGGGGAACGAATCGGGCAGCGGCGCGCGACGGCGCCGGTGAACTGCCTGCCTCACTGGAACGACGAACCGGCGGCGCGAGGATCGACATCGCAGCCGGAATTATTTTCGTCCGTTCAGGAACGCCGCAGCGTCGCTCGATCCCGGCCGCTGCACCGGCCCGATGCCCCGGCCGCTCGCACCGCGAACTCCCGTCAGGGCTTGAGCATGCAGCGTTGGTAGCGCTGGTTGACGCGATCGGCGAACCAGGCGGTGGTCAGCTTGCGGGTGATCTTGGGGCTTTCCAGGGCGATGCCGGGCACCAGCGCGCGCGGCAGCGGCCCGCGCGTTTCGGCCAGCGCGAACACGCGCGTGTACAGATCGGTGTCGCCGAAGTCGAGCTGGTCGCCGTGGGCGAGTGCGCGCCGGATCGCCGCGTCGTCCAAGTCCAGCCGCGCGCCCAGCGCGCGCACCGCGAGCTCGGTCTGGCCCGGCGTTTTCATCGAAGCGCCGGGCGTCAGCAGGTCGCCGTCGAGCGCCAAAGCGATCCCGGACGCCTTGCTCACGGCGTTCTGGAAGGCCGCGTTGCGGCTGGCGTACCAGCCGGCGTTGTAGTCGGCGAAACGGTGCAGCTTGCGGGTGTAGGGCGTGGCGTAGCCGAGCAGGTGGGCGATGCCGAAATACAGGCCGCCGCGGCGGGTGAACACTTCCTCGCGGATCGAACCGGTCACGCGATACGGATAGTCGCGCGCGTTCGCCTTGGCGAAGTCGATGCTCACCTGCATCGCACCGCCGGTCTGCACCGGGTTCATGCCCGCGAACAGGCGGCTGCCCAGCGGCACGCGGCCGATGATGTCCTCGTAGAGTTCGCTCAGTTCGCGTTCGCTGCGCACCGATTCCAGACGCTGGGCGTAACTGCGTCCATCGGGGGATTTGATCTGCAGCGCGGCGGTCACCATGAACCTGGGCACGTGCTTCGCCGCCGCGCGCCGGTCGATCTCCTCGCGCGCGATCCGCGCCAGCCCGTCCACGGCGGGATCGGCGCGGTAGCCGGACTCCTGCTCGATCACCGCCAGTACCGCGCACAGGTTTTCGCTCGACGGGTCGATCCGCTGCGCGGCGAGCGCGGCCTGGATGTCGGTCGCCCAGCCTTCGCGGTCGGCGGTCGCGGCCGGCATCTTGCGCACGAGTTCCGCGCGCACGTCGGCGGGCTGGCGCCCTTGCTGGCTGGGCTGGCTCGCGCAGCCGGCAACCAGCGCGGCGAACAGCGCGAACATTGCGAAGCGCGGGCGTTGCGAGGTCGGACCGGCAGCGGCGGGCAGAGGTCGGGGCACGGGGTTCGCTGGCCGGGGAGGGAACGGATGCAGGATACGGGCCGCTTCGCGGCGCGGCCAGCGCTGGCGCGAGGGTGTTCAGCCGCGTGCGCGTGGGGAGCGCAGCGGCTCGACGAGCTCGCGTCGGTTACAGCTCGCCGACCGCTTTTTGCACGTCCTCGGGAAAATCCTCCATTCCCATCACCTGGCGAATCTCGATGGTTTCGTTTTCCGAAGCCGGACAACGCCTGGCCCATTCGATCGCTTCCTCGCGCGAGGCGACCTCGAGCATCCAGTAACCGCCGAGCACTTCCTTGGCTTCCGGGAACGGTCCGTCGACGACCCGCGGCGGCTGGCCCTTGGGAAAACTGATCCGCGCGCCCATCGACGGCGGATGCAGGCCGTCGAGCGCGATCAGCACGCCGGCTTGCTGCAGCGAGTGGTTGTAGGCCGTCATCGTCTCGATCTGTTCGGCGCTGGGCAGGGTGCCGGGCGCGGCCGATTCGTAGCCTTGGGGGATCATCAACATCATGAAGCGCATGGACGTGTCTCCGGTGGTGCAGCGGGTGGATAGTCGCGGCCTGCGGTCGGCGCTGGGCCATGCTGCATTGCCGCGTTCTTGCAAGGACGACGAACCGGCCGCGCCCGGATCGACAGGCCCGGCGAGGTTTTTTTCGCGAGCGCAGCCGGTCCGGGCCGCGCAGCTGAATCTGGTCTGTCTCGGTCGCGCGATCGTGCGAGCGGACATGACAATTCGCTGTTTACCATCGCGCCTTCATCGACCGAAGGCGAGGGCGGGCATGAGCGATTCCGGGACGAAGCGCGGGCGCGTGTCGCCGCCGTGGTGGGCGTTGCTGTCGTTGGCGGCCATGCCGGCGCTCGCGGCCCCGCCGGCGACGCCCAGGCCCGACCCGGCGCTGGACGTCTATGCCGCGCCCGCGCAGCGGGTCGACATCGGCAAGGGCCGCCATCTCAATCTGCGTTGCAGCGGTCAGGGCGAACCGACCGTGATCCTGGAAGCGGGGTTCGCCGCCGATTCGCTGGCCTGGGCCAGATCGCAACCGGCGGTGGCCGAACACAACCGCGGTATAATAGACGCCTTACCCGACCGGGCGAGCCCCCCGGCATGGGACCCGAGCGCAGGAACCGCCGGCCCACCCCGCTGGCATGGGGGTCTAGGATCGAGCGGGGGGGCTGCATCGCCTGCATGCCTTGAAAACGATGGGCGGCCCGATATCCGACACGTAAAGACTGATGGCCTGGCCGGGGCATTTAACTCCTACGGGCCAGCCTGGGGTGGGTGCGGGTCGCTTCGATACGCTGTATCCGAAATCGGTGTCGGCGCTGATCCTGATCGACCCGCCGGCGCAGAACGTCGGCGAATTCTCGCCGGCCTACGCCAAGACCGAGGCCGAGATCGGGCCGAAGATGCTGGCGATGTACCGCGCCTGCGAACAAGGCGCGAAGGACGGCAAGCTCGCCGCGCGACTACCGCCCCCCGGCCCGGCATTGCGCAACTGCCCTTGCGCTGCGCGGCGCGAAAAATCCGAGAACTTAACAGCGACGGGCTTTGGAACCGGGCGCGGGCCCATTGTCGCGGGGGGCTGGACCGCGCTCCAGGCCTCCCCGGCCCCCCCGTTTCTGGGAAAAGCTCATATGATCCCCTCCGCCTCGCAGCAACGCGCCGCGCTGTACGCCGGCGCGGTGGCCAAGAGCGAACGCCACGACGGCAAGCCGCTGATCGTGCTCAGCGCCGACCCGTCCCCCTACCCAGGGGCGTTCCACCCCCGCGCCCCGCCCCGGACGATCATCTCAAGGCGCTTTGACCGCGGCGGCGCGAGCAGACCCAACCCTTGGCCCCCCCGCCATGATGGAGCGAAGCTCGCGGCCCCAAACGGGCAAGCGGGTGGTGATCGAGAACAGCAAGCCACCGATGGGTTTTTCCCAACGGAAAACCAGCCCCTGCCCCGCCGGCGGCCGGACCGCGATTCGCGGTTGTTCGAGGCGGAATGCAGATGGCCGCAAAGCGGGGGCAGGGGATTCAGGCCTTCGCGGCCGGGGGGTCGCCCCACCCTTGTAGGCGGATCGAGGCGGTCGCGCTGTTTCGTTTGTTCCGCGGGGCCCCGATTTTCACCCAATTGCTGCCCGGCCGGCCGGGGGGCCCCCCCGCGGCCCCGACCGGTGGGGGGCGCTTTGCGGGGCGTGGCGCGCTGGCGGAAACCCGGCCCGATTTAGTCCCCCCCCCCCGGTTCAAAGCGTGTCCCCCCATTCCAAGGGCCAGGTTAAGGGTGGGGGGACCATGCGGGCCGAAAAGGGGTTTTTTTTGTGGTCCCACCGACCGTGGGAAACACGTGGCGGGGCGTTTTTACCCGCCGAGTACTGTGGCCGGCATCCGGGGGGGGGCCGGCGTGGGGCGTCGGGAAACCCACCCCCCCGGGCATGATGGGTGGGGTGTTTCTTCACTTTTCTTACCTTGGTGGGTTTGGCCGTGGGAGCGCGCCCCCCTGGCACCTGGGTGGATATTCGCGGCGGTTGGTTTGGGCGCTGTTTCCAACGGGCTTTTTTTTACCGTTGGCGCATTGTCGCGATCGTGGTCATAGGCGGCGGGGGATCGGCCGGCCGGCTCGGGGGCCCCCGATTTGCGGCTTTTTTTTTTTGTTTTGGGGGGTCCCCCCCGACCGGCCGTGTTTTTTATTTCCGGATTTACCCAGGCAACCCTGCCCTGCTCGGGGGTTGTGTTGTTTTTAATCAAAGATCCGGCCGTGGATTGCGGGGGCGCTGTTCGCGATGGCGCTGCTGCCGATGGGCCTGCACGTGATCCATCGCCGCCGCGCCGCGCTTGAGGCCGCCCTCGGCCGCGAGCCCGCGCCGCCTTGAGCGACGCCGCGACACTGCGTTGCATCGGCGGGCTTTGTTTGCGCGTTTGCGCTCACACTTCCTTATCGCACCGGGCGGGAACATCTGCGGCTTCGCCGCGGCGGAATCCTCCGCCGGCCCGGCTCATCGAACAGCAATCGCTACTGGAGAGAACATGGAACTTGGCATGGTCGGTCTCGGCCGCATGGGCGCCAACATGGCCGAACGCCTGGTCCGCGGCGGGCACACCGTCGGCGGTTTCGATCCCGGTCCGGCCGCGCGCGAGCAGGCCGCCACGCGCGGCATCGCGCCGGCGACCTCGCTGGCCGAACTGGTCGCCGCGTTGCCCGCGCCGCGCGCGGTGTGGCTGATGGTGCCGGCCGGGCAGGTCGTCGACGCGACCCTCGCCGAACTGCTGCCGCTGCTGTCGCCCGGCGATACCGTGATCGACGGCGGCAATTCGAACTACAAGGACACGATGCGGCGCGCGGCCGAACTGGCCGGGCACGGCCTGCACTATGTCGATTCGGGCACCAGCGGCGGCGTGTGGGGCCTCAAGGAAGGCTACAGCCTGATGATCGGCGGCGATGAGGCCGCGGTCGAACGGCTGCGGCCGATCTTCGAAACCCTTGCGCCCGCCGCCGATCGCGGCTGGGGCCGGGTCGGTCCGAGCGGCGCCGGCCATTTCACCAAGATGGTCCACAACGGCATCGAGTACGGATTGATGCAGGCCTACGCCGAAGGCTTCGCGATCATGGGCCACAAGGCCGATTTCGGCCTGGACCTGCACCAGATCGCGGAAATCTGGCGCCACGGCAGCGTGGTGCGTTCGTGGCTGCTGGACCTGAGCTCGGACGCGCTGGGCAAGAACCCGAGCCTGGACGGCATCGCGCCCTACGTCGAAGACTCCGGCGAAGGCCGCTGGACCGTGGCCGAGGCGATCGACCTCAACGTCTCGGCACCGGTGATCACCGCCTCGTTGCTCGAGCGCCTGCGTTCGCGCGACAAGGATTCGTTCGCCGACAAGCTGCTGGCGGCGATGCGCAACGAATTCGGCGGGCATGCGATCCGCAAGGAATGACGGGGTAGTCGCGAGGGCTTTGTCGCGGGCGCTTACGCAACAGCAGGCGCTTGCGACAACGCGCGGCTTCGAGGTCCATGTGGGAGGGCCTTCAGGCCCGACGCGCTTGTTTCAGCGCCCACGTTGAGCGGGGTGTGGGATCGCCAGGCTCTGATCGAAAAGCATCGGGCCTTCAGGCCCTCCCACAGAAGACCTCGGACCCCGCTTGGTCTACGGGTCGCGCCGGTCTTCTCCGGGCTGCCGCATCCACTCGCACGGCTTCACCCAGCCAGGCAACAGCGCCGCGATCGCCGATTGCGCGACCTATGACCTAAGACCTTGGTCGATCTGCGAAGCGGCGCAAGCCACTTTCACGCGCGCGGTCACGGCCGCTCAGGTACGCGCGCAGCCGGGCGCGCTAGCCTGGGTTGCGTTCGTTGCCCGGCATGCGCGGCAACGCGACGCACTCCTTCGCCGCCACACCGGATCGGGTTTTCATTCGCTCATCGTCGAAACGCCGCGCGCGCAGCGCGTCGGCGGACGCCGGGCTGTGCGGCGCCGTCCCGCTTCGTTCCCCACTTCGGAGACGTCCCATGACCACCGTCACCTCCCCCACGCGCCGGCCGCCCTTGCGGCGCTGTATGCAACTGCTCGCCCTGGTCGCCGCGACCGCGGCCGGCGCGGCGATCGCCGCGCCGAACTACCCGTTCGGCAGTCATCGCCAGGCGTATGTGAGCGGCACCTTGAGCCCGAGCGTCGGCCGTGCTTCGGCCGACCAATCCACCGCGTCGTTCTACGGCACCTGGAAACAGCGCTATCTCAAACCGGCGTGCAGGTCCGGCGAGTACCGGATCAAGGCCGACACCGGCGACGCCTACACGGTCTCCGAAGGCCAGGGCTACGGCATGCTGATCACGGTGATGATGGCCGGCAACGATCCGCAGGCGCAGACCTACTTCGACGGACTGCATCGCTACAACCGCGGCCATCCCAGCAACAACGACGCCGATCTGCTGGCCTGGGCGCAGGACGTCAACTGCAACAACGTGGTCGGCGCCGATTCGGCCACCGACGGCGATCTCGACATCGCCTATGCGCTGCTGCTGGCCGACGCGCAATGGGGCTCGGGCGGCGCGATCAACTACGCCAGCGAGGCGCGCAAGGTGATCGCGGCGATCCGTCGCAGCAACGTGCATCCGACCAGCAAGCTGGTGAACCTGGGCGACTGGGTCGACAGCAGTTCGCCGAGCTACTACAACTCCACCCGCAGTTCGGACTGGATGCTCGGCCATTTCCGCGCGTTCGGCGCCAAGCTCGGCGACAGCTACTGGACCGGCGTGCTCGACGCCCACCAGAACCTGATCACCCGCATGCAGAGCAGCTACGCGCCCAATACCGGCCTGCTGCCCGACTTCATCGTCAACACCAACACCACCGCCAAGCCGGCGCCGGCGGGCTTCCTGGAAGGCGACCACGACGGCCACTATTCCTGGAACGCGGGCCGGGTGCCGTGGCGGATCGGCATCGACGCGGCGGTCAGCGGCGACACCCGCTCGCGCGCGGCCGCGCGCAAGCTCAGCCAATGGATCCGGGTCAAGGCGGGCAACAATCCCAACAACGTCAAGGCCGGCTACAAGCTCGACGGCACGGTGATCGACAACTACAACGAAGTGTTCTTCACCGCGCCGTTCGCCGTCGCGGCGACCGTCGATCCCGACGCGCAGGCCTGGCTCGACAAGCTGTGGACCTACATGGCCAGCGGCGCGCCCGGCGATTACTACGGCGACAGCGTCAAGCTGCTGTCGATGCTGGCGGTGTCCAACAACTGGATCAAGCCCTGAGTCCGGCCGCGGGCGGCGCTCCGGCGCCGCCCGCATCGGCGCGGTCGAGCCTGGGCGCTGGCCGGTTCTGCGCGTTTGTGCTGCGGTGCGTCACGAAGCAAGCGAATTTTGCAAAACTTTCGTATCGAGTTAGGTCAAAAGTCTATGGAGTGTGTCTCGGGTCTCCATTAGGATCGAATCGCCGGCACGGTTGGGGCCGTCGGCGTCAGTGGATCCAAGGAGTGCCGCGAGGCGCCGGCCGGCGTCTCGCCTGCGGCCGTGCGGCCGCGACCAACGAGGCAAACGGACATGCGCGCCATCCTATTGGGATTGATGTTGTTCATCGCAATCGCACCCGCGGTCGGCCAGACCCTGCCGGGCGAACCCTTCGACGTCCAGACCGTGCTGGACGAACAAAAGCAGATCGACCGCGACATCGACGCCGGCAACGGGACGTACGCGCGACTGGACGAGATTTCGATGCAGGAACTGCGCGAGCGTCAGCGCAAGCTGGTCGGGCTGCTCGAAGGCCACCAGTACGAGGATCTCGACGAAACCCAGCGCAGCCGCGCGCGCACCCACATGATCTTCATCAAATACCTCGGCAAGACCGACGACGATCAACTGGTCTGCGTGCGCAAGCGCGCCACCGGCAGCAACCGGGTCGAGCGCATATGCAAGCTGGTGGCGCAACAGCGCGACGAAACCAAGAACAGCAAGGACCAGGCCATGCAGATGCTGCAGAACCGCACGATCGCCCCGTGCGGCCCAGGCTGCTGAGGGCGTCGCGTCGCCATGGCGCGGCGGGCCGTTCCGCCGCCGCGTCCATCTTCACCGTGTTCAACCCACGAAGGACGGGCCTTCGTCCTTCACTTCCGCTCGTTTCCAAATCCAGATCGAGAGCCATTGCCATGCGTAAGATTTTTCTGTCCGTCGTGTTGACGGCTTTGTGCGCCACCGCCACCGCGTTCGCCGCTCCCCCGGCGACGCCGTTCGACGCACAGGCCGTGCTCGAACAACAAAAGACCATCCGCGCCGACATCGATGCCGGCAAGGGCGCCTACGGCAAGTTGAATCCGGCCACTCGCCAGGAAGTCCGCGAGCGCCAGGACAAGCTGAGCAAGCTGCTGGAAAACCGTCGCTACGAAGACCTCAGCCCGGCCGAGCAAGATCAGGCGCGGGTCGACATGGCCTGGATCGAATACGCCGGCAAGACCGACGACGATCGACTGGTCTGCGAGCGCGTGCGCACCGTCGGCAGCAACCGGGTCGAGCGCATCTGCAAGACCGTGGCCCAGCGCCGCGAAGAGAAGAAGAGCAACAAGGACAGCGCCGATCGGGCGTTGCAGAACCGCAATCTGTCGCCGTGCGGGCCGGAAGGCTGCAGCTGATGGAAACCGATCGCCGCGCGAGGCTGAGGCCCGCGCGGCGATCGGCCGTTTCAGGCGCGCGGTTTCGGCCGCGCGACCGCGACCGCGCCGACGGCGTGGGTCTTCAATCGCAGCAGCGGCACGGCTGGCCGTTGCCCGGGCTCCAGCCCGGCAGTCCGCCGCAGCGGTCCTGGCAGACTTTGTAACTGCACAGGGCCTTGTCCGGCGGCGCCGACGAAGCGGCCTGCACGCCGAATCCGAACCCGAAAGCGGCCAGCGCGAACGCGGCCAGATAGCCGAGCGTTCTGGATTTCATGGGTGATCCTCCTGCCGTGGCGAGTGAGCCGGCGAACCGAGCAAGGCGCCGATCGCGGCTGCCGGAGCGCGGGCGAGCGCTCGCGCCGCGGCCACTGTAGGTCGGGCGTTGCGCGCGAACTGCCCAATACATCACCAATGGCGGCGAGGGTGACAGTTGTAAGGTTTTCGCCATAGCGCGCGACGCCGGGTGTGAAAGTCGGGTCGCCTGCATGAGGTTCGTGTACTTGAACCGGGGTCATGCAGGAAGATCGCGATGGGCATTCGTCGGCGTGGATCGAAAAGCGTCGGGCGTGAAAGCCCTCCCACACTAAATCGCGTGGCGTCGAAGTCTTTTGTGGGAGGGCTTTCAAGCCCGACGCTCTTCGGTCAGTTCGCAACGAAACCCACAACCCCTCTCGATCGGCTCGCCTTGAAGCCACGCATTCGGCAGATTTGCCTGCGGTTGCGCGATCGCGCGATCATCGCCGCATCCCCCGCCGCACGAGTGCCGCCCCGTGACCTCCGCACTGCACCGCTCGCTGCGCGCCGCCGCGCTGTCGTCGCTCCTGTTCGCGGCCGGCTGCGCCTCGGTCCCGCCGCACAATCCGCTCGCGCAGTGGCAGCCCTCGCCGAACTACAACCAGCGGCGCGCGCAGTTGATCGTGCTGCATCACACCCAGCAGGACAGCGTCGAGCAATCGTTGCAGACCTTGCGTACGCGCAATTCGCAAGGCCAGGTCAGCGCGCACTACCTGATCGGTGACGACGGCCGCATCTATCAGCTGGTCGCCGACGACCAGCGCGCCTGGCATGCCGGCGCCGGTCGCTGGGGCGACATCTCGGATCTCAATTCGGCCTCGATCGGGATCGAACTCGACAACGACGGCACTGAGCCATTCTCCGAAGCGCAGATCGCAAGCCTGATCCGCCTGCTCGCCGACCTCACGAAGCGGTTGAGCATCCCGCCGTATCTGGTCGTCGCGCACGGCGATATCGCGCCGACGCGCAAGACCGATCCGAGCGTGTTGTTCCCGTGGCAGCGCCTGGCGCAGGCCGGTTATGGCCTGTGGCCGCGCGCGCCGCTGAGCGAGCCGCCGGCGGGTTTCGATGCCTGGGCGGCCATGCGGATGGTCGGTTACGACCTGCGCGAGCCCGGTGCGGCGCTGGCGTCGTTTCATCGTCACTTTCGCGGCAATGAGGCGCGTGAGTGGCAGGCCGGCGATGCGGAGATCTTGTTCGACCTGCAACGCCAGTTGATGGCGCTGCCGGAGGGTGCGCCAGCGCCGTTGCCGGCACCGCCGCTGCGTTGAAGCGCAGTGTTGGTTTAGGGATGGTTCGCAGCGATCTGATCGAAGAGCGTCGGGCTTGAAAGCCCTCCCACAAGAGATGCGCAGCTTCGAGGTTTTTTTGTGGGAGGGCTTTCAAGCCCGATGCTCTTCGATCAGCGCTCGAATCACTTGCACGACGAGCAGTTCCGCGACCGATTCGTGCTGCGCTCCATCAAGCCGCAGCGATCGCCTCGATCTCCACCAACCACCCCGGATTCACCAATCCCACCACCTGCACTCGCGTGCGCGCCACCCGCTGCGGTTGCTCGGGCGTGCCGAACCAGCGGGCATAGGCGCGCGAAAAGCCCTCGCTGTCCATGCGCCCGCCCAGCGCCGGGTCGCCGACCACGTACACCCGCAATTGCACCAGGTCGCCCATTTCCAGCCCCAGGCGCCGCAGGCTGCGCTCGATTTCGCGCAGACAGCCGTCGGTCTGTGTATATGTATCGCCGAACGCGGCGATGCTGTCGGCCGGCGCGTCGCGGTCGATCACCGGCGGCGTATGCCCGCTGAGCAAGAGCATCGGGCGACCGGCCGGCACTGTCGCGCCGACCAGGAACGGCAAGGCGCCGCCACTGGACAGCATGCGATCGCCCGATTGCGGGCCTTGCGCGTGATCGTCGTGGTCGAAATCGTGACGCTGCACCGGTTCGCGGGTGGCGCGCTCGAAACCGTTCATGCGGCCATCTCGTACGGCGTGTTGGCGCGGGCATCGCGCAAGGCCAGCGCCCACCAGCTCAGGCGCGACAGCAGCGTGGTCATCGCCTGGTGCGCGGCCTGCGGTTCGCGCAGTTCGCCGTCGGGGCCGAACTGACGCCAGGCGTGTACCAGGGTGACGCAGTCGCGCAAGGTCACCGCGTGCAACTCGCCGTACACCTGACGCAGTTGTTCGATCGCGCGCAGGCCGCCGGAGCTGGCGCCGTAGCTCACGAACGCGACCGGTTTGGCCTGCCACGGCTCGTAGCAGGCATCGATCAAGGCCTTCAGCGGCGCTGGATAGCCGTGGTTGTACTCGGGGGTGATCACCACGAACGCATCGGCGGCCTGCAGGCGTTGCCGCAGCGATTGCAACTGCGCCTCGTCCTGGCGGTTGATGCGGCCCGACAGCGGCCAGTCCACCGGATCGATGGCTTCGATTTCGAAACCGCCGTGACCCAGGATGCGGCGCTTGGCCCAGTCGGCGACCACGTCGCAGAAACGGCCTTCGCGGGCGCTGCCGTAGATCAGCGCCAGGCGGAGATTGGGGGTCATGCAGGCATTCCACAGAAAGGGGATGCGAGCAGGCTAAAACCTCAATCTAGGTTCAGGTCAAGCGAACGAGTGCCGGCGGGCCGCATCCGCGCCGTCGCGGCGTGGATGCGGCGAGGCGTGCGACGCCGATTCAGGCGGTTGTTTCGGGCTCGCGCCGCAGCTTGTAGATCACCGCGCCGATCACCAGCGCGACCGCAGCGGCGATCAGGTTGGCGGTGCTCGCGCTGGCCAGCAGGCCGAGCGACAACACGATCGCGGCGATCGGGATCAACGGCCCGCCCGGCAGATGCAGCGCGCCTTCGCGGCCGTCGTGGCGCTTCTGCAGCACCAGCACCGACACCGCGGTGCCGATGTAGGTGCATAGCCGCGCGACCACCGACAACAGCGCCAGTTGCTGGAACGAACCGGTCAGCGCCAGCGCCAGCGCGATCACGCCGATGAACAGCACCGCGCGCGCCGGCGTGTGGAAGCGCGGATGGATCGCGCCGAGCGAGCGCGGGCCATAGCCGTCCTTCGACAACGCCAGCAGATAGCGCGGCCCCATCATCACCGTGTTGCTGTTGGTGCCGAGGATCGAGATCGCCGCGCCGATGGTCAGCACCAACGCCAGCCCGGTGCCGCTGAAATGCGCGGCGGCCTCGGCCAGGGGACTGGACGATGCCGCGATCCCGGGCAGCGTTCCCAGCGCGACCAACTGCACGGTGAAGTAGATGATCGTGACCAGCACGATCATGGTCAGCAGCGCGAACGGCACGTCGCGGCGCGGGTTGCGGTATTCGCCGGCGGCGGCGGGCAGGTTTTCGAAACCGGCGTAGGCGAACAGCAGCAACAGCGCGGCTTCGCCGAGGTTCTGCACCGGGAACGGCGCATCGCTGTGCAGCAGGCTCGGGTCGAAGTAGAACGCGCCGATCGCCACGAACAGCACCAGCGGCACCAGCTTGCCGATCGCCAGGGCGACGCCGGCGCGCGCGGCGGTGCGCACGCCGAGCACGTTGATCAGCACCAGCAGCGCCAGCGACCCGGCGACCACGAACACCCGCGCCGGCCCGGCCTTGGCCGCGGGCCAGAACAGCGCCACCGCCTCGGCCAGGCCGTTGCTCAGCGAGGCGGCGGTGGAGATGCGGGTGAGCAGCAGCATCCAGCCGACCTCGAACCCGGCGAACGGCCCGAACGCCTCGCGCGCATACAGATAGCCACCGCCGGGTTGATCGAAATAGCTGGCGGCCTGGGCGTAGCACAGCACCAGCAGCGCGACCGCGAACCCCGCCAGCAGCACCGCCCACAGACTCGCCGGCCCGAGCAGCAGCGCGGCCGAGGCCGGCAGCAGGTAGATGCCGCTGCCGATCACGTCGTTGATCGACAGGCCGACGATCTGCCAGCGGCTGACCGCGCGCACGGTGCCGGGCGTTTCGCTGAGGGTGGAGGGGGACGGGACGGACGCGTGCGGCGTCGGCTGGCTCGGCGGCTGGCTCAAAAGGTGATTCCCCTCGCTCGGTGGCGTGCGGCGTTGGCTGCGCCGGTGTGCCTGCACCTTAGAGGGTGTGGGCGCAGGGTTTCAATGTGCGTTGCGCAAACCGCCGCGGCGGCTGCGCGCATGAGGCGGCGGATTCCGGGTCTGTTCCAGGCGCGGGCGAATTCCCTGCTCGGCCGAGGAATTGCGCTGCGGTATGTGTCGGGTACCTGCGTCGCCGGGCGAGGGCGGTCGACCGGCCTGCTTTGAACCGAACCGCGACACAGGCCGCCGCCACCTGAACACGTTCTGCGCAATCGTGAACGCCGGACCGCGGCCCTGACCTGTGGCGCTGGCGCCGGCCGCGCGCGGCCCTAGAATCGCGCCCCATGATCCCCCGTTCGCCCCGCCTCGCGCGCATCGTCGCGGCCGTGCTGCTGCTGAGCCTGATGGCCGGCGCGCAGGCCCGCACGGTGTACCGCTGCGTGCGCGACGGCACGGTCAGCCTGGCGACCGCGCCGGAGCCCGGTTCGCGCTGCACCGCGCGCGAGATCGACGACAACGCGGTCAAGCTGCCCAACCTGTGGGGCGAGATGGGCGTGATCAACGGCAATCTCTACGAGCGCCAGCAGGACGGCAAGACCGTCTACAGCACGCGCAAGCTGCCCGGTTCGGTGCGGGTGATGGGCTTCACCGTCGAGACCCCGCCGGGCGAGCCGGCGCATCCGGGCCTGGGCACGGTCGGCAAGCCGCAACTGGACAAATTCCCCAAGCAGTTCAGCGCCGCCGCCAAGGCCAACGGCATCGACGATGCCTGGCTGCGCGCGATCGCGCATGCCGAAAGCGGCTTCAACGACAAGGCGGTGTCGAGCAAGGGCGCGCAGGGCGTGATGCAGCTGATGCCGGACACCGCGAAGGAATACGGCGTGGTCGATCCGTTTTCCTCGGCCGAATCGATCAATGCCGGCGCGCGTCATCTCAAGTCGCTGATGCGTCGCTACAACAACGACCTGATGCTGGTCGCGGCGGCCTACAACGCGGGCATCGGCACGGTCACGCGCTACGGCGGCGTGCCGCCGTATCGCGAAACCCAGGAATACATCGCCAAGGTGCAGGCGCTGCATCAGCGTTATCAGTTGGCGTTGGGGACGCGCAAGCCGGTGTTGAAGGCGGCGCAGTAGCAGCGGCCCTCATCCGGCCCTTCGGGCCACCTTCTCCCGCTAGCGGGAGAAGGGAGGGTTGCATGCTTTTCTCGATTCTCGATTCTCGAATCCCGATTCCCGAATCGAAAATCCAAACCCTCGAACAGCAAGCCCCTCTCCCGCTTGCGGGAGAGGGGTTGGGGTGAGGGCCAGGTGCAAAGCCCCTCAGATAGGCGTAAGCCGCAACAACCGCGCATTGGCCCCATCCTCCAACAGCCACACATCGCCGTTGGGCCCTTGCTCGACTTCGCGAATGCGCTTGCCCATCGGATAGCGCTCGGCCTCGGCCGCGGTGTTGCCGTTGAAGCGCACCCGCACCAGCGCCTGCGATGCCAGGCCGCCGATCAGGCCGCTGCCGTTCCAGGCCGGGAAGCGCGTTCCCGAATAGATCACGAACCCCGCCGGCGCGATCACCGGGTTCCACCACGCCTCGGGCGCGTTGAGATCCGGGCGCGTGCTGTGGCGCGGGATCGGCGTGCCGTCGTAATGGTCGCCCTGCGACACGATCGGCCAACCGTAGTTGGAGCCGCGCTCGATCAGGTTGAGTTCGTCGCCGCCCATCGGGCCCATCTCGTGGATCCACAGCTTGCTCTGCGCATCGAAGGCGATGCCGAGCAGGTTGCGGTGGCCGTAGGACCACACCGTCGCGGCGACGCCGCCGCGGCTGTAGAAGGGATTGTCGGTCGGCACGCTGCCGTCGTCGTTGAGCCGGATCACCTTGCCCAGCGGCGAATTGAGATCCTGCGCCGGATCGAACTTCTGCCGTTCGCTGGAAGTGATCCACAGCTTGCGGTCCGGACCGAACGCGAGGCGATGACCGTAGTGATTGCTGCCGCTGACTTTCGGCTGACGCCACAGCACCTGCAGATTGCTCAGCGAGCCGCCGGTGCTGGTGAGGGTGAGCTTGGCGCGCGCGACCGTCGCGCCGGCGGTGCCGCTGGTGCTGCCTTTCTCGGCGTAGCTGATGTAGATCAGGCCGTTGGTGGCGTACTGCGGATGCACGATCACGTCGCCGAAGCCGCCCTGGCCGCCGTAGGCCACCGCCGGTACGCCGGTGATCGTCTGCGCGGTGCCGCCGATGGTCAGCACCTTGAGCACGCCGCGTTTTTCGGTGACGAGCAAACGGCCGTTGGGCAGGAAGGTCATCGCCCAGGGTTCGTTGAAACGCGCGACTTCGGTCGCGGTGAACGGATTGGCCTTGGCGGCCTGGGTGATGGCGTCGGCGGTGTCGTTGTCCTGCGCGGTGGTATCGGGCCTGGCCGCCGCCGGCGCGGCGAACGCGGCCAGCAGCGCGGTGGAGCACACGATGGAGAGCGTCGAACGTTTCATCTGCGTTTCTCCGGGAATCGATGGCGTGGGGTTGAGGCCGGCCGAGCGTGCCATCGAAGCCGCGGCGGTCTTGCGACCGGTTCGGCAATTCGCGGCGCAGGCGTGAACGCTGCCGCGATTCGCAACCGCGATCACGTGAACAATGGGGTGTTCGCGCTAGGAAATCGTAAGCGCGCCGTGCAGGGAACACGACGCAGTTCTCATGCGCGACATCGCGCGCATCGTGCAGCGCGATGCGGCACGGACGCGTCGGTGCCGTGCGGTGTGTGCATGGAAGCGTGGGCGGCACACGATGTGACTATCGAGCGGTGTCGGATTGCTCGTTTCAGACCATCGCGGCTTCAAGCCATCGCGCTGAGCGCATCGAACGGCAGCACCTGCACGTCGGTGGTGTTGGCGAGTACGCGCGCCTGCGCTTGCGCGAGCAGTTCGCGATCGCCGTCGATGATCACCAGGATGCGGCCGCGCTGGATCAGCGCATCGAACTTGCGCCGGATCGGATCGGGCAACGCCGAGCCCATCAACGCCGACGCCCAGCAACCCAACAGGCCGCCGGCCACCGTCGCGGCCGCTGCGCCGGCGAGAGTCAGGCCGATCGGCGTGATCACCACCGCAGCCAATCCGGCGAGCAAACCGGCGGCGCTGCCGTAGCCGGCGCCGCGCACCGCCGCGGGCATCAGGTCGGTGTCGGCTTCCTTGCGCTCGTTGGGGATCGATGCCAGTTCGATATCCGAACGCGCGATCAGCAGGATGTCGCGGTCGTCCACGCCGGCTTCGCGCGCCGCGTCCATCGTGGCCTGCGCGGCGACGAGGTCGGGCGTGCTGAATACATGACGGGTTTTCATGACGCTCTCCTGGGCGCTCGCGTGCGGACAGCGAGCGCCATCTGGCCGCGTCGGCGAACGACGCGGATCGCCCGGACCGGCGCGACGGACGCCGACCCGGGCCCTGCACCGAGCATGAGCCGGATCGGGTTAGTCGGCGGTGATGGCGCGCGTTGCGCGTGTGGTCGTCGTGGTCGTGCGGCCGTTGCTGCGCCGCCGCAGAACCTCGGGCATGGGGCCTCGGTCAGTCGGCGCATGGCGTGAGCGACGTCACTGGACGCCCTCGCGCTGCGCCACCATGCTGTGCTCCATTCCTGCCGACCCCGCGAGGCGCGCGATGTTGCCCAGTGTCGAAGTTGACTGTCCCTATTGCGGCGAGCCGATCGAGTTGATCGTCGACGATTCCGCTGGCGATCAGCGCTACATCGAGGACTGCCAGGTGTGCTGCCGACCGATCGTGGTCGCGGTCAGCGTCGATGAAGACGGCGAGCCGCGGGTGGATGTCTACGCCGAGGACGAGGCGTGAGCCACGCACTCGCCTGCGTCGAAGCCGCGTCGTGGCTCGCGCCGCCTGCCGCCGCGGCGACCGCAGGCCGAACGAGGCGGGCTTGAGCGCGACGCCGCCCGCGGCGCGCGCAACAAGCCGCGTTCGCAGCGATCCGTCCGGACGGCTGAGCACGCGCGAGCTCAATCGTGCGTTGTTGGCGCGGCAGTCGCTGCTCGAACGCAGCGCGGTCTCGCCGCTGGCGATGATCGAACAACTCGTCGGCTTGCAGGCGCAGGCGCCGAATCCGCCGTACCTCGGGCTGTGGACGCGGCTGCACGCGTTCGCGCTCGACGATCTGACCCAGGCCATGCGCGCGCGCCGGATCGTGCGCGCGACCATGATGCGCGGCACCTTGCATCTGGTCGGCGCCGAGGATTACCGCGCGCTGCGGCCGGTGCTGCAACCTGTGCTGAAGCGCCTGTCGTTGCAGAGCGCGCATGCCAAGGCCTTGCGCGGCGTGGAACTGGGCGAACTGCGCAAGGCCGCTGTCGAGGCGTTGCGCGCCGGAGCGCTCAGCGCGACCGCGCTCGGGGAGGCCTTGCGAGCGCACTGGCCGTCGCACGACACCGCCGAACTGGCGAAGCTGGTGCGCAGCATCGAGTGTCTGGTGCATGTGCCGCCGGCCGGGGTGTGGGATTCGCACCAGGCCGCGACCTTCGCGCTCGCGCACGATTGGCTCGGTGCGCAGATCGCCGAAGCGGCCGATGAAACCGCCGCCGACGCGATGCTGCTGCGTTATCTCGGGGCGTTCGGGCCGGCCAGCGCGCGCGACGCGAGCGCGTGGTCGGGCCTGACCGGCACCCGCGAACGTTTGCAACGCCTGCGTCCGCGGCTGCGGGTGTTTCGCGACGAAGCCGGCACCGAGCTGTTCGATCTGCCCGACGCGCCACGGCCCGCGCCCGATACGCTGGCGCCGGTGCGGCTGGTGCCCGAGTTCGACAACCTACTGCTGGCGCATCGCGACCGCTCCCGCATCTACGACGAAGCGTTGCGCGGAGCGATCTTCACCCGCAACGGCCTGGTCGCCGCGACGGTGTTGATCGACGGCTTCGTCGCCGGGGTGTGGAAACTTCAGCGTGAGCGCGATACCGCGACGATCAGCATCGATACGTTCAAACGTCCCAAGGCCGCGGATCGGGCGGCCTTGCAGCACGAGGCCGAGTCTTGCCTGCGGGTTGCGGCGCCCGGGTATTCGCGGCATGAGGTGCGTTTGTCCGTGGCCGGTGCATAACGGTCGAGCCGGGCCTTCGGTGCGCGGCGTGTTGTGAGCGCCTGCGCTCGATGCGGCGCCTGCTTGTGTCGCGTCGGATCAGAAAGCATCGGGGCTCAAGCCCCTCCCACAAAAGAACGGTAAGCCCACGTGACCCGAGGGCCACGCGTGGGCTTTTGTGGGAGGGGCTTCAGCCCCGACGCTCTTGTTTCATATCGCCGCAAACCCTCATTCCGATCGACTCGCTCCGCTTGCTTGCCCGAAACCCATCGCACTCGTTGACAGCCAAGTTCGTAAAGGTTGTGTTTCATTCAGCGAAAACATCGCAACCACGCATTCGCAAATTTCCGCCGCATGTCACGTTTTGCAGCGCTTTCGCCCCGCGCCGCGCCGCGGCCCTAACGCGCGCGCCGCGCCGTGTGGTTAAGCGAACGTAGCTTTAACACCCGCGTCCGCCGCTTTGTTCAGACGCGCGGCGGCAAGGTTGGGGTCGTGCGGTAAGCGCCCTGCGCAACAAGCGACGCCGATCGACGGCTCGCACCGCGCAGCACAGCACACTCATTTCAGGAGACACGACTCATGAACTTCACCAACCGCAAGTCGCTGATCGGCACGTTGGCTCTGGTCGCTTCGCTGTCCGCGCCGATGGCGTTCGCCCAAACCGCCGAACAGGCGCCGCCGACCGAAGCGGCGACCCCGGCCAGCGCCGCCCAGGATGCGGGCGCGGCCACCGATGCTGCGCAGTCCACCGCCGCCGCGCCGCAGAAGAAGAGCTGGTCCGACGTCGACGGCGACAAGGACGGCAACCTGAGCAAGACCGAAGCGGCCGCCGTGCCGGCGCTGGGTCAGGTGTTCGATCAGGCCGATGCCGACGCGAACGGTTCGCTGACGCCGGACGAGTACAAGAATTACGTCGCCAAGGTCCAGTCCAGCGGCGGCAGCAAGAAGGGCGGCTGATCCAGTCGCGCCCTTGGGGTGTAGGTTTTACCTGCGTTGTGGGGAGGGCGGCTTCGGCCGCCCTCTTTTTTTGCGGCTCGGGTCAGCCGAGGCTACGATTCGTTTTGGCTGCTGGCTTTTGTGGTCAAGGGCAGCGGCAAAAGCAAATCTCCCCTGGCCCCCCTTTGCAAAGGGGGGGAACCCGGCTTGGGGTGGCGATGAGTCCTCGCTTATCGCAATCGTCGGGCATCGCTTAGCGGGGATGACCGCGATCCGGGCGTCAACTCGGCAACCGCTGCAATGCGCGCGGGCGCATAATGCCGCCCATGAACTCCCGTACCCCCGTGGCGGATTCGCGTATCCGCATGATCGGTTTCGATGCCGACGACACCCTCTGGCGCAGTCAGGACTACTTCGATCAGGCCCAGCTCGATTTCGAACGCATCGTCGGCGGCTATGTCGACCTGCGCGATGCGCGCCTGCACGAGCGCCTGTACGAGATCGAGAAACGCAACATCGGCATCTTCGGCTATGGCGTAAAAGGCATGGTGCTGTCGATGATCGAGGCCGCGGTCGAGATCACCGGCGAGCGCATCAGCGCCGCCGATCTGCACCGCATCGTCGAACTCGGCAAGGACCTGCTGCGTCATCCGGTCGAAATGCTGCCCGGCATTCCCGAGGCGGTGGCGCAGATCGCCGCCGAGTTCGAGGTGGTGCTGATCACCAAGGGCGACCTGTTCCACCAGGAAGCCAAGGTCCGCCAGTGCGGCCTGGCCGACCTGTTCCGGCGCATCGAGATCGTCAGCGAGAAAGACACCCAGACCTATGCGCGGCTGCTGCGCGTGTTCGACCTGCCGGCCCAGCGCTTCGTGATGATCGGCAATTCGCTGCGTTCGGACATCGCGCCGGTGCTCGCGCTCGGCGGTTGGGGCATCCACATCCCGTACCACACCACCTGGGCGCACGAGAACGAGGCCGAGATCGCCGCCGATGCGCCGCGGCTGCGCCGGGTCGACCAAGCCGCCGACCTGCCGCAAGCGGTGCGCGAACTGGCGCGGGTCGCGGCGGCCTGACCTGCGCGGAATCGCCTGGCGCCGGTCGCGTACCGGCGCGCGGCCACGGCAACGCCGGCTGAGCGGCGTCGGCGCGGGGGCGAATCATTAAAAACCGGTTCACTGTCGCAGGCTCACAGTCGCAGCGTGCCTGCCGACGATGCAGGCTTCTCAGGAGACCCGCCATGACCGCCTTGTCCCGCTGGCTTGCCCCCGTCGTACTCGCCCTGGGTTTGGGCGCGGTGGCGATGGTGCCGGCGCCGGCCCGCGCCGATGATCAGCTGGCCCGCGTGATCGTCGACATCGCCGACGTCATCGTGCGCAACAACACGCCGTACTACCGCTACGGCAATTACGGCTACGCCGATCGGCTGATCGTGGTCAACGACCGCTGGGGCCGCCCGACCTATTACCGCAACGTCCCGCGCTACGTCGGCTATCGTCCGGCCCCGCCGCCGCGTTATTACGGCTACAACAACGGTTACAACAACAATCGCTACTACGACCGCGATTGCAACCGCCACGGCAAGTGCCGCGTGACTTACTACGATGCGCGCCGCGATCGCCGCGACGATTACCGTCACTACGACCGCTACGACCGCTACGACCGTCATGATCGCGACGACCATCGCGGCCGCCACGACAACGGCCGCTGGCGCGATCGCCACGACGATTGATTGTCGACCGCCAGACGGTGTATGTACGACGGCGCCCTTGGGCGCCGTCTGCACTTGGGTCGGCCGCGTACTGATGGCCGCGTCGGCTTCGCCGCGATGCGGTAATCGGCCGGTCGCCTTTGCGTCTGATTTGTGCGGCGCCGGATGGTAGCCTGCCGCTTCCCGGCGCCGTGCTACGGCGTTCCCTGATTCCACCCCGAACGATTCCGCCTCGAGGTCCGCCATGCGTTCCATCGCCGCATCCGCCGTCCCTTCCGCCCGTGGCCCGCATCGCATGATCCTGGCCGCCCTGCTGCTGGCCGCGATCGGCCTGCCGGGCGCCGCATCGGCGCGCGACACCATCACCTGCAAGCTCAAGTTCTCGATGTCCGGCTGGTCGGTGTTCTACAAGACCTCCTCCGGCCGCGGCACCATCAGCTGCAGCAACGGCCAGAGCGCGTCGGTGAAGATCAGCGCCAAGGGCGGCGGGCTGACCGTGGGCAAGTCGCGCATCGATCACGGCACCGGCGAATTCGCAGGCGTCCACAACCTCAACGACACCCTGGGCAGCTACGCCACCGCCGAAGCCCACGCCGGCGCGTCCAAGTCGAGCAAGGCCCAGGTCATGACCAAGGGCGATGTGTCGCTGGCCCTGGCCGGCACCGGCCAGGGCTGGGACCTCGGCGTGGCCTTCGGCAAGTTCACCATTTCGCGATGAGCCAAACCCGGCGCGGCCGCGGCCTGAGCGCCGGGGCCGCTGCCGTCGCCACGACGATCGCGCGCGCATCGTCGAGGTGGCTGCCGAATGAATAGCGATGCGCGCCGCGCTTTGATCCGGGCCGGCCGGTCCCAACGTTCTAGACGACCCGGACCGCCACTCGCGCCGGACCGTCCCAGGAGCCCGCCATGACCGACAAGCTCAAGACCCGATTCTTCGCCTTGGCCGCGTCGGTCGCCGCGTTGCTCGGCACGCCGGCGCAGGCGCAGGAGCTGCCGGCGGGCTGGGACCCGCGCAGCGGCGATGTCTGGGTGGACGTGTGGCTCGGCGATATCAGCCGCTACGCCGCGCGTTATCGCGAACCCTTCGTCGACGAGATGGTGCGTTACTACGGCGCGCCGCGCGAACTGGTCGGCGATCTGCTCGATCAACGCCACTGGACGCCGGGCGACGTGTACTACGCCTGCGCGATCGCGCAGGTGCTGGGCCGGCCGTGCCGCTATGTGGTCGACGAATGGGATCGCGAGCATGGCCAGGGCTGGGGCGAGGTCGCGCAGCGGCTGGGCGTGAAACCGGGCTCGGCGGAGTTCCATCGGCTCAAGCGCGGTTTCGTGCCGACCTACGATCGCTGGGGCCGGCCGATCACGATCGATACCGAACTGCACCGCGATTTCCCCAATCGGCCGTACCGCGATTACCCGCCGCCGAAGGCGCCGGTCGTGGCCAAAGCCGAGAAGGGCAAGGCCGACAAAGGCAAAGCCGAGACGGGCAAGGCCAAGGGTGCGGCCGCTAAAAGCCATGCCGCGAGCGAGGGCGCCGCCAAGCGCCAGGGCAAGCCGGCCACCCGCGAGGCCAAGCGCGACTGAGTCGTGCGGGTAGCGTTCGCGACAAATACGGCGGCCGCGAGGTCGCCGTTTTCGTTCCGGCGCCGGCTTCTTGCCGACGTGCATTGCGCTGGTTTGGAATCTGCTCAGACGGATCGGCGATGCTTCTTCGTCCGCCGAAACGGCGCCTCCCGCCCAGGTGGCGGCCGCAGTTTTTGGATACGACTTTGGTACTGCGTCCAGCCGCAGCCGACGCGGCTATCATCGAGGTATGAACCACTCCGCCTCCCACTCCGATACGCCGCCGATCGAAATCGTCGGCAATGTCCGCATCGTCGATTTCCAGCCGCGCTGGCGCGGCGATTTCGCCCGTCTCAACATTGAATGGCTTGAGCGCTGGTTCGTGGTCGAGCCGATCGATCGCGAAGTGCTCAACGATCCGGAAACCCATCTGCTCGCCGGCGGCGGGCGCGTGCTGTTCGCGGTCGACGATGCCGATCGCGCGCTCGGCACGGTGGCGCTGCTGCGTTACGACGACGGGCTGGTCGAGCTGACCAAGATGGCGGTCGAGCCCGGCCTGCGCGGCGGCGGCATCGGCCGCAAGTTGATGGCCGGGGCAATCGCCGCGTTCCAGGACATGGGCGGACGCGAATTGTTCCTCGAATCGAGCCATCGCCTGGGCCCGGCGTTGAAGCTGTACGAAAGCGTCGGGTTTCGCCATCACCCCGCGCCGCGTCCGGGCTCGCATTACCAGCGGGCGGATGTGTACATGATCTGGGAGTCGCCGGCGGCGCCCTGATTCGCTAGCGAGCCTTCGACTGTAGGAGCGGCGCAAGCCGCGACCGCGAAACATCGCTTGCGCCGTGGCCGAGAGGTCGCGATCGCGGCTCACGCCGCTCCTGCAGGGGATTGCATGAGGTCATACGCCGATTTGATCGTTTGGCGTTGTCGCACGCGATCGGGTTGGGTGGTGTCCGACTGTAGGAGCGGCGCAAGCCGCGACCGCGAAACATCGCTTGCGCCGTTACCGAGAGGTCGCGGTCGCTGCTTGCGCCGCTCCTACAGGGGGTTGCATGAGGTTATGCGCCGATTGGATGGTTTGGCGTTGTCGCAGGCGATCGGGTTGAGCGGTGCCCGACTGTAGGAGCGGCGCAAGCCGCGACCGCGAAACATCGCTTGCGCCGTTATCGAGAGGTCGCGGTCGCGGCTCGCGCCGCTCCTGCAGGGCCGGTGTGGCTACACGACGACCTCGTCGGCCTGGCGCTGCTGCAACTCCCACATCTGCGCGTAGATGCCGTTCTTCGCCAGCAACTGCGAATGGGTGCCGCGTTCGAGGATGCGGCCGGCGTCCATGACCAATATCTGGTCGGCATCCATCACCGTCGACAGCCGGTGCGCGATCACCAACGTGGTGCGGCCGACCGCGAGCCGGTCGAGTTCGGACTGGATCGCGCGCTCGGACTTGGAGTCCAGGGCCGAGGTGGCTTCGTCGAAGATCAGGATCGACGGGTTCTTGAGCAGGGCGCGCGCGATCGCCACGCGCTGTTTTTCGCCGCCCGACAGCTTGAGCCCGCGTTCGCCCACCGGCGTGTCGTAACCGTCGGGCAGGCCGACGATGAAATCGTGGATGTGCGCGGCGCGCGCGGCGGCCTCGACCTGCGCGTCGTCGGCGTCGGGCCGGCCGTAGCGGATGTTGTAGCCGATGCTGTCGTTGAACAGAACGGTGTCCTGCGGGACGATGCCGATCGCGCCGCGCAGCGAGGACTGGGTCAATGCACGCAGGTCGTGGCCTTCGATCTCGATCGCGCCGGAGTCGACGTCGTAGAAGCGGTACAGCAACCGCGCCAGGGTCGATTTGCCCGAGCCCGAATGGCCGACCACGGCCACGGTGGCGCCGGCCGGGATGTCGAAATCGATGCCTTGCAGAATCTCGCGACGCGGGTCGTAACCGAAGCGCACGTTGCGGAACGCCACCCGCGGCCGCGCCGAGGCCAAGGTCTGCGCATCGGGCGCGTCGCGCACGTCCTGGCGTTCGTCGAGCAGGCCGAACAGCCGCTCCATGTTGGTCAGCGCCTGCTTCACTTCGCGGTACATCATGCCGAGCATGAACAACGGCGCCGACAACTGCAGCAGATAGGCATTGACCAGCACCAGGTCGCCGACCGTCATCTCGCCGCGCGCCACGCCGCGCGCGGCCAGCCACATCATCGCGGTCACGCCGAGCGCGACCACCAGGCTCTGGCCGAGGTTGAGCACGGCCAGGGTCTTGATCGAGAGGACCTGGGCGTTCTCCAGCTGGCGCAGGTTGTCGTCGTAGCGCCGGGCCTCGTGGTCTTCGTTGTTGAAGTATTTGACCGTTTCGTAATTGAGCAGCGAGTCGACCGCGCGTTCGTTGGCGTGGGTGTCGGCCTCGACCTGAGCGCGGTAGTAGCGCGTGCGCCATTCGGTCACCGAGAACGTCCACAGCCCGTACAGCAGCAAGGTCGCGATCGCGATCGCGGCGAAGCGCCAGTCGTAGATCCACACCAGCACGGTGGTGACCATCGCCACTTCGAGCAGCACCGGGATGATCGTGTAGATCGTCCAGTCCAGCAGGTCGGCGATCGCGCTGCCGCCGCGCTCGACGTCGCGGGCGACGCCGCCGGTGCGGCGGGCGAGGTGGAACTTCAGGCTCAGTCCGTGCAGATGCTGGAACACCTGCAAGGTTACTTGGCGCGAAGTGCGCGCCATCACCCGCGCGAACACCACCTGGCGCAGTTCGGTGAACAAGGTCACGCCGATGCGCGCGGCGCCGTAGGACAGCAGCAGGCCGACCGGCAGCAGCAGCGGGGTCAGCGGTACGTTGAGGCGGTCGATGAGCTGCTTGAGCGCCATCGGCACGTACAGGTTGAGCAGCTTGGCCGCGAATACCATCGCCAGGGCGATCGCGATCCGGCCCAGGTAGGGGCGCAGGTACGGCGCGAGCGCGGTCAGCACCGACCAGTCGCCGCGGTGGCCGGCGGCGCGCGCGAGCGGGGTGACCTCGGCGCTGGTGGCGGCGGGGTCGGCGGAGGAATGCGCAGCGACGGCGGTCGGATCGACCGCGGGCGGTTCGGCGGCGGGCGGACCCACCGGTGGCGTGGCGGACATGCGGTCCTTCGCGAAGCGGTTCGCGCGGTATCGGGCAGGCGAGCATAGGACCTCAAGCCCGCTTCAGGTCAAGGCCGCTCAAGTCGGGTGGTATGTCGGCGGGTACGGAAACTGCGGCCGACCGCGGTCGAATGTGCCTGCCGGGCATGGCATTCTGGTCCGGTCCGCGCGGCACGGACGCAGGCCGGCGCAGGTGCGCCACGGCCCCTGCGGCCGCTCGCGCCCTTCCTGCTAAGGAGTCGTCCAGGCATGAAAGCCTCATTCGTCGTCGTTTTGAGCCTGCTGTTGCTGGGCTTCAACGCCAGCGCCCAGAACCGGGCCAGCCGGCTGCCGTATCCGTACATCGAGCCCGACGCGGGCGCCGACGAGCCGCCCAAGGTCCAGGCTTGTTTCCTGCTCTACGACCTGAGCGCCGGCGAAATCCGCCGCACCCCGTCGCCGGCCTGCAAGCGCCGGGTCACGCCGGCGGCGACCTTCGACATTCCGCACGCCCTGGCCGGGCTCGACGGCAGCATCGTGCGCGCCGGCCAGCCGCTCGCGGGCAGCGGCACCCATTCGCTCGACACCGCGCTGATGTATTCGTCGACCGAGTACTTCCAGTTCATCGCCCAGCGCCTGGGTGACACCCGCGAACGCGAGTACATGAACCGCTTCAACTACGGCAACGCCGACACCAGCAGCGGTTCGACCTTCTGGATGGGCGGCTCGCTGCAGATTTCGCCGGACGAACAGATGCTGTTCCTGCGCCGCTTCTTCAGCGAGCAGTTGCCGGTCAACAAGCAGGCCATGGCCGATGTGCGCGCCGGCCTGCGGCAACCGCCCGGGGCGATGATCGGCAATTACGGTGCGGTCGCGATCGGGCGTTTTCCCGCGCGCGTCGACACTTCGGTGGTCGCCAAGAGCGGCTCGGCGGTGATGGCCGGCAACGAAGCGGTGCGCTGGCAGGTCGGCCAGATCACCCGCGGCACGCGCTCGTTCGTGTTCGTCAGCTGCGTGACCGGTCCGTTGAACCTGCCCGAGGGCGCCGCGGCGACCTTCGCCGCGAACGAATTGCGCGCGGCCAACGTGCTGTGATCTGCGCGGCAGCCGCATTCGCCGCTGCCGTGTTCACTCGATCGACCGGGCGCCGCGACTGAGACATCCGTCGCGGTGTGCGCCCATGCGTGGATTGCCGTTGGCGCACATAAGGCGCCCGCGATGTTTCAGGTTTGAACCGTATTTGCCGCGATCGACGCCGCGCGTCGCCCGGTTGCGTCGTCGCTGCGCGGTTTGGTGACGCGTTTCATGGACCTGTGTCCGTCGCAACGGGTAACCCTGATCGCGCAGCCGCAGGCTGCGGCACAGGGACGGCCCGCAGCCTGGTGGACAACGCCTCGTCGGTTCGCGTCCGTGCCTCTTTCGACCTAACAGGAGGTTTAGTCATGGGTGCTACCCGCCTCGATTTCGAAAAGACGGTGCTCGAAAAGCCGAAGTACATCCCCGCCACCGAAGCGCTGCGCGTCAGCAGCGCCGCGTCCGGCGTGGATTTCAAGGTTGCGATGAGCGAGCTCAATGCGCCGACCGCGCAGGAGCAGGCGTTCCTGGACGAGTTCGCCAAGTAAGCGCTGAACCCGCATGGCGCGCGCACTGTCGCGCGTCATGCGTTCGCTCTCATGCACCGCATGCACCATTGGCGAGGAACAAGGAATGATTCCGTACGAACGAGAGCGCAGCCTGGACGAGGCCAACCGGATCATCCACGCCTGCATCGCGCGGCGCGGCTGGACCGCGGATACCGGTGAGTTCGGCCATGGCCTGGTCACGATCAAGTGCGCCCTGCACGATGCGCAGGGGCGACTGCTCAGTCGCGGTTCGGGCAAGGGCGAGCCGGCCGCCTCGTTGACCGGCGCCTTGTACGAAGCGGTCGAACACTACTACTGCCGCGCGTCCGCGCTGGCCACCGCGCCGCGGTTCGTATCCGCGCGCGAACTCGCCGAC
Source organism: Lysobacter capsici (assembly GCF_018732085.1). Taxonomy (NCBI): domain Bacteria; kingdom Pseudomonadati; phylum Pseudomonadota; class Gammaproteobacteria; order Lysobacterales; family Lysobacteraceae; genus Lysobacter; species Lysobacter capsici. The sequence goes on along the minus strand of NZ_CP076103.1, from coordinate 5,083,911 downwards.
GACCCGCGCTGCGCCGGCTTGCCGTTCGTGTCCGAGTTCGCCGATCAATCCCAGCGGCATCTGGCGTGCCGTCAGTACGCGTCGTATTCGGGTCGCCCCGATCTGGACGTGCCGTTGTTCATGGTGTTTCCCGACTATCCGCCCGCGCCGGAGTTGCGCGATCCGCGCGACGATTTCGACTACCACAGCGCGACCCGCTACAGCTCCAACAGCGGCACCGCGATCGGCGCCAGCTTCGAGGAGGCCGCGCTGCACGGCATCGGCGAGATCGTCGAGCGCGATGCCTGGGCATTGTTCATGCTCGCGCATTACCTCGGCGCGCCGGCGCGCTACGGCCGCTTGATCGAGCCGTCGTCGCTGCCGGCCGAGCTTGCGCGCATCCACGACTTGGCGCAGCGCCGGCTCGAACGCCGCGTGTTGCTGATCGAGGTGACCAGCGACCTGGCTTATCCGGCCTTCATCGCCACGACCGAAGAGCGCTTGCCCGAGGAAATCGTGTTTCCGCACGGCTGCGGCGCCTCGCCCTACGCCGCGCATGCGGCGACGCGCGCATTGACCGAGCTGACCCAATGCGTCGACATCAAGGAAAACGCGCCGCATCTGGTCGAACTCGATCAACTCGCGTTGGACCTGCTGCTGGATTACCCCAAGCTGCGCGCCTGCGTGATGGGCGAGATCGATCCGCGACGCCTGCATCATGCGCACTGGGACTATCCGCAGTTGCCGTGGCAGGCCCCGAAGCAGTTGCTGCCGCAGGTCGTGGCCGATCTGGAAGCGCGCGGCATCGGCCTGTACCACGCGATCAATCACCGCGAAGGCGACGAGTTCTGCGTGGTCAGCAGCGTGTCGATGGAACTGGAGCGCTTCTTCCTCGCCAGCACCGGTTTGTTGATGGCGCCGGGGCGGCGCGGGCGCGAGTGTCTGGCGCGTCAGGCGTTGGCGGCGCAGGCGCAGTGCGAGGCACAGCCGCAGGAGGCTTGATCGCCTGGCCTGGTCGCCGTGTGACGCGCCCGGGTCAAGCCCCGGCGCGCAATTGCTCCCAGTCGAGCCCGAACCGCGCCAGGTACTTGCGCAACCGGTCGGCGTCGTTGCTGCTGGCCTTGAGCGAGCGCGACACCGCGAACAGCTCGCGCCCGGCCTGCGAGAGGTTCTTCGCCTGCCGGCATACGCGCAGCACGTCTTCCAGCTGCACCCGGTCGAAGCGATCGAGTTGCGCCGCGCCTTCGCCGAGCAGCTCGTCGAGCAGCGAGCGCTGCGCGTCCGCGCCGTGCCACTGCCGGCGCAGGCGTTCGATTTCCTCGTCGACGAGATCCAGACGGATGCGGCCGCCCTCGGCCAGGGTCGCCAACCGCATCACCGACGCGCCCAGGTCGCGGAAGTTGCCGCCCCAGGTCGCTTCGCCGCTGCGCGCGAACCTCAGATAACGTTCGCGCGCTTCGCGATTGAAGGTCACGCGCTGGCGGTTTTCGCGCGAGTGACGCTCGAGTTCGAAATCCAGGTTCGGCTCGATGTCCTCGGCGCGCTCGGCCAGGCCGGGCAGGCGATAGGTCCAAAGATTCAGGCGCGCGAGCAGGTCGTCGCGAAAACGGCCCTCAATCACCGCGACCTGCAGATCGCGGTTGGTGCCGGCGATGAGCTGGAAATCGCTTTCGACTTCCTTGTCGCCGCCGACCGGCAGGAACCGCTTTTCTTCCAGCGCGCGCAGCAGCATCGCCTGTTCGTCCTGGCCGAGTTCGCCGATCTCGTCGAGAAACAACAGGCCCTGGTGCGCCGAACGCAGCAGGCCGGCGCGATCGGTCGAGGCGCCGGTGTAGGCGCCCTTGATATGGCCGAACAAGGTGCTCATCGCGCCGTCGCCGCGCAGGGTCGCGCAGTTCAATTCGACGAAGCGGCCGGGCAGTTGGTGCTTCTGCTTCTTCAATTCGAACACGCGCCGCGCGAGCTGGCTCTTGCCGGCGCCGGTCGGGCCCATCAACAGCATCGGCGACTTCGAACGCGTGGCCACGGTCTCGATCTGTTCGATCATGCGGTTGAAGGCGGGATTGCGCGTGGCGATGCCGCTCTTGAGCAGGTCGCGATCGTGCAGCCGCTCCTGCGCAAAGCGCTGCGCGATGCGGTCGTAGCGCGACAGGTCCAGATCGATCACCGCATACGTGCCCGGCGCCTCGCCGGTCTGTTTGCGCGGCGGCGCGGTCTGCAGCAGGCGGCCCGGGAACAATCGGCTTTCGGTCAGCAGGAACCAGCAGATCTGGCTGACGTGGGTGCCGGTGGTGATGTGGACGTAGTAGTCCTCGTCCTCGGGCTGGAAATCGTAGGCGCGCACGAAGTCGTGCAGCACGCCGTAGACGGATTCGAACTCCCAGGGATCGGCGAGGAAGGTGTCGTGGCGTCGCACCTGGGTTTCCGGCGAAACCTGGGCCAGATCCTGCGCGACCAGGTGGGCGAGCTTGCCGAAGCGGCGCTCGTCGACGATCAGCTCCAGCCGGTCGAGCAGGAAGTCCTCGTGCATGCCCAGCGACACGGTAGGGCGCCATTTTTCCCAGCGGCCCGGGCCGGAGGCCGCGTCGAGTTGGGTGCCGAGCATGCCGATGACGACCTGGCGCTTCATGGAGATATCTTCATGGATAAATTTATATCTGAAAGTATAGATAAATCTTTACCGGGTTTCGGGGTTGGTGGCCTGTTAAAACTATAAATTCCTATTAATTCAGATGGTTAATGGCTGTCCCGGGAACTTGGCACGGCGCTTGCTCTAGTACAGGCAAGTCCCAACCCGGAATGCCCCGATGGCCAACCTCAACCTCTTCGCCTCGACCCGCGGCCCGGCGCTGCCGGCGGCCACCTCGTGCAACGAGGCCGGCGGCCTGGCCTATGCGCGCCGCCCGGAGTCGGCGCTGGCGCTGTACGCCGCCACCGGCTGCTTGAACAACACCTTCTACGCCAGCGCCGAGCAGCAGCTCGATCACGTGTTGAGGTTGTGCGCGCAGGTCGAGCCGGCGTTCGTCGCCAAGACCGCGATCTACACCCGCCAGCGCGGCCATATGAAGGACATGCCGGCGCTGTTGTTGGCCAGCCTGACCAGTCGCGACGGCGAAGCGTTCGAGCGCGCGTTCGGCCGGGTGATCGACAACGGCCGCATGCTGCGCAACTTCGTCCAGATCGTGCGCAGCGGGCAGGTGGGTCGCAAGTCGCTGGGCTCGCGTCCCAAGCGCCTGGTGCGGCAGTGGCTCGACCGCGCGTCGGTGGACCAGCTGTTGAGCGCGGCGATCGGCAATCAGCCCTCGCTCGCCGACGTGATCAAGATGGTCCACCCCAAGCCGGCCGATGCCGAGCGCGCCGCGTTGTATGCGTGGTTGCTCGGCAAGCCGGTCGACGAGGCGGCGCTGCCGGCCAAGGTGCGGGCGTATGAGGCGTTCAAGCGCTCGCAGTCCGCGTCGATGCCGAAGCTGCCGATGCAGTACTTCAGCTCGTTGCCGTTGACCGATGCGCAATGGATCTACCTGGCGCGGACGGTGTCGTGGCAGACGTTGCGGATGAACCTCAACACGTTCCAGCATCATGGCGTGTTCAATGGCTCGAAGGTGGTCAAGGAGATCGCCGAGCGCATGCGCGATCGCGATGAAATCCGCAACGCCCGCGTGTTTCCGTACCAGTTGTTGAGCGCGTACCACGCCGCCGCCGGCTTGCCGGTGGAAATCGTGGAGGCCTTGCAGGACGCGATGGAGATCGCGACCCGCCAGGTGCCGGCGCTGGAAGGCGATGTCGTGGTCGCGGTGGACGTGTCGGGTTCGATGGCTTCGCCGGTCACCGGTTACCGCAAGGGGGCGACCACCAAGATGCGTTGCGTCGACGTGGCGGCGCTGGTCGCGGCCTGCATCCAGCGCAACCACAAGGGCGCGCGGGTGATGCCGTTCGACACCGAAGTGCGCAAGCTGCGCTTGAACCCGCGCGACAGCGTGATGACCCAGGCGACGCAGTTGGCGGGCTTGTGTGGCGGCGGCACCGCGGTCAGCGCGCCGTTGGCGCAGTTGAATCGCGACAAGTCCCGGGTCGATCTGTTGGTGCTGGTGTCCGACAACGAAAGCTGGCGCGACACCCGCAACGGCGGCGCGACCGCGACGATGCGCGAGTGGGCGCAGATCAAGGCGCGTTGCCCGGATGCGCGGATGGTCTGCATCGACTTGCAGCCGACCGCGACCAGCCAGACGGTCGAGTCGTCGGACGTGTTGCATATCGGCGGCTTCAGCGACGCGGTGTTCGACCTGTTGGCGGTGTACGCGGCGCAGGGCGGGGCGGCGACGCGATGGGTGGAGCGGATCGATTCGATCACGCTGTAAGCGGCAACAGGGCGGTGCCGCGCGGCGCAGGGAGGCGCCGCAACGCGAACGAGGGATACGTTCGCGCGGACGGACCAGGACGGTCCGTCGGCCGCACGCGCCATGGAGGTGCGATGCGGTGCAGGAAGGGCCGGCGGACAATAGGGTCCGCCGGCCGGCCCAGGTTTTTGGTTTGTCGATGTATCGCGAATGCTTGACGAAACTACACCTATCACGTGCCAGGTCGTGGGTTCGAATCCCACCCGTCGCAGGACGGTAGCTCAGTGGATAGAGCAGGAAAACGTTTCGTCGTTTCTAGTCGTGATATGTCGATTTTTTCTAGGCTTTACGAATCTGCCAGTTCGTCATTCCCGCGAACGCGGGGATCCAGCGACTTTCGTGCAGGTCGCGTTAAAGACACTGGATTCCCGCGTTCGCGGGAATGACGATCTGGAAGATTACGGGAAAAGGCTATTCATCGGTCTGCGACACGCTGCAACCGTTTTACCGCTGTATCGCGAATGCTTTGCGGAACTACATTGATCTGTTGTCGCGGGTTCGAGTCCCGCCCGTTGCGAGACGGTAGCTCAGTCGGGTAGAGCACAGGATGTTCCGCGTAAACCTGGTCGCGATGCATCGGCTTTTGCTTCAAACGCGTCACGATGCGAATGCGGGCGGAACTACAACCTTCCAAGTTCAATGTTCCGCTTCTACTGGTCGCATCGTGCCGCGCCCTTTACCGCCGCGAGCGGTCGTCATGCCCGGGCGCTGACCAGCGCTGGCCGCATGCGCCGCGACGCTGCATCCTTCACCTTCCCGTCGTCCAGGAGCGACGGCGGGAGCGAGGGCCGCAAGGCCCGCAACACAGAGAGCAAGACCATGAACGCCAATACTCACGCCACCGTTCAATACGACGTGATCAACGACCCGGGCTCGGTGCCGATCAAGCACTGGACCCGCGGCGTGCCGCTGGAAGACGAGGCGCGCCGCCAGTTGCAGAACATCGCCAAGCTGCCCTTCATCCACCGCTGGATCGCGGTGATGCCCGACGTGCATCTGGGCAAGGGCGCGACCGTGGGCTCGGTGGTGCCGACCGTGGGCGCGATCGTGCCGGCGGCGGTCGGTGTCGACATCGGCTGCGGCATGATCGCGGTGCGCACCACGTTGACGGCAGAGGACCTGCCGGACCGGTTGGGCGAGGTGCGCGCCGCGATCGAGAAAGCGGTGCCGCACGGCCGCACCGTCGGCCGCGGACTGCGCGACAAGGGCGCCTGGGCGAATCCGCCCGAGGCTTCGTTGCAGCGATGGTCGGGTCTGCATGAAGGTTTCGATCGCATCGTCGCCAAGCACCCGAAGCTCGAGCGCAGCAATCATCTGAATCACCTGGGTACGCTCGGCACCGGCAATCACTTCGTCGAGGTTTGCCTGGACGAGGAGAACCGCGTGTGGTTCATGCTGCACTCGGGCTCGCGCGGGGTCGGCAACGCGATCGGCAGCCATTTCATCGAGTTGGCCAAGCAGGACATGCGCCGCTGGATGATCAATCTGCCCGACCAGGATCTGGCTTACTTGCCCGAAGGCAGCGATCACTACAACGACTACGTGCATGCAGTCGAGTGGGCGCAGCAGTTCGCGCGCAGCAACCGCGAGATCATGATGAAGCATGTGGTCGACGCGGTGCGCAAGGTGATCGCCAAACCGTTCGAGGCCCAGGCCGAGGCGGTGAACTGTCACCACAACTACGTCAACCGCGAGCACCATTTCGGCAAGGACGTGCTGGTGACTCGCAAGGGCGCGGTGAGCGCGCGCAAGGGCGAGCTGGGCATCATCCCGGGCAGCATGGGTGCCAAGAGCTTCATCGTGCGCGGGCTGGGCAATGCCGACAGTTTCCACAGCTGCAGCCACGGCGCGGGCCGGGTGATGAGCCGCACCGAGGCCAAGAAGCGCATCAGCCTGGAAGATCACGCCAAGGCGACCGCGCACGTGGAATGCCGCAAGGATGCCGAGGTGGTCGACGAGTCGCCGGCCGCCTACAAGTCGATCGACGCGGTCATGGCCGCGCAGAGCGATCTGGTCGAGATCGTGCATACGCTGCGGCAGGTGGTGTGCGTCAAGGGCTGAGGCCGTCGCACGGATGAGATTCGACCGTGCGTGGATCGGCGATGCCACACGAGTGGCTTTGGCCGTTCGTTGAGAAAACAAGACAAGCAAAGGAGTACGGGCGTCCGCAAGGCCGCCCCGAGTCATGGATCGCAAGATGGAATTGATCGAAATCAGCGGGATCGAGGGCGGCGGACAGCTGCTGCGTACCGCATTGAGTCTGAGCCTGTGCACCGGCACCGCGTTCGAGATGCAGCACATCCGCGCCAAGCGTTCGCGCCCGGGCTTGATGCGCCAGCATCTGACCGCGGTCGGCGCGGCCGCGCAGATCGGCTGCGCGCACGTCGACGGCGCGCAATTGGGCGCGACCACGCTGCGTTTCATTCCCGGCGCGGTCAATCCGGGGCGTTACCGTTTCTCGATCGGCACCGCCGGGTCGGCGACCTTGGTGATGCAGACGGTATTGCCGGCGCTGTGGTCGTGCGACGGGCCGTCCGAGGTGATCATCGAGGGCGGCACCCATAACCCGCTGGCGCCGTGCGCGGACTTCATCGCGCAGGCGTATCTGCCGGCGTTGCGGCGCATGGGCGTGGACACCGAATTCGCCTTGCTGCGACATGGGTTCTTCCCGGCCGGCGGCGGTGCGTTGCAGCTGCGCGTGGCGCCGAACGCGCAGCTGCGCATACATGCATTCGATCGGCGCGACCCGGCGCCGCAATTGGAGGCGACCGCGTTGTTGTCGGCCTTGCACGACCAGATCGGCCAGCGCGAGTTGCAGGTCGTCGCCGAGCGTTTGAGCCTGGCGCCCGAGCATCAGCACCTGCGTCGCGCCGCGCTCGCGCAAAGCCCGGGCAATGTGCTGATGCTGCGCGTGCAGGGCGAGCAGCACACCGAGTTGTTCAGTGCCTTGGGCGAGCGCGGTCTCAGCGCCGAGCAGGTCGCGATCGGGCTGGTCAAGCAGGTGTCGGCGTATCTGGCGTCGTCGGCCGCCGTCGCCGAACACCTGTCCGATCAGTTGCTGTTGCCGATGGCGCTGGCCGGCGGCGGCGAGTTCACCACGGCCTTCATCAGCGATCACTTGTCGAGCAACGCGTGCCTGATCGAGAAGTTCCTGCCGGTGGAGATCGACTGGGTGCAGGTCGATCGGCAGTGCTGGCGCGTCACCGTGCGTTCGTAACCGGGCTGCTGCGCCGCGAACGCGGCGGTGCGGCGTTGGTTGGTCGCGGCCATGCTGCCGCGCTCAGTAATCCGCCGGATTCGAACTGAAACTCACCGGCACGTTCACGCTCACGCAACCGCCGACCGGCAACACCACGCCGGTCACCGAGACTGCGTTGCCGCCGACCGCGCCGCCGCTCACGGGGCAGGTGCCCAGGACCGCGCCGCTGCCGGCGCAGCTCCACGGGCCGCTCAGGGTCACGCCGGCGGGCAGCGGGTCGGTGATGGTCGCGCCGTTGGCCGGGTCCGGGCCGCTCTGGTTGCAGGCGGTGATGATGTAGGTGGCGCTGCCGCCGGGGGTGAAGGTGCCGACGCCGTCGGTCTTGCTGATGCGAAGGCTCACCGACGGACGCACGATCGGCGTGCTCGTCGGCGTGGGGTCGGCGCAGGGCGTGGCGAGCGGGCAGTTGGCGTCGCCGCCGCCGGCCACGCGTGCGGTGTTGACCACCGGTCCGGTGGCGGCGAAGGCGACGGCGACGTTGAAACCGAAGGTCGAATTGGCCGCGGCGGCGATCGCGCTGGCGCTGGTGCAGGTTAGGGTGTTGGAGGCCGCGATGCAGGCCCAGTTGGCGGCGTTGGCGCCGCTCAGCGCGACCGCGCCGTCAGCCACGCTCAGGCCGGCGGGCAATGTGTCGGTGACGGTGAGCGCGCCGGTCGTGGCGATCGTGCCGCTGTTGCTGACCGCGATGTTGTAGGTGCCGGTGCCGCCGGCGGTGAACTGGGTCTGCGCGGTGGTCTTGTCGACCGCCAGGTTGATGCAGTCGACCGCGAAGTTCGCGCTGGCGGTGTTGTTGGCCGCGTTGATGTCGCCGAAGCGGTCGGTGTCGGAGAACAGCGCGCTCGCGGTATTGGTCACGGTGGCGTTGCAGGCGGCGTTGTTGGCGACCGTGCCGGTCACGGTGTAGGTCAGGGTGCCGCCCGGCAGCAGGCTGTAGCCGCCGGTGACGGCGATGTTGCCGGTGCCCGACGGGGCCGGGCAGGTGGAGCCGGCGCTGGCCACGCAGGTCCAGGCGGTTCCGGTGAGCTGGCTGGGAAAGGTGTCGGTGATGTCGGGCGCGTCGGTGCCCGGGATCGACGGCGCCTGGTTGCCGGCGACCACCGGGTTGATGTCGAGGTTGCTGACCACGACTGTGTACGTCACCGGTTGGCCGCGGCGCACGCGCGCGGCCGAGACGGTCTTGGTGATGCCGATATCGGCCGGCACCGAGGCGCTCATGTTGCGTACTTCGTGGACGTTATTGAGGCCGCCGGTCGAACCGGCATAGCCCATGCGCAGGTTGGCCGGGGCGAGGTAGTTGAAGTTGACGTTGCTGAGCACCGTGGTCGGGGTGCCGCCGTTGACGCCGATCGACACGGTCACCGTATAGCCCGGCTGCGGCGTATTGGGCAGCAGCGCCACCATCATGTGTTCGGCGGCCGGCCGGGTGGTCACGCTGGGCGTGTCGATGCCGCCGCTGACGGCGGCGTTGGCGAGCCAGCGGTTGTTGTCGGTCACCGGTCCGCGCAGCACCACGCGTTGGGCCTGACTGCCGGGGCTGCTGCTGTTGGCCGGGCAACCGCCCAGTACGCCGGGCAGCGAACCGGAAAAATTGCCGAACTCGTCCAGGCCGATGCCCAGGTAACCGCCGTTGCCGCCGCAATAGCCCAGGCTGCCGCCCGGCTGGGCGCCGACCATGGTGCCCAGCGCGTCGTACAGGAAGAACGTGGTGCCGTCGGCGCCGTTGCCGCCCCAGTTGACGTAGTCGAACTCGACGATCACGCCCTGCGAGGACGGGAACGAGCCGCCGGTGTACAACGCCAGGCCCTGCTGGTTGTTGCTGTTGGTCGACAGGCGCAGCCAGCCGCTGCCGTTGGCGTCGTTGACGTTGTTGGGGATGGCGCCGTAGCCGCCGGTCAGGATGCCGCTGTCGTTGATGCCGGCATTGTTGGTGCCGGTGATGGTCCAGCCCGGCTCGGTGTTGTTGCGGAAGGTCGAGGACACCTTGAACTGGGCCTGGGCGGCGGACATGCACGACAGCGCCGCGGCCACGGTGGCGATGATCGGCAGGCCGATCCGGCGGTTTGCCTCCGATCTGGACATGCGGCTCCCCCGGGCGCGATCCGGCATCCCCCATGGACGCGTCCGGCACGCACTCAAAATCCGCTTGTTTCGATGAAATTAAGATCAAAAACGACACCGAAAATGTCGTGTTTTTGCGGTTTTCGGGTGCTTAGTCGCAAATCGCGAGTCCCGCCGCGGCCGGCGGCGATGCCCGGGGGGCCGCCGGCTGTCGGCAGGTCGCCGCGGCCCTAGCCATTACAATAGCCGCGATGATCCCCACGCCCGCCATTCCCGCCGCGCAGTTGCGCCTGTCCGTCGCCCCGATGATGGACTGGACCGATTCCCACTGCCGCGTCTTCCACCGCACTCTGGCCCCGCATGCGCGGCTGTACACCGAGATGGTCCACGCCAACGCGGTCATCCACGGCGACCGGGCGCGCCTGCTGGCGATGGAGCCGGTCGAACATCCGGTCGCGTTGCAGCTCGGCGGCAGCGAGCCGGCGTTGCTGGCGCAGGCGGCGCGGATCGGCGCCGAGCGCGGCTTCGACGAGATCAATCTCAATTGCGGCTGCCCGTCCGATCGGGTCCAGGCCGGACGCTTCGGCGCCTGCCTGATGCGCGAGCCGGCGCTGGTGGCGGCCTCGGTCGCGGCGATGGTCGAGGCTTGCGACGTGCCGGTCACGGTCAAGTGCCGGCTCGGGGTCGACGACGACCACCGCTTCGAAGTGTTCCTGGCCTTCGTCGACGAAGTCGCCGCGGCCGGCTGCCGGATGTTCGTGGTCCACGCCCGCAACGCCTGGCTCAAGGGCCTGTCGCCGAAGGAAAACCGCGAAGTGCCGCCGCTGCGCTACGACTGGGCCTATCGGCTCAAGCGCGAGCGCCCGGCGCTGCAGGTGGTCGTCAACGGCGGCATCGCCACGCCGGACGAGGCGACCGCGCACCTGCAGCACACCGACGGCGCGATGCTCGGCCGCGCCGCGTACCACGAGCCCTACGTGCTGCATCGGCTGGACACGGCCTGGTTCGGCGGCGAACTGCGCAGTCGCGCCGAACTGCTGCGCTCGCTGCGGCCTTATGTCGAAAGCCAGCTCGAACGCGGCGTATTCCTCAAGCACATCACCCGGCACATGCTCGGCCTGTTCCACGGCGAGCGCGGCGGCCGTGCGTTCCGGCAGGTCCTCAGCGAAGGCGCGCACAAGCCCGGCGCGGACTGGTCGCTGATCGAGCAGGCGCTGGCGGTGACCGAGTCGTTCGCCGCGCGCGACGCCGCCTGAGCGGCTCCACGCCATCATGATCACCCGCGACCACGCCGCCTTCTTCGCCCACGCCCGCGCGTTGCCGGCCGATTTCGGCGCGGCGACCGCGCGCGCCGCGTTCCTGGTCGCGCCCGACGGCTTCGCCCGCGCCGAGCAATCGGCCGGCGACAACCGCTACATGGCCCAGGCCGACGCGTTCGACCCGGGCCGGGCCAGCGCCCAGCACCGCGAACTGCAACGCGCCTTGTCGGCGGTGCTGCCGACGATCTGCTTCGCCGGTGATCCGGACACCCCGGACGCGCTGTTTCCGAACAACGTCTTCGCCACCAGCGCCGGCGCGGCCACCGGCCCGCGCTGCGTGATCGGGCGCATGCGCCACCCGGTGCGCCAGCGCGAAGCGACCCGGGCCGACATCCGCGCCTTCTTCACCCAGGTGCTGGGCTACGCCGAAGTGGACCTGTCGACCCAGCCGCATCCGTGCGAACTCACCGGCGCGCTGGTGATCGACCGCGCCCGCGGACTGGGCTACGCCGGCCTGTCGGAGCGCTGCGACGAGGCCGGCGCGCGGCTCATGCATCAGGCGCTGGGGCTGCGCGCCACCTTGCTGTTCGACCTGGCGCCGGGCGAATACCACACCAATGTGGTGCTGGCGGTGCTGGCCGGCCGCGCCGCGCTGGTGTGTCCGGGCGGATTCGCCGATGCTGGCGTGGCCGAGGCGATCGCCGGCTTCCATGCGCCGCACGGCTGGCTGCTGTCGGCCGCCGAACACGCGGCGTTCGCGGCCAATTCGATCGCGCTGTCGCCCGACAAGGTCTGGATGAGCGCGGCGGCCGGGCGTTCGCTGTCGCCGTCGACCCGGGTCGGGCTGGCCAACGCGGGCTTCGCCGTGGCGACGGTCGAACTGGACGCGATCGAGGCCGGTGGCGGTTCGCTGCGCTGCTGCGTCGGCGAAATCTACTGATCGGGTCGACGATGGGCGTGGCGCTCCGACCGGTTTTCGCCGCGACAACGTGTGACGGCGGTCGTACCGGCCTGAATGGCGGCTGGGACCGTTCGGAAAAGTTCAGATCGGATTCACCGCTACGTTTCGAAAATGCCTGCACATTGCGATTTGCGCACATTATTGTTCCGCTGGGGTCAACTTCGTCGTCATGAGCATCCGGTCCGCCCGCGTCCTGTCCCTGCTGCTGCTCGTCGCCTCGTCGGCGGCGGTCGGCCAGGCCATGGCGCAGCAGCAAGACGACGGCGGCCGGCCCTGGCGCGGCCACGACCGTCGCGAGGACCATCGCTCCCTGTCCGACGCGATCCGCCGGGTCGAACGCGAAAGCGGCGGCGGCCAGGTGCTTAGCGCCGAACGCATCCCTTTTGACGGCCGTGACGTAAATCGGGTCAAAGTGGTCGATTCCAGTGGCCGGGTCCGTGTTTACATGGACGACCCCCAGCAGCGTGGGCGCCGCGACGACGATCGCCCTACACGCCGCGACGACAACGATAACGACTAACCTTCGCTCCGACGGTCCAAACGATCCGGTCGGACCGACTTCATCAAGGGAGTGCCCATGCGAATTCTGCTGGTCGAAGACGAAGCGCCTCTGCGCGAGACCCTGGCCGCGCGCCTGAAGCGCGAGGGCTTCGCGGTCGATGCCGCGCAAGACGGCGAGGAAGGCCTGTACATGGGCCGCGAGGTGCCGTTCGACCTGGGCATCATCGATCTGGGCCTGCCCAAGATGTCGGGCATGGAGCTGATCAAGGCGCTGCGCGACGAGGGCAAGAAATTCCCGGTGTTGATCCTGACCGCGCGTTCGAGCTGGCAGGACAAGGTCGAGGGCCTCAAGCAGGGCGCCGACGATTACCTGGTCAAGCCGTTCCACGTCGAGGAACTGCTGGCGCGCCTCAACGCGCTGGTGCGCCGCGCCGCGGGCTGGAGCAAGCCGACCCTGGAATGCGGTCCGGTGATGCTGGACCTGGCCGCGCAGACGGTCAGCGTCAACGGCACCAACGTCGACCTCACCAGCTACGAGTACAAGGTGCTGGAGTACCTGATGATGCATGCCGGCGAGCTGGTCTCGAAGGCCGATCTCACCGAGCACATCTATCAGCAGGACTTCGACCGCGACTCCAACGTGCTGGAAGTGTTCATCGGCCGCCTGCGCAAGAAGCTCGATCCCGACGGCGCGCTCAAGCCGATCGAAACCGTGCGTGGCCGCGGCTATCGTTTCGCGATCCCGCGCAGCGGCGACTGATACCGGAGTACCACCGGAGCCTTATGCGGCCCGCGTCTTTTCCTGATGCGGGCCGCGTTGCCCGCCCGATGCCATGAGCTGGGGACAGCCGCGCTCGCTGCGCGCGCGCCAGTTGCTGGCCGCAAGTCTGGGCCTGTTGGCCTTCCTGGCCCTGGCCGGTTACGCGCTCGACCGCGCGTTCCTTGAGACCGCCGAAAGCAATCTGCGCCAGCGTCTGACTAGTTACGCGTTGGCGTATGCGGCCGACACCGATTTCGGCCGCGGCGGCGAAATCATCCCGCCCTACGATCCGCCGGACCCGCGTTTCGACCGGCCCGGCAGCGGCCTGTACGCCGAAGTGATCCTGCCCAACGGGCACTGGGATTCGATGTCGGCGCAAGGCCCGGTGCTGCCCGACGGCGGCATGCTCAAGCCCACAGAGGAAACCTTCGAAGGCCCGTTGCCGGTCACCGAGATCAGCGGCCGCACCGGCGAGGCGTATCGCTATGGGCGCGGCCTGATCTGGAGCGTCGACGGCGACGCCAAGTCCGAATTCCAGTACACGATCTACATCCTCGAAGACACCAGCGCGCTGCGCCATCAGGTCGCGGTGTTCCGTCAGGCGCTGTGGCGCTATCTCGGCGGTGCCGGCGTGATCTTGCTGTTGTTGCAGGCGCTGATCATGCAGTGGAGCCTGCGCCCGCTCAAACGCGTGATCGAGGAGCTCAAGCGCGTGCAGCGCGGCCTCGCCTCGCGCATGAGCGAGCGCCATCCGCGCGAGCTCGAACCGCTGACCGAAAGCATCAACGCCTTCATCGAAAGCGAACGCGAAAACCTCGATCGCCAGCGCAACACCCTGGCCGATCTCGCGCACAGCCTGAAAACGCCGCTGGCGGTGCTGCATGCGCGCCTGGACGACGAGAACGGGCCGGTGCCGATCGATCCGGAGTTGCGCGAAGACGTCAGCGTGCAACTGCGGCGCATGAACGATCTGGTGTCGTACCAGCTCGCGCGCGCCGCGTCGGGCGGACACGCCTTGTTCGCCGCGCCGATCGCGATCGAATCGCATGCCGAGGAAATCGTGCGCGGCCTGGAAAAGGTCTATGCCTCCAAGGGCGTGCTGTGCGAATTCGATCTCGCCGACGGCGTGCAGTTCCACGGCGAACCCGGCGACTTGCAGGAACTGCTCGGCAACCTGCTGGAAAACGCGTTCAAGTGGGCGAATTCGCGGGTGCTGTTGACGGTGCAGCCCGGCGAGACCGCGGCCAATCGCCGGCCCGGCCTGTTGCTCGCGGTCGACGACGACGGCCCAGGCATTCCGCCGGACAAGGTCGCCTCGATCCTGCAGCGCGGCGTGCGCGGCGACGAGCGCGTGCATGGCCACGGCATCGGCCTGGCGATCGTGCAGGACCTGGTGCGCGGGTATCGCGGCACTTTGGATGTCACGCCCTCGGAGGAACTGGGCGGGACGCGGTTCGAAGTGAAGCTGCCGCCGGGGTTGTAGGCGTCGGCTGGGCGCTGTTTGCGCGGGCTCGTTGTTGATTCGCGCTCACGCTCATCGACCTGTGAGCCACGAAGTCATTTGTGGGAGGGGCTTCAGCCCCGATGCCTTTCGCTCGGATCGCCATGAACATTCGAAGTGATCTGAAAGGAAAGCATCGGGGCTGAAGCCCCTTCCACAAAAGACCTCGTGCTTGCGTTCAAGCAAGATGCCTTTCGCTCGGGTCGCCATGAACATTCGAAGTGATCTGAAAGGAAAGCATCGGGGCTGAAGCCCCTCCCACAGAAGACCTCGTGCTTGCGTTCAAGCAAGATGCCTTTCGCTCAGATCGCCACGAACATTCGAAGTGATCTAAAAGGAAAGCATCGGGGCTGAAGCCCTTCCCACAAAAGACCTCGTGCTTGCGCTCAGGCGAACGGCGACGGCCCATAGAACCGGGTCAAATGCGCAGCCACCTGCGGCATGCGCGCCAGCAGCGCGCCGGGATTGCTGAAATGGCATTCGCTGACCACGGCGAAGAATTCTTCCGGCGCATCGGCCGCGGTGGTGCGGATGCCGTGCAGGTAACCGGCTTGTTCGTCCTCGCTCAGCACCAGGTCCGGGTCGTCGTCCACCGCGTCGAGCAAGGCATCGACCTCGTCGCCGAAATCCTCATAAGCCGCCTGGAAATCGCGCGCCCATTCGAGCTGCCATTCGCGCGGCAACGGCGGCGTGCCGTCGATGAGGCCATCGAGAAAATCCAGCTTGTGCGCCATCTCGTGGATCACCACCATGTCGCCGCGATGCGGCGCGGCGCATTCGGCGACGACGTCGGCCCAGGACACGATCAGCACGCCGTTGTCGTGCGACTCGCCGCTGATTTCCTCGTGCCACTCGTGCTGCACGTCGTTTTCGTCGAAGTCGACCAGCTTGACCCGGAACTCGTCGGGATAGACCAGCATCTGCGACCACCCGTGCAGGCCTTCGGGGCCGAATTCCAGCAGCGGCAGGCAGCACATCGCCGCGAGCATGCCGTGCTGCACTTCGTCCAGATGCAAACCCTGCACCGGGGTGATGGTCTTCTCGTGCAGGAAGCGCGTGCTCAGCTCGCGCAGCCGCTGTTGTCGCGACGCATCCAGTGCGTGCGCCCACGGCAAGGCGGCGACGGTGATCCGCCACAGTTCGTCGTCGATGGATGGGGCGGGGCGCCGCAGACGGCGCAGGAACTCGAACAAGGGTGCGGCGGCCTAGGCGGTCAGTGGAACATCCGGTCGGCGAAGCGATCGGTTCGGCGCGGCCGTCCGATCAGCGGAACATGCCCGGCAGGAAATTGTGCCAGCGCGGCGACTGCAAGCGGTTGGTGCTGTCCGAATCGCTGTGCATGCTCGGCTTGGCCTTGGTGTCGCGCGCGGTTGGCGGCGGGGCGCTGGTGCGCGCGGCGGGACGGTCGGCGGCGGTCTTCTGCGAGGCCGAGCAGGCGTCGGCCTGGCTGAGCTTGTTGACCTCGCGCGCACTCACCTCCGCGACGACCAGGACACTGGCGAGGGCGAGCAGCAGGCAGGTGCAGATCCGTAACATGGCGGAATCCTTGGAGGTCGGCCCGGCGATGCGCCCGGGACCATTGCCGACTATAGCGCGAAACCGTTACCGAATCCGGCCGTTCGGCCGGATCATCGAGTGTGCCCTTCCGTTCGCCCCGATCGACCCGCAGCGTGCCCGGCCGCGTCGCCCGGATTACCCGTGATCCGCACCGTTCGCCCGCGCCGTCGCTTGTGCGCCGCAGCAAGCGCCGGCCCCGGTTTGCGCCAGACTGGGCCCATGCCGAACGCACGCCTGCCGCTGACCGCGCCCGCCCTGCGCCGGGCCTTGATCTCCGGCGCGCGCCGGGTCATCGCCGGCCGCGACCTGCTCAACCGGATCAACGTGTTCCCGGTGGCCGACGGCGATACCGGCAACAACCTCGCGCATACCCTGGGCAGCCTGCTGAACGGGGCGCTGAGCCGGCGCAGCCGCCACATCGGCGAACTGCTCAAGCGCATCGGCGACGACGCGATCGACGGCGCGCGCGGCAATTCCGGGGCGATCCTGGCCCAGTTCCTGCACGGCGTGGCCGAGCACGCGCGCGCCCAGCCCGAGCTGGACGCGAGCACCCTGGCCGCGTCGGTGCGCCACGGCGCGGCCAACGCCCGCGCCGCGCTGGCGCACCCGGTCGAGGGCACCATCCTGAGCGTCATCAACGCTTTCGCCGACGCGCTGGAGGAAGCCGCCGCGGCCAGCGCCGACGGCGACCCGCGCCCGGGCTTCGTCAGCGCGCTGGCGCGGGCGCGCGCGGCGCTGGCGTACACGCCGCAGCAGATGGCGCTGCTGCAGAAGGCCGGCGTGGTCGATGCCGGCGCGCAGGGTTTCGTCGACCTGCTCGAAGGCATCGCCGAATTCGTCGACGGCGGCCCGCGCGCGCTGCGCGTGCATGGCGCCGGCATCGCCGCGAACGAGGGCTGCGGCGGGCATGGCCACGCCGCCGATCACACCGATCCGGCGATTCCCGCCTTGCACGAGACGGTCGATCCGTTGCGGCGTTGGTGCAGCGAATGCCTGCTGGTCGGCGAGCACCTGCCGCGCGATCGCTTGCGCGACGCGCTCGAAGCGATCGGCGCCGATTCGCTGGTGCTGGCCGGCGGCGCCACGCGCCTGCGCGTGCATGCGCATGTCGGCGCTCCGCAGATGCTGTTCGATGCGTGCGCGCGGTTCGGCGTGGTCGAGGGCATGAAGGCCGACGACATGCTGGCGCAGCAGCGCAGCATCGAACGCGTGCAGCGCGTGGCCGTGGTCACCGACAGCGCCGCCGACCTGCCCGAGGAACTGGCCGAACACTACGGCCTGCACGTGGTGCCGGTGCGGGTGTCGATCGACGGCCGCGATTACCTCGACAAGACCGGCCTGGCGACCGCCGAGTTCTACCGGCGCATGGCGGCCAGCGCCGACCTGCCGCGCACCAGCCAGCCGCCGCCGGGGGATTTCCGCCGCACCTTCGAATTCCTGCTCGGCCATCGCGCCCAGGTCCTGTACGTGGGGCTGTCGCGCGCGGTGTCGGGCACCTTGCAGTCGGGCGAACAGGCCGCCGCCCGCGCCGACGACAGCGGTGCGCGCCGGATCCAGGTGTTCGACACCTTCAACGCCGCCGGTGGCCAGGCCCTGCTGGCCTGGCGCGCGGCCGAGCTGGCCGCCGACGGGATCGAGCTGCCGGCGATCGTGGCCGAACTCGAACGGCTGCGGCCGTTGACCCTGACCTGGGCGATGGCGCGCGACATCTCGCATGCGGTGCGCGGCGGCCGGGTGCCGCCGTGGGCGGTGCCGCTGGTGCGGTTCACCGGGCTGACCCCGATCGCGAAGATCAAGCCCGAGGGCCGGTTGGGCGTCAGCGGCGGGGTGTTCGCCAAGGCCGGCGCGCCGGAAGCGTTCGCGCGCTACATCGCCCGGCGCGCGCCGCGTGGGCAGCGCTGGCGCGCGATCATCGGCCATTGCGATGCGCGCGCGGACGGCGAACGGCTGCTCGAAGCGTTGCGCCGACGGCTGGGTCTGGAGCGGGCCTGGCTGGTCGAGACCGGCCCGGCGCTGGGCGCGCATGCGGGGCGGGGCGCGTTGCTGGTGTCGTTGCAGCCGGTGCCCGGGGCGGTTTGAGGCGCGGCGTCGACGCGGGTGCAGCTCGTGTCGTTCCCGCATGGCCTAGGGGCCGTCGCTGCGACTACTGAATGGCCTGCCTGTAGGAGCGGCGCGAGCCGCGACCGCGCCAATGCGGCTAAGACGCAGGTTCTGTGCAGCCGGCGTCGTTGCCGGGGTTTCGCGGTCGCAGCTTGCGCAGCTCCTACAGTCGGATACAGGGCCGCCGCGGCGACTCCCGAATGGCCTACCTGTAGGAGCGGCGCGAGCCGCGACCGCGCCAATGAGGCTACGACGCAAGTTCTGTGCAGCCGGCGTCGTTGTCGGAGTTTCGCGGTCGCAGCTTGCGCAGCTCCTACAGTGGGATGCGGGGCCGTCGCGGCGACTCCTGAATGGCCTGCCTGTAGGAGCGGCGCGAGCCGCGACCGCGCCATAGCGGCTACGACGCAGGTTCTGTGCAGCCGGCGTCGTTGTCGGAGTTTCGCGGTCGCAGCTTGCGCAGCTCCTACAGTCGGATACGGGGCCGCCGCTGCGACTCCTGAATGGCCTACCTGTAGGAGCGGCGCGAGCCGCGACCGCGCCATAGCGGCTACGGCGCGGGTCCTGTGTGGCCAGCGTCGTTGTCGAGGTTTCGCGGTCGCAGCTTGCGCAGCTCCTACAGTGGGATACGGGACCGCCGCGGCGACTCCCGAATGGCCTGCCTGTAGGAGCGGCGCGAGCCGCGACCGCGCCATTGCGGCTACGACGCAGGTTCTGTGCAGCCGGCGTCGTTGCCGGGGTTTCGCAGTCGCAGCTTGCGCAGCTCCTACCGTCGGATACGCGGCCGCCGCGGCGACGGCGAACTGCGCGTGACGGCGCAATCAACCAGCACGCCGGTCACAGCCCGTACGCCACCAGTGCCTTGCGCGGATCGCCGATCGATCCCCGCCGCGTTCGAACCCGCGCCGGCTCCCGCATAATCCGCGCATGCCGTTCGATCCACTCTCTCCGCAGTTGTCCGTGGTCACCCAACTGGCGCCGGTCTCGGTGGCGCTGCTGGTGGCCGCCTACGCGATCGGTTCGCTGTCGGGCAGCCTGCTGCTGGGCAAGCTGCGCGGGGTCGACATCCGCAGCCAGGGCAGCGGCAATGCCGGCGGCACCAATGCCTTCCGCACCCAGGGCCTGCGTTTCGCCGTGGGCGTGGTGGTGTTCGATATCGGCAAGGGCGCGCTGGCGACCTGGCTGGCGCTGCGCTACGCGCCGGTCGGGCATGCCTTGTCGGTGACCTCGCATGGCTACCTGGCCGCGTTCGCCGCGGTGCTGGGCCATGTCTGGCCGATCTGGCACGGCTTTCGCGGCGGCAAGGGCGCGGCGACCCTGGTCGGCGGGCTGGCGGTGCTGTGGCCGTTCGCGCTGCCGATTCTGCTGGCGCTGTGGGCGCTGGTGATCGTACTCAGCGGCTATGTCGGCCTGGCCACCGTGACCGCCGCGCTGTGCCTGCCGCTGCTGGCCTGGCTCGGCGATGCCGGCCTGCCGCGGCTGTATTTCGCCCTGGCCGCGGCGGCGCTGATCGTGTTCACCCATCGCGGCAATCTCGCCCGCCTGCGCGCCGGCACCGAGTCGCGCTTCAACGGCGCCCGCCTGTTGCACCGTTGGCGCCGGAGCTGATGGACGACCGCGCGCTGCTGCAACGCCTGATCGAAGGTCCCGCCACCGGCGACGCGCTGGCCGGCGCGGCCGGGCAGACCCGCGCCGCGGTGTGGAAACGCATCGAGGCCCTGCGCGAAGCCGGGGTCGCGATCGAGGCCAAGCCCGGTCGCGGCTATGCCTTGTCGCAGCCGCTCGACCTGCTCGACGCGCAGGCGATCGGCGCGGTCATGCAGGCCGACGCGCGTGCGCGCCTGGCGGCGCTGGACGTGGCCTGGACGATCGATTCGACCAACAGCGAGCTGCTGCGCCGGCCCACGCCCGCGCACGGCGCCGCGGTGCTGCTGGCCGAACGCCAGACCGGCGGGCGCGGGCGGCGCGGCCGGGTCTGGGCCTCGCCGCTGGCCGCGCATCTGTATCTGTCGTTGTCGCGCAGTTTCGGCGGCGGCCTCGCGCGCCTGGGCGGGTTGAGCCTGGTCGCCGGCATCGCCGCGGTCGAGGCCTTGCAGCGGTTGGGCTATGCCGATGTGCGATTGAAATGGCCGAACGATCTGGTCGTGCTCGACGGCGCCGGCCTGCGCAAACTCGGCGGCCTGCTGGTCGAGGGCGGCGGCGAATACGCCGGCCCGGCGCGGGCGGTGATCGGCCTCGGCCTCAACGTGCGCATGCCGGCCGCGGCCGCGGCGCAGATCGATCAACCCTGGTGCGATCTGGCGACGTTGGCCGCGCAGCGCGCGTTGTCGCGCAATACCGTCGTCGCCGCCTTGCTCGACAGCCTGCTGCCGGCGCTGGACGAGTTCGACGCCGCCGGCCTGGCGCCTTTCATCGATCGCTACGCCGCGTTCGACGCCTTGGCCGGGCAGGCGGTGACCGTCCACGGCGCCCAGGCCGATCATGCCGGCACCGCGATCGGCCTGGCTGACGACGGCGCGTTGCGGGTGCGCCTGGCCGACGGCGAAGAACGCCGCTTCCACGCCGGTGAAGTCAGCGTGCGCCGCGGCGCGGGAGATGCGCGATGAGCGCCTGGCTGTTCGATCTGGGCAATACCCGGCTCAAGTGCGCGCCGCTGGATGCGCGCGGCCGCCCCGGCCCGGCGCTGGCGTTGCCGCATCGCGAGGAAGACGTCGCCGCGGCCTTGGCCGAGGCCTTGCCGGACGAGCGCATCGAGGTCGCCTATCTGGCCAGCGTCGCCCATCCGGCGCTGCGCATGGCGGTGGTGCAGGCGTTGACCGAACGCTGCGGCCGGATCTCGATCGCGCGCACCCAGCCGAGTTTCGAGCTGGACGGTTTCGGCCGCGTGCGCATCGCCTACGCCGAACCGCGCAAGCTCGGCGTCGATCGCTTTCTCGCCCTGCTGGGCGCGCACGCGCGCGGCGAAGGCGCGGCCTTGATTTGCGGCGTCGGCACTGCGTTGACGATCGACCTGCTCGATGCCGGCGGCCTGCATCACGGCGGTCTGATCGCACCGTCGCCGACGCTGATGCGCGAAGCGCTGCACGGCCGCGCGCCGCAGTTGCCCGAACTCGGCGGCCAGCGCATGTCGTTCGCTTCCGATACCGAGGATGCGCTGGCGTCGGGCTGCGACGGCGCGGCGTTGGCGCTGATCGAGCGCAGCCTGACCGTGGCCAAGTTGAAGCTGGGCACCGTGCCGCAGTTGCTGCTGCACGGCGGCGGCAGCGACGCGCTCGCCGCCGCGCTGCCGTCGCCGATCGCCGCGCCGACCTTGGTGCTGGAAGGTCTGTCGATCTGGGCCGGAATCGAAACTTCGCGTTGAGCGGGGCGGCGACCGGGCAGGCTAGAATCCGCGCATGCTCGTTCGTGCCCTCATCGTCCTGCTGATCGCGCTCAACCTCGGCGTCGCCGCGTGGTGGATCGCGCGGCCCGTGCCGCCTGCGCCGCCACAGGAACGACTTCCGCTCGGCGTGGCGCGGTTGCAGATGGTCGGCGAGCCGCGCAGCGCCGCCAAGCTACGCGCGGTTACGCCAGCGACGGCAACGGCAACGGCAACGGCCGGTGCTGCGCCGGCGGCATCGTCGCCGGCACCGTTGCCCGCGTCGGCTGCGCCTGCGAGTTCGGCACCGGCGCCTGCGGTGGAGAAACCGCAGACCCCGCCGGCCGCATCGCCGCCGCCGGCTTCCACGGTGGCGACCGCTGCGCCATTGCCGTCGGCGCCCGCACCCGCGACCACACCGATCGCACCGGCGCCCGAAGCCAAGCCGCAATGCTTCAGCATCGGGCCGTTCGCCGACACCGCCGCGGCCGCCGCGGCACGCGCGAAGTTGCAGCCTTTGGCCCAGAAACTGGCCACCCACACCCAGGCCAGCACCAGCAATGCACGCGGTTGGCGCGTGTACATGCCGCAGGCGAGCGCCGAGGCCGCGCAGGCCACCGCGCAGCGCATCCGCGCGGCCGGTTTCAGCGATCTGTTCGTGATGAGCGGCAGCGAAGCCAATGCGATCGCGCTGGGCCGTTTCCGCAGCGAGGAATCGGCGCGCAAGCGCGGCGCCGAATTGAGCGCGGCCGGCTTCACCGCGCGGGTCGAAGCGCTCGGCGAAAGCGGCGAAGGCCCGACCTGGATCGACGTCGCCACCACCACCTCCAACGGCGATGCGCTGCGCCGCGCCGCCGGTGCCTCGCGCTGGCGCGGCCGTTCCTGCGCCGGGCTGGGCTGATCGCGACCGGCGCGTCGCGCTGTCGCGATGAGACCCGGGCGCGATAGAATGCGCCGGCGCCACCGACCCGCTCGCTGGTCGCCCGTCACGTCAAGCTGCCGCTTTAGCTCAGTTGGTAGAGCACTCGCCTTGTAAGCGAGCGGTCGTCCGTTCGATTCGGACAAGCGGCACCACGTGACCCCGAGAAAAAACAACCGCCTGGCCAACCCATCCGAAGGCCGCGCCCATTCCGGCCGCCAGTTCACATGCCGCCTTAGCAGCGCACCTCGCACGGCTCGAATACCTCCCCGCGGCAACCACGAAAACCACAGCTCGCCTTCGCACGCGACCGCCGCTCGCGCACCGAGCCGCAACACCGAACATTCAGCATCGCTCGATACACCGAATAGCGTATCTTTGGCACGGCGAGTCAGCATGCGCTAAAAGCCACTGGCACTCATGTCATGCCGAACGCGTGGAAATACGTTGACAGCCCAGTTTTCGGCCCAGCGCACAGTTCCTGTTCGGCCTCGACCGCAGCATTGCGCATGCGCTTTCCCGGCAGGAGAATCGCCGGTCCCGCCAAGCAGGCTTGGCCGGGATCGTGCCCGACGGTCGATGGCCGCGCCGCGGCTTCGTCCTTGTTTCCCACGCGTCAGTTGATCGAGCGAACTCATGGCCATGGAGCCGATACGCGCGTTGATGACTTGCTGTCTGATCGGCCTGATGGTGTGCGCCCAGGATGTCGCAGCGCAAACGCCGACCTTGGTCGCCGATTACGAAACCGGCACCACCGATTCGGGCATCGCGCGGATCGAGACCACCGCCGCGACCGCGCCGGACGCGGTGTTCGTCGGCCGCCGGTACGCACGATCGGGCCTGTATTCGGTCGGCCACAAGGTGAACCTCGACGATCCGGCGTATGTGTCCTACGGCAAGCCACGCAGCGAGACGGCGACCGATCGCGTGCCGGCGGCGCTGTACCGCGACGGCGACCATCGCTTGTACAGCTTCAGCGTGTTGCTCGACGACTGGCAGGATTGGACCGGCGGCTCCACGCCGCTGGATATCGTCTGGCAATTCAAGCACGTCAACGGCGCGGCCGATTTCCTGATCGGCGTGCGACGCAACCAGATGGTCCTGCGGTACGGATCGCGGCAGATCGTGCTGATCGACGACATAAGGCCGTACGACAACCGCTGGATCGACTTCCGCTTCGACATCCTGTGGTCGCGAAATTCCGATGGCTATTTCATCGCCGACATGCGCCTGGATACGCAGGCCGATTTCACCCGCAAGGCCACGATCATCGATTACCCCACGTTCGATCCGGCGAGCGCCGGTCAGCACGGCGTGCTGCAGTGGGGCTTGTATCGACCCGATGCCACCACCGCGGGCGGCGCGCCGCTGACTCGCATCGTCTACCACGACGACATCACCGTGACCGCGCCGCCTTCGCCGATGATCCGCCTGAACAAGGCGTTCGCGGCGAGCGGCCGTTTCAACCCGACCGATCAGTTCACCTTGTCGATCGCGCCACGCGGACCGGGGCAGACGGTGAGCGCCGATACCGCGGGAACCCGGTCGCAGGTGACATCGCATGCCGCGGTGCTGATCGCCCCGATCGCCGGCACCACCTACGAATTGTCGGAAGCGCCTGCGTCCAGCGCGCCCGGTACGAGTCTGTCCAATTACCTCAGCCGTTACGCCTGCACCAACGCGAATGCCACCGGCCCCGCGCCGCGCGGCGACGGCAGCTCGTTCCTGGTGACGGTGTCGGCGCACGACGAACTGAGCTGCACCTTCACCAATACCCGCAACGCCCGTGCCGACCTGGCCGTTGCGGTCACCAACACCAGCGCGGCCGGCGGCCACGATCAGGCCGACGACACGGTCGCGCGCGATTCGACCAGCCACTACCGCATCGTCGTTTCCAACCACGGCCCCGATGCGGCGATCGGCGCGGTCGTGCGCAGCCAGGCGCTGGCGGGCCTGAGTTGCGCGGGGCCGGCGTCGTGCAGCGGCTCGGCGTGTCCGGCGCCGACCGTGCCGGTGGATGCGCTGCGCAGCGGCGCGGTACTGGGACGGCTGGGCGACGGCGAGCAGGTCGATCTGAGCCTGGATTGCCGGGTCGATTGAGCGCGCGAAGGCGCTCGCGACCTGCTGTCTGCTTCCCGCGATCGGCCCGGCCCCGACAAGCCGCCGGCCCCGCGGTGACGACCCCGCTCAGCACGAACGGACTAGAATGCCTCCATCGTCGGCGGCCGCAACGGCCCTGTTGCGGCGATCGCGCGATGCCGCGGGCATCGTCAGCGTTCACCTATCGATGCCGCGCGCTCATCCGTCAGCCATCGCGGCAGAGGACATCCTTATGAGTCGTACCTATCCCCCGGTTTCGTTGATCGGTGCGCCGACCGACGTCGGTGCCGGCCATCGCGGCGCGCGCCTGGGACCCGAAGCCCTGCGCATCGCCGGCCTCGGCGAAGCCCTGGCCGCGCGCGGCGTCGACGTGGTCGATCGCGGCAATCTCGACGGCCCGCGCAATCCCTGGCAGAAACCGGTCGAAGGCTATCGCCACCTGCCTGAAGTGGTGACCTGGAACCGTCTGGTGATGGACGCGGTCGGCGCGGAACTGCGCGCCGGACGCATGCCGATCCTGCTCGGTGGCGATCATTGCCTCGGCCTGGGTTCGATCACCGCGGTGGCGAACTACTGCCGCGAAACCGGCAAGCAGCTGCGCGTGCTGTGGCTCGATGCGCACGCCGACTTCAACACCAGCCAGGTGACGCCGTCGGGCAACATCCACGGCATGCCGGTGTCGTGCCTGTGCGGCATCGGCCCGCAGGAACTGACCACGCTCGGCGGCCCGGCGCCGGCGATGCGCGCCGAGGATATCCGCCAGATCGGCATCCGTTCGGTCGATCCGGGCGAGAAGCAATTGATCCAGCAACATGGCCTGGACGTGTACGACATGCGCTACATCGACGAGATCGGCATGAAGCGGGTGATGGAGGAAGCGCTCGAAGGCGTGGACGACAACACCCACCTGCACGTGAGCTTCGATGTCGACTTCCTCGATCCGAGCATCGCCCCGGGCGTGGGCACCACGGTGCCGGGCGGGCCGAACTATCGCGAAGCCCAGTTGGTGATGGAGATGATCGCCGACAGCGGACGGCTCGCGTCGCTGGACATCGTCGAACTCAATCCGATCCTCGACAAGCGCAACCGCACCGCGAAGCTCTCGGTGGACCTGGTCGAGAGCCTGTTCGGAAAATCCACCTTGATGCGCGAGTGAGGCAAACCGCGCCGACGGCGGCCGCGGCGATGAATCGCGGCTGACGGCGGGCGCCGATGAACTCGCGTAAGGCATTGTTTCGCGTGGCTTTCGCGACTCAATGCACGCGGGCTTCACGTTCGCTCGCGTCTGATCGGCCCCAGGACGCGACGAGTGGCGCGGCCGCTATGACCAAGGAGATTCTATGAAGCGTTTGACTGCCCTGTTGCTGCTGGCCCTGTTCTCGATGGGCACCCTGAGTGCTTGCAACACCGTGGCCGGCGCCGGTAAGGACGTAAAGAAGGCCGGCGAAAAGGTCGAGCAGAAGGCCGAAGACGTACGCGACGGCAAGTAAGTCACGCCGCGCGAACTAAGATGCAAGCAAGAAGGCCGGAGCAATCCGGCCTTTTTGTTTGCCCGCGATTTTGTTCAAAGGTTTGCGACGGCGACGTTCCGCAACGCAATGCGCAATTCGCGGCTGAAGGATTCACTTCGTTCATCGACATCAAGTGCGGGCTAACGCAATCGTGATCGGATGCGAATGTCGCGGCTGCGAAGCTGGCTTCGTGATCTCGGCAGGCCGATCACGCACTACGCAGCGATACGGGCAAGTGCGCGGCGCCGAATCCGAATCCCCCAACTGAAGGAGTGGACACCGATGAACAAAGACATCATTGCCGGCAAGTGGACCCAGATCAAAGGCAAGGCCAAGGCCAAGTGGGGCGACCTGACCGACGACGTATTCGATGTCGCCGAAGGCAATTCCGAATACCTCGCCGGCAAGCTGCAGGAACGCTATGGCTGGGAAAAGGACCGCGCTGAAAAAGAAGTGCGCGAGTTCGGCAAGACCTTGAACTGAGCCCGCGGGTCTGGATGATGCGACAAGCCGCGCCGATCAAACCTGCTGATCGCCGCGCCGTGCAGTGATCGCGCAGGCGGAGTTGTGGACAGCCGCCCGCGCGAGGTACGAGGAATGTCGTTGAAATGAAACGGGCCGGATGCGAATCCGGCCCGTTTTTATTGCGCATCACTCACCCGGCGATGCAGGCTGGTCCCGATTCCCGATTCCCGATTCCCGAGCCTCACCACCCGCGCGACGGCGGATCGGCGACGAAGCCGCTGGGAAACGCGTTGGGTTCGTTGCGGTTGCGGTAGTACGGATCGCGGTAACGCGGCACCACGCCGCGCGCGACCAGGCTGCCGTAGTCGTCGTAACGCAGTTGCACGATCTGCGCGGGCGAACGCGAGGCGCGCACGAACTGGGTCTGCGACACCGGCGACCATTCGCGCGAGCCGTGACCGGTGCCGATCGATTGCGCGGCCGCATCGGCGGCGGCCGATTCGCGGCCCAGCCCGCTCGCGGCCGGCGCGGGCGCGGCATTGCCCGATGCGCGGCGCTCGGCCTTGGCCGCTTCGCCTTCGCGCGCCACCGGCGGATACCCGTAGGGATACGGCGTGGGATACGGGCGCGGCGGTTCGCGATAGGTTCGCTCCTCGAACACCGCCACGCCGATCACGCCGACGTTGTCGGGCCGGCCGGTGCGCGCGGCGTAGCTGTCGGGCAGATCGGTGAACACGAACTGGGCCACGTCGTCGAGCGACTTGCGCCAGCCGTTGATCTCGGTCGACTGCCAGGCATCGAGCACGTAGCCGGCCTGCGACGGGTTGGCGGTCTGGCCGCTGACCGCGTTGACGCCGTCGACCGACAGCACCACCAGCACGCGCTGGCCGCTGGTGTTGGTCAGGCGCACCGAGTAGCGGTGGCCCGGGGTGCCGGCGATCCATTGCTGGCCGCGGTGGGGCCAGCTCGGCAGCCAGTCGCCGCTGTCGCGGTCGACCACGGCGACATCGACCAGCGGGCGGGCGTAGCTCGGGGTGCAGGCGCTTGCGGTCAACGCGGCGCCGACGAGCAGGACTAGCGAGCGGAACATGGCGGAGTCTCCTGGTGGTCGATGGGGTGGTCGATCCTGCAAACGCCCGCCCGATCGAAACGGGGTTGTGGCTGCGATCACAGCTGCGCCCGCGCGTCCGCGCCGGCCGACGGCGCTCAGCTGCCGCTCAGGCAGACGGCCCGGCGGACCGCCCGCCCCACGGGGTCGGCCGCGGCGGCCAGCGGGTACACTGGCCGACCACGATCCACCCGCGATTCACCATGACCCAGACCCGCGTCCTCACCGGCATCACCACCTCCGGCACTCCCCACCTGGGCAACTACGTCGGCGCGATCCGCCCGGCGGTCGCCGCCAGCCTCACGCCCGACGTCGAGAGTTTCTACTTCCTCGCCGACCTGCATGCGCTGATCAAGGTGACGCAACCCGAGCGCGTGCAGCGCTCGACCCTGGAGATCGCCGCGGCGTGGCTGGCCTGCGGCCTGGACCCGGCCAAGGTGTGGTTCTACCGGCAGAGCGAAATCGTCGAGATTCCGGAGCTGAGCTGGTTCCTGACCTGCGTCGCGGGCAAGGGCATCCTCAACCGCGCGCACGCCTACAAGGCCGCGGTCGACAAGAACCGCGCCGAGGGCGAGGACGACGACGCGGCGATCAACGCCGGCCTCTTCATGTACCCGGTGCTGATGTCGGCCGACATCCTGGTGTTCAACGCGCACAAGGTTCCGGTCGGCCGCGACCAGGTCCAGCACATCGAGATGGCGCGCGATTTCGCCCAGCGCTTCAATCATCTGTACGGCGAGCATTTCGTCCTGCCCGAAGCGCTGATCGAAGAAAGCGTGGCGACCTTGCCGGGCCTGGACGGCCGCAAGATGAGCAAGAGCTACGACAACACCATTCCGTTGTTCGCGCCGCGCGAGCAGTTGAAAAAGTTGATCTATTCGATCGTCACCGATTCGCGCGCGCCCGGCGAGCCCAAGGACACCGAAGGTTCGGCGCTGTTCCAGATCTACCAGGCGTTCGCTAGCGTCGAGGAAACCGAAGCGATGCGACGCGCCTTCGCCGACGGCATCGCCTGGGGCGAGGCCAAGCAGGCCTTGTTCGAGCGCATCGATGCGGAGATCGCTCCGTTGCGCGAGAAGTACGAAACGCTGATCGCGCAGCCGCACAAGATCGAGGCGATCCTGATCGACGGCGCGCGCCGGGTGCGCGAGCGTTACGCGCATTCGACCATGAAGCGACTGCGCGCGGCGGTGGGCCTGCGCGATCTGGCGTCCACGGCCGATGGCGGCGAGAACTACCGTTCTGTGCCGGACACGCTGAAACCTGTCTCGAATGTGCCGGCGTTCAAGCAATACCGCGAGTCCGACGGGCTGTTCTATTTCAAGCTCGCCCATGAAGACGAGGTGCTGCTGCAAAGCCGCGGTTTTGCCGCGCCCAAGGAGATCGGCCAGTTGCTTGGCCGCGCCAGGGCCGACGATTCGGCGATGGTGTTCGATGCCTTGCTGGCGGCGTGCGAGCCGATCGACGCGGACGCACGGGTCAAGGTGGTCAATGCGCTGAGCGCCATCCGCCTGGCGGAGGAGACCGAGCGACAGGCCAAGGCCGCGGCGAAGGAGCGCGCTGCCTCGTGAGCCGCTTCGTCGAGCTCAACCTGGCGCTGATCCTGTTCCTGCCGTGGTTTGCGATCCTCGGCGCCTTGTTCTGGCTGTATCCGCGCCGGCCGCGCAACCCGGCGCGGCAGTTGTTCGATGCGGTGTCGCTGGCGGTGTCGGTGTGCGCGTTCGTGCTCACCGTGCATTGGGCGCACCTGCATGCCGGGCGCGGGCATGGCGCGATGTGGCCGCAGATTCTCGCCACGTCGCTGGGGTACGGCGTGTTCCTGCTGGTGCTGGCGATCGCGTGCGCGGTGCGCTGGCGGTGGTTGCGTGGGGTGGTGGATCATCGCGAGTGATGGGTTTCGCGATTGAGTGACACATCGGCTGGCGAAGCTGCGAGGTCTTTTGTGGGAGGGGCTTCAGCCCCGACGCTGTTCGACCAGCAGCGGTGAAGTTTCGCTGCGATCGGAACGAAAAGCATCGGGGCTGAAGCCCCTCCCACAAAAGACCTCGGTAGACTTCAGCGCTTTGCGCCGGGCCGGTCGACCAAAGCCGCATCGCGATGGCGACCCATCAAGACTTAGACTGCAATCCAGTCACAGCCCGATACTCGCCATGACCTCAGCTTCCGATCCGAGCCCGCACGGCATCGTCACCGTCGACACCGGCTTTCATCGCCCGATCTTCGACGCGGCTTATCTGATCGTCGAAAACGGCCGCGCCGCCTTCGTCGATTGCGGCACCCAGCATTCGATCCCGGCCTTGCTCGATGCGCTCGCGCAGCAGGGGCTGACCCCGGCCGAGGTCGACTGGCTGATCCTCACCCACGTGCATCTCGATCACGCCGGCGGCGCCGGCGCGCTGATGCGTCGCCTGCCCAATGCGCGCGCGGTCGTGCATCCGCGCGGCGCGCCGCACATGATCGATCCCGAAGTGCTGGTGGCCGGCGCGACCGCGGTCTACGGCGCCGAGGAAATCGCCCGCAGCTACGGCGAGATCGTGCCGATCCCGGCCGAACGCGTGGTCGTCGCGCGGGACGGCCATGTGGTCGATCTCGCCGGACGGCCGCTGCTGTGCGTGGACACGCCCGGGCATGCGCGCCATCACCTGTGCGTGTGGGACCCGCGCAGCCGCGCCTGGTTCACCGGCGACACCTTCGGCCTGTCCTATCGCGAATTCGATGCGCCGCGCGGGCCGTTCGTGCTGCCGACCAGTTCGCCGGTGCAGTTCGAACCCGAGCCGCTCAAGGCCTCGATCCGCACCTTGCTGGCGCGCGACCCCGAGGCGATGTACCTGACCCATTACGGCCGGGTCGGCGACGTGCAGCGGCTCGGCGCGGAACTGATCGAACAGATCGATGCGATGGTGCGGCTCGCGCGCGCCGCGGCGGCGGCCGGCGGCGATCGACCCGCGCGACACGCGCGGCTGATCGCGGCGCTGACCGACTACTTCCTGGCGCGCGCGCAGGCGCACGGCAGCGCGCTTAGCCCGACGCAGGTGCAGGCGGTGCTCGCGGTCGATATCGAACTCAATGCCCAGGGCCTGGAAGTCTGGCTGGATCGCGGCGGTTGAGCGCTCGTGCGTACGGCCGATGCGGTGTTCCTGAATCGACGCCGGATCGCGGCGATCACGCCCGGCCGCCGTCACGGGTAGTGAATCGTCGCCGGAGTAGCGTGGCCGGTAACCTGTAGCGTCCTTTCCCCCAGAGCGCCGATGCCTGTCGTGCCGCTGCGACTTCGCCACTTCCTGCCGCTGTCGATCCCGGGCCTGCCCGCGCAGGACGAGGCGCTCGCGCATGCGGACGATCCCTCGCCGCACGACGGCCGCCAATCCGCACTGGAAGCCTACGGCCTGCTCGACAGCGTGCCCGAGGCCGCCTACGACGACCTGGTGCGTCTTGCCGCGACCCTGTGCGGCACTCACGGCGCGGCGATCGCCCTGATCGATCGCGACCGGGTCTGGTTCAAGGCGCGGCATGGTGTCGACGCCGAAGAACTGCCGCGTTCGCATTCGATCTGCAACCAACTGATCGGGCAGGCGCGGCCCGATCAGTTGCTGTTGATCGGCGACATCGCGCAGGACCCGCGTTTCGCCGCGCTGGGATTGAGCCTGCAAGGCGGGCGGCCATTGCGCTTCTATGCCGGCGTCGCTCTGATGAGCCCCGACGGCCATCCGCTCGGCACGATCTGCGTGCTCGACACTCAGCCGCGCGCGCTGTCGGCGGCGCAGGCCGATGGCCTGGCCGCGTTGGCGCGTCAGATCCAGCATCTGTTCGAGCTGCGCCGGTATGCGATCGAACAGCGCCGCCTGTTGTCCGAACGCGAGGCGTTCGCGCAGCAACTGGAAAACGCGCAGGCCGATCTGCAGCGGCGTCACGACCTGCTGCAGCACAGCGCCAGTCACGATGCGCTGACCGGCCTGCTCAATCGCAGCGCGTTGGCGCAGT
This sequence comes from Lysobacter capsici, assembly GCF_018732085.1. Classification (NCBI taxonomy): domain Bacteria; kingdom Pseudomonadati; phylum Pseudomonadota; class Gammaproteobacteria; order Lysobacterales; family Lysobacteraceae; genus Lysobacter; species Lysobacter capsici. The sequence goes on along the minus strand of NZ_CP076103.1, from coordinate 5,052,140 downwards.
TGCAGGACAGCCCGGATGCGGTGCAGCGGCTGGGTCGCGCCGCCTACACGCTGATGCTGATCGACGTCGACCACTTCAAGCAGGTCAACGACCGCCATGGCCATCTGCTCGGCGATCGCGCCTTGCGCGCGGTCGCCGATGCGGTGGCCGGGTCGATCCGCGAAGGCGATGTCGCGGTGCGCTACGGCGGCGAAGAATTTCTGGTGGTGTTGCCGGGCACGCGTCTGGCCACGGCCAGCGAAATCGGCGAACGCATCCGCCAGCGCGTCGCGCGTTCGGCGTTGCCGTTCGCGCTGACCGTGTCGATCGGCGTGGCCGGCGGAGAACCGGGGCGCGATGCGCCCGATCAGGTGTTCGATCGCGCCGATCAGGCGCTGTATCGCGCGAAGGCGTCGGGGCGCGACCGGCTGGTGGTCGACGACAGCTGAGCGCCGTCGTCGTTCGCGATGGCGCGCCGCGGGCGTTAGGTGCGCGGGCCCGATCCGCCGCTCAGTCCCACTGGTTCGGCGGCGTCCCCGACTCGGGATGCTTCATCCTGACGATGCAGAAGCGATGGCCGGTCGGGGCCTGCATCACCCACCAGCGCTTGATGAATTCCACCCGGGTGGCGCCGAGTTTTTCCAGGCGATCGGCTTCGGCGTCGAGGTCGTCGCTTTCGATGTCCAGGTGGACGCGCGAGGGGTGCGCGACCTTCTGCACTTCGACGTGCAACTGGCCGGCGGCGTCGGCGAGCTGCGCGTACTGCGCGCCGTCGTCGTCGTAGGTGTCGACCCGGGCCAGGCCGAGCGCGCCGCTCCAGAAATCGGCGGCGGCGTCGATCTCGCCGGTCTGACAATCGATGATGAAGCCGGCCAGGCGGCTGCGGTGGGCCATGTCGTCGCTCCGTTGTCTCAGGTCGAGCGACAGACTGCCGCGTCGACGGCGAATGCGGAAGTGTCGGGGTGTCGAAGCGGTCGCAGTTCGTTCGCGTCATGCGTTGACGCCGCGTCTGCTTTCGCGGCGAACGTGTTTCGTAGCCGAGCTGTCGCGGCAAGGCTCAGCGCGCCGGATATTCGCGCTCGTGGCCGTCGCCGTCGACGGCCTGCGCGGCGGCCTTGCGGTACAGCGCGTACTCGCCGCGGTTCATGGCGAAATTCTGCAACGCGAACACCGCCGAATTGCGCGTCTCGGCGTCGGTCTGCGGATCGGCGGCCAGGGCGAGCAGGCTGTCCTTGAGCCGGTCCGAGCGCGTGCTGGAGGCGTTGATGCCGGCGATGGCGGCCTGGCGCACCGACAGATCGGGATCGAGCATCGCGCGTTGCAGGATCTCTTCGTTGCCGGCGTGCTTGTTCCACTGCACCGATTGCACCACCGCGCTCGCGCGCACCGCCGGATCGGGGTGTTGGCGCAGTTCGGCCAGGCGGTCGAGCAGGGGCGCGGCGTCTTCGCTGGCGACCACGGTCGGCGCGAGCATGTCGACCAGTTGCTTGAGCATGGCCGGGTCGCGCTCGGCCTGCAGCTGGCGCGACAGCAATTCGCGCACCTGCGGCTGGTCGAGCGGGAACGCCTTGAGCAGGTCCAGGCCGTTGCGGCGCGACTCGGGATCGCCGCTGTCGGCCAGTTGCCGCGCCGTCCGCAATACGTCGTCGTTGGCCACGGCCTGCAGCACCGCGAGCAGGGCGCCGCGCTTGTCGAGTTCGGTTTCGAAGCTGTAGCCGCGCAGCAGCTCGCGCAGATAGGCCGGGTCGCGGCGCGCGCGCTGGATCATGCGGTCGGAATCGTTGGGCTGCGTGCCGGCCGCGCCGAAGCCGCTGAAGGAATCGACGCCGCCGTTCGCGCGCGCCTGCGCCGCATGCACGTGGCTGCGCGCCGCGATCGGCGCGGAAGGCGTCGATGTCGGGTCCGATGGCGCGGCGATCGTCGCGCGCGTGATCAGGCTGCCGACGACGCCACCGAACAGCGAAGCGGCGAGCAGGGCGAGGCCGAGTGGGATGGGTTTCATGGGTCGTGGTCCGGTGATGCGGTGGCGTTGCAGGCGTGTGGTGGGCGAACGCAGCGGCGGCATCGGCGCCGCCGCCGCGTTCGCGATGGCGCGATCAGCAATCCGGCGCGACCCGGCCGTCGGAGCCGGTGTAGGTGTAGGCATCCGGGATGTACTGGTTGCTGCCGGCCGGTGCGATGTTGTTCCAGATGTTGCTGGTGCCGTAGGTGCCGCTGACCGATTCGCCGGTCTTCTGGCAACGGATGCTGACGCTGTCGCCGTTGGCGCGCGAGCCGACGATCGAATAGCTCGTGCCCGGCCCGGAGCGCACGTTGAGCGGCGAGCCCGCGGTCCTGACCGTGCCGGCTACGCCGCCGGGCGCGGTGCCGCAGCTGTTGCGGCTCTTGTAGGCGACTTCGTACTGGTCGTAGACGATGGTCGAGCCGTTCCAGACGATTTTCTGGTCGTCGTTGTTGAGCCGCTGTTCGTAGTGCAGGTGCGCGGAGATGCTGTTGCCCGGACGCGTGGTCTTGCCCAGGGTGCCGATCTTCTGGCCCTGGTTGACGGTCGCGCCGTTGGCGATGGCGATGCTGTCCAGGTGCGCGTACCAGGTGGTCCAGCCGCCGCCGTGGTCGATCACCACCAGCTTGCCGTAACCGGTGCCCGGATGCGGGTTGTAGGTCGTCGCCTTGCCGCCGGCCGAGGCGACCACGGGCGAGCCCAGGTCGCCGTCGCTGAGCGGGCGCGGCTTGTGGTTGAGGTCGACGGCGTAACGCAGGCCGTGGCCGGGATAGGTGTCGCCGTACCAGGTCTGGTTGCAGGCGAACGGCATCTGGAAATTCGGTTTGGCCGCGCTGGCGTTGCCGGCGAGCAGGCCGAGCGCGGCGGCGGCGAAACCGGCGAGCAGGCTGCGCGGGGTCGGTGTGCGGCGCGCGCTGATGGGACGATGCATGTCGGAAACCTCTTGAGCGATGGATGGGGTGACTCGGAGAGGCCCCGGGTACGTGGGTGCCGAGGCGGTGGGTACGGGTGTGCCTGTGTTTCGCAATCGCGTGTTGCCTGTTGCATGTCGTCGCGGTGTGCGGATCGGCGCGCTGATCGCTACGCGTCTTGTCGATGCCGCGGCCGCGCTTGCCGATCAGCAGTCGGGCGCGACCCGGCCGTCGGAACCGGTCTTGGTGTAGGCGTCGGGGATGTAGCGGTTGCTGCCGCTGGCGCCGATGTTGTTCCACAGCGTGCTGGTGCCGTAGGTGCCGCTGATCGATTCGCCGTTCTTCTGGCAACGGATGTTGACGCTGCTGCCGTTGGCCACGGTGTCGACGACGCTGAAGTTAGTGCCCGCGCCGGAACGCACGTTCAAGGCCGCGCCGCTGGTGCCGACCACGCCGGTGGCGCCGCCGCTGCTGGCGCCGCAGCTGTTCTTGCTCTTGTAGTTCTTCTTTTCGAAGTAGCGCAGCGCGACGCCGTCCCACTTGGCCTTCTGCACGCTGCCGTTGTAGACCTGTTCGTAATGCAGGTGCGGTGCGAGCTCGTACTTGGCGCTGGTGTTGCCGACCAGGCCGATCTTCTGGCCCTGCTTGACCTTGGCGCCGACCGACACCGCGCGCGATTGCAGATGCGCGTGCAGGGTCTTCCAGCCGCCGCCGTGGTCGATGACGACGTAATTGCCGTAACCGGTGGTGGTCGAATAGGTCGACACGGTGACCTCGCCCGCGGCCGAGGCGACCACGGTCGAACCGGCGGTGGAGCCGCCGCCGGCCGGACGGTTCATGTCGACTGAATTGGCCGGGCTGTGGCCGTTCCAGGTGTTGGCGACCCAGGTGTCGCCGCAGGCGAACGGCATCTGGAAATTCGGCGCGGCCTGGGCGCCGGTCGCGGCCAGGCCGAGAACGGCGAACGACGCCAGCGCGAGCGCGCGGCGCAATGGATGAGTCATGGTGATTCCTCGCTAGATGGATGAAGGCGATCGCTGCGCGCGCGGCCGGCCGGGTAGGGCGGACGCGTCGCGGGCGATCGCCTTGCGACGCTAGCGGTATTAATCACTGGTTTGTTATGGGAATTTTTTATTCCTAGACCGGCGACAAGCGGCCACCGTGAACGCAGTCGCGGTTGCGGATCGGCGGGTTTGACAGGTTGGCGACAGCAAGGCTAGGCGGCCGTCGCGAGGCGGGCGCCGGTCGCAAAGACCGGCGCCGCGCGGGTCGATCAGTTGGCGCGGGCCAGGTCGTCGATCATGGCCTTGAGGAAGCGCGCGGCTTCGCCGCCGGTGCAGGCGCGGTGGTCGAAGGTCAGCGACAGCGGAATGACCTTGTGCGATTCGAACCCGCCCATCACCGGGGTCATCTGGTGACGGCCCTTGCCGGCGGCGACGATCGCGACCGTCGGCGGCACCACCACCGGGGTGGCGTAGCGGCCGGCGAACATGCCGAAGTTCGATAGCGAGATCGTGTAGCCGGTCAGCTCCGAGGCCGGGATGCTGCGGTCTTCGACCTGCACGCGCAGGCGGTTGATCGCTTCGCGCACGCCGCGGGTGTCGAGCACGTCGGCGTTGCGCAGCGCTGGCACGAACAGGCCGTCGTCGGTGTCCACGGCGATGCCGATGTCGACGTGCGGGTGCAGGGTGCGGGTGAGCTTGTCGCCGTCGAACCAGGCATTGAGCGCCGGCACCGCCTTGCACGCGGTGACGATCGCGCGGACCAGGCGGCCGGTGATGTCGTTGCCCGGCGCCCAGGCGTGGATGTCGGCGTCGTCGGCCAGGGTGGTCGGCACGACCTTGCTGTGCGCGTCGGCCATCACCCGCGCCATGTTGCGGCGCACGCCCTTGAGCTGCTCAGGTTGGCCGGTCGCGGCCACGCCCGGCGGCTGGGTGCGCATCGGTCGGCCGGCCTGCGACAGGGTGCTGCGCGAGGCGGCCGGCGCTTCGGCGACCGGTGCGCGCGCAGCGGCCGGTGCGGCCACCGCGGCGGGCGGCGCCGAACCGACCTTGGCCGAACCGTCGGCGGCGGCGCGCTTGACGTCGTCGTTGCTGACCACGCCGTCGGCGCCGGTGGCGCGCACGCGGCTCAGGTCGACGCCGAGCTTGCGCGCGAGCGCGCGCACCGCCGGCATCGCCTTGACCCCGCCGACCGCGACGGCCTGTTCGCTGCGCACCGCGTCGGAGGACTGCATCGCTCCGACCACGGTGCCGCTGTCGGCGCGTTCGGCCGCTTCGGCGGGCTTGGTGTCGGCGGCCTTGGCCGGCGCGGCTTCGGCGACGGGCGCCGGTGCCGCGGGCGCGGCATGACCGTGGTTATGGCCGGTGTCCTGACCATCGGCGCGCTGCGGCTGGCTGAGGTCGAGTTCGAACTCGGCCAGCATGGTGCCGGTGACGACGATATCGCCGGCCGCGCCGGCCAGCTTGAGCACCTTGCCCGATACGGGCGAGGGCACTTCGACCACGGCCTTGGCGGTCTCCATCGACACCAGGGTGTCGTCGAGGCGGATCGTGTCGCCGACCTTGACCGCCCATTCGACGATGGTCGCGTCCGGCAGGCCTTCGCCGAGGTCGGGAAGCAGGAAGGTCTTGGTATCGCTCATAAAGGGGTTCGTCTTTGAAAGAGGGAATTGGGACGCGGCGTCACGACGCATCGCCCTGGATGATTTGCAGATGGCGCGCGGGCACCCAGCCCTGCGCGCCGTCCTCGCGTTGCGCCCACCACCAGCCGCCGAGTTCGTCGTGCAGCCGCAGCGATTGGCCGACCGACACGTCGAGTTCGCGCGCGTCGTAGCTGCTCAGCGTCTCGGCGCGTTCGGCGTCGAGCGGGCGCAGCAGATCGCACGGCGCCCAGCCGGCGCGGTCGTCGGCCAGGCGGGTCCACACGTAAGCGGGCCACTCGTGGTCGCGTTCGCCCAGATGCACGATCTCACCCGCCTCGAAGCGGATGGGATCGTGGTACCTAGTGCGGTAATCGGCGACTACGAGCGCGCGCATCTCAGCCATGGCCGAGCGCGCGCTTGGCCGCTGCGACGATCTTGTCGACGCTGGGCAGGTACTTCATTTCCAGGCGGAACAGCGGGATGTGGGTGTCGTAGCCGGTGACCCGTTCGACCGGCGCGAGCAGGTCGTACATCGACTCCTCGGCCAGGCGCGCGGCGATCTCGGCGCCGAAGCCGGCGGTCTTGGGCGCTTCGTGCACGATCACGCAGCGGCCGGTCTTGGCGACCGACTCGGCGATGGTGGCGAAGTCCAGCGGCTTGAGCGTGGCCACGTCGATCACTTCGCAGCTGATGCCTTCGCCGGCCAGTTTCTCGGCCGCTTCCAGGGTTTCCTTGACCTGCGCGCCCCAGCTGACCAGGGTGATGTCGGTGCCGTCGCGCAGCACATAACAAACGTCCAGCGGCAGCGCTTCGCCGTCGTCGGCGACCACTTCCTTGTACTGGCGGTAGATGCGCTTGGGTTCGTAGAAGATCACCGGATCGGGGTCGCGGATCGCCGCCAGCAACAGACCGTAGGCGCGCGCCGGCGAGGACGGCAGCACCACGCGCAGACCCGGCACGTTGGTGAACAACGATTCGTTGGCTTCGCTGTGATGCTCGGGCGCGCGGATACCGCCGCCCCACGGCACCCGCAGCACCATCGGGCAGGTCAGGCGGCCGCGGGTGCGGTGCCGGAAACGCGCGGCGTGGCAGATGATGTGATCGAGCATCGGATAGACGAAGCCGTCGAACTGCGCTTCGGCCACCGGCTTCATGCCCTGCGCGGCCAGGCCGACGGTGAGGCCGGCGATGGTGGTTTCGTCCAGCGGCGTGTCGAGCACGCGCTCGCTGCCGAAGATCTGCTGCAGGCCGGCGGTGGCGCGGAACACGCCGCCGTTGACGCCGACGTCTTCGCCGAGCACCAGCACGGTGCTGTCGTGACGCATCTCGTAAGCGAGTGCTTGAGTAATCGCTTCGATCAGGGTGATCGCGGCGGGCGTGGCGACCGGCTGACTCGTATCCACGTTGGCTTTCGTCGCGACGTTCATCGACGACCCTCCAGAGCAAGTACTTCGGCGCGCTGCGCCTGCAGATCCGCGGGCATGTCGCCGTACAGGTAATCGAACATGGCTTCCACCGGCTGCACCGGCGTTTCCAGGTAGGCGTTGATCTCGATGTCGACCTTCTTGCCGCATTCCTGCGCCCAGGCTTTTTCGAGTTCTTCGTTCCACACGCCCTGATCGGTGAGATAGGTGCGCAGGCGCGGCATCGGATCGCGCGTCCACGCGTCCTTGACCTCGGCGTCGTCGCGGTAGCGGCGCGCGTCGTCGGCGGTGGTGTGGTCGTGCAGGCGGTAGGTCAGGAACTCGATCACGCTGCCGCCGCCGCCGCTGCGCGCCAGTTCGGCGGCGCGCCGCATGCCTTCGAGCACCGCGATCAGATCGTTGCCGTCGACCTGCAGGCAATGCAGACCGCCGGCCAGGCCCTTCTGCGCGAGCGTCTTGGCGCCGGTCTGCGCCTTGCGCGGCACCGAGATCGCCCAGCCGTTGTTGATCACGCACAGGATCAGCGGCAGTTCGTACGCGCCGGCGGAATTGAGCGCGGCGTAGAAGTCGGTCTTGGACGAACCGCCGTCGCCGCAGCAGGCGACCGCGAGGTTTTGTTCCTTGCGCAGCTTGAACGCCAGCGCGGCGCCGGCGGCGTGCAGGCACTGGGTGGAGATCGGCACCGACCAGGCGAAGTCCTTGCGCGGACCGGCGAAGTCGTTGCCGCGTTCGTCGCCGCCCCAGTACATCAGCACTTCGCGCGGTTGCACGCCGCGCATGAACTGGGCGCCGTACTCGCGATAGCTCGGCGCGAACACGTCGTCGGGTTGCATCGATGCGCCGATGCCGACATGGGTGGCTTCGTGGCCCAGGCAGGCGGCGTAGGTGCCGAGCTTGCCGGTGCGTTGCAGCGCGATGGCTTTTGTATCGAAGGTGCGCACGAACAGCATCTGCTTGAACAGCGGCAGCAGCGTGTTCGCGTCCTTGAACGCGGTCGGGATCTCGGCGACGGGCTTACCGTCGGCACCGAGGTATTGCAGGTATTCGATTTCGAACGTCGCGGCGACGGTCATCGGGGAGGGTCCTCACGGGTGGGGATGAGGTCCGAATCGTTCCGGTCCCGGATCCAGTGCCGGGCGCGCTGGTCAGCTTCAGACGGCTGGGTCCGGTTTCTCCGTTCCAGTGCGGAGTCAGCCGGGCCGGGCTAAAGCCGCAGCGCCCGCGGCCTTCGATCCGGGCCTGGGGCGCTGCGTCATGGCGCGGATGATACCCAAACGCGTGTTAAGCGCCGTTGCGCGCTGCGGCATGCATTGCGCACGGAAAACCGCTAGGCGCCCGGGCGGGGAGCGGTGAAACCACCGATTCCGTGAACTCGCCCGAAATTCAAACGCGGCGCGCGGGCGATGGCGGATCGGAATTTCGTTATGCGTTCGCGACTTGCGTTGGCGACGCGGGTTTGCGCGCCGGCCTGGATTGCGCTAGTCGCGTGCCATGTCCGCGCTGCGTGCAAGTGTCGCGACGCGTCGCGAATCGTCTTGCTGAATGTGACTTGGTTTCGATCCTGCGCGAATGGGTACAGGACGGCGCGGTATGGATATCGATGACAGTTGCGTGCGCGGCGACGGTTGCGCAGCGGCCTGTTGCGGCAAAGCGGTCAGGCATCGCGGCGGGCCGTCGGGTTGAGCCAACGAAGCGGACTAACGAAGCGGGCGGGCCGCCGGCGTAGGCGAGGGTTGGCGAGCGACGCGATCAACAGCGCGATCCGATCGGATGGTTGGAACACCGGTTCAGGAACGCACCGGTCGCGACAGCGCATCGCCACGACACCGCTGCGATCGAGGCCATCGCCGATCGCAAAAAAAAAGACCCCGGCGCGAGGCCGGGGTCGAAGGTGTCGCGTGCAATGGGGTTCAGTCGATGACGCTCAGGGCAGGAAGCTCGGACGCAGCGACACGTTGGCGAAGGCGTTGGCGCCGCCGAGCACGGTGATGTACCAGGCGCCGGCCTGCGGCGCGCCGATCAGGATCACTTCGCTGTTGCCGCTGCGGATCGAACGCTGGTCGTAGTCGCTCACGCTCGCCGCGCCGGCGCGCTTGGCGTACAGGCCGATGTCGCCGCTGCCGCCGACCGTGACGATGCGCAGATTGCGTGCGCCGGCCGGCACATCGATGCGATACACGCGCGCTTCGTTGGCCGCGCCGGACACCAGCAGGCTCTGGCCGTTGCCGATCGGCGTGGCGTCGGGTCCGGGCGGCGGCAGGATCGCGACCGAGGCCATGGCGGTGTCGTTGCCGCTGCGCACGTCCAGCGATTGCGAGTCGGCGACGACCGCGAGCTTGACCGTCTTGCCGGCCAGCTCGGCGCCGGCCGAAGCGCTCACGCCGAAGCCCGCGCTGGCGGTGGCGTCGAGACGCGCGATCGCGCAGGCGATCGAGGTCTTGCCGTCGGCGATCTGCGCCGCATCGCAGCTCCAGTCGGCGCTCGGCGCGCTCACGCTCAGCGACGGCACCGCCGCATCGACCGCGAAGCCCACGCCGACCGCGTCGGCGCGTCCGGGGCCGTGGTTGGTCGTCACCACCGAATACCCGAAGTTCTGCCCGACCTGCGCGTTGGCCGCGGTGGCGTTGACGCTCACGCCCAGGTCGGCGAGTTCGCGCGGGACGAAGAAGGCCACGATCGGATCATGGTCCGACTGGCCAATATCCATCGGCGGCAAGGGCCAGCGATTGAATGGGAAGTCGGCATTGATGCGCGCGTACGCCAGCTTCACTTCGTTGGTGGCGACGATCAATTCTTCGTTGACCAGGATGTGATCGGTGCTTTGCGCACTGCCGTCGACGACGGACGAATAGCGCTCGCTCGGATCGATCAGCTCGTTGAGATTGATCAGGTTGGGATCGATCAGATCGGCGCCGTCGTCGGCGACAGCGGTCGCTTCGTTCGGGCTCGGGGTGCCCGCGATCACGTGCATCGCGTCGACGTAGCCGTCGTTGAACGCATAGGCGTTGAAATCGCCGAGCACCGCCAGGCGCGTACGCGGCTCATCGTGCTGCCGCTGGTTGAGATAGGTGGCGAGGAACTCCGCCTGACGTTGGCGCTTGCGCCTGACGAGGTCGCCGTGCGCGTCGTCGCCCTGCGATCCGTCCATTGCGAGTGGATGCACCAGCACCGAGCTCAACGGGAAACTGCGACCGTCGGCGTAATGCACCATGGCATCGAGTGCGAGCGGCGGGCGATCGTTGAGCAGGGCGCTGGCGCCACTGGGTTCGAGCCAACGCGCGTCCTTGCCGATCTGGGCCAGACTGCGTACCTCGACCCGCGGCACGCCCGGCAACACTTCCGCGGTCTTGACCAAGTACCCGATGTTCATGCCGGACGCATCGTTACCCGGCAGCAGATGCGCGGTGTAGTTGGGATTGGGCTTGTTGTAGCGCACCGCATCGGTGTTGGCGCGGTTGGCGAGGGCTTGCAGTACGGCGAGATTTTCGATTTCGATCAGGCCCACGATGTCGGGCATGCGCATGTACTGGATGATGCCCATCGCGAGCTTGCCCAGGCGCTGGTCGTAGACCGCCGTGGCGACGAGCGTGTCGTCGACGCCGGGGTCGTCGATATCGTCGTACAGGCTCTGCAGGTTGTAGCTGCCGATCGAGATCGCATTGGGATCGACCCGTTCGACCGCTTCGCGTGGATTCATGCCGCCGCCGACGTTGCTGGGGTACGTCGTGTTCGGCCACAGCACGTAGCGGTGAGCGCGGTAATCGAGCACGCCCGTCAGATTGACCAGGCGGGTGCCGGTGATCACCGTGCGGGGGGAGTGGATGCTGCTTGCCGAGCTGTCGACGGCGATCACTTCGGGGTTGCCGTCCCAGCGCGGAATCGGCGGGATCGCGCCGCCGGCCGGAGCGGGAAGCGGCGCCTGGATGCCGGGCTCGCGGAACGGCCGCGGGGTGTCGCCGAGCACGATGTTGAACTGGGTCGGCGTATTGACCGGCGCGCCGAAATGGACCGCGGCGCGGGTCGGGCCGACCACGGTCACGGGGCCGAAGGCGACCCGCATGCCTTCGTAGCGTTCCAGGGTTTCGGCCGGGTCCGGGCCGAGCGCGGTGATGGCTTGCGGTACCGGGATCGGCACTTGCGGCGGGATCGGCCCGGGACCGGGCATCCACAGCGGGGTCACCGAGGGCGATCCGCCGATCTGGGTGCGCGGGCTTTGGTGCGGATCGTCCAGTGGAACGTATTCGGCCACGGTCCCGGTCACGCGCGCGTAGCGATTGGCCCAGTTCGGGTCGGGCGCGGCGCCGGTGTGGACGAAAATGCCCTCGGATGTGCGCGGATCGGCGTCGGCCTGGCTGTCGAGGCTTTGCAGGAAAAAACCGTCGGCGCGCAACGAGGTGATCACGGCCTTGGTGGTGACGAGGCGACCGACCATCGGCGAGACCGCGCCGGAACCCTGGATGTCGTGGATAGGCGTCAGGACGAAATCGTCGTTGAGGATGGTGCCTTTCGCCTCGACGTTGGCCGGCACGGCGCCGGTGAGCTCGCTCAGGGTCAGGTAGAACGTCTTGTCCGGTTCGATTTCGGTGTTGGGTATCAACCCCACTTGCACGTTGAAGCCGGCCGAGGAGCCGTACGGTAGCGAAACGATGTAATCCAGCGGGGTGTAGTCGCGGCCGGCGATCGCGGTGCCGTCGCGTGTCTTGACCCGCAGCCGCACACCGTTGTATCCGGCGGGGCGATCCAGGCGGATCGGCAGGGTGACGGCGAAGTTATGCGCCTCGTCGCCTTCTTCCAACGCACCGTTTTCGATCCGCAGCACCGGCGTGCTGCCGCCGTCCGCGCACACTTGCGCGTTGCTGGCGCGGTTGCGCGGCGCAGCCGGCAGGGCCTGGAAATTGCCGCTGTCGTCGCTGTCCAGGCAGCCGCCGTCCTTGCGGATGGCGGCGGTGACGCGATCGAGCATGATCGGCGTGCTGACGCTTTCGGCGCAGTTGTCGGCGCGGCCGAGGATCACCGAGTCGATGCGCCAACTCGGACAAAAGCCGTTGAGCGGGCCAAGCTGGTTGGCGATAGCGACATAGCCTTCGTTGGCCGAAAAGCTTAGCGATCCGGTCGCATCGGCCGCCGGGAGATCTTGCAGCCCACCGGCGATTGGCGCGCCCTGGACAAGGTAGTAGGCACCGGGTGCGAGCAGGCCGGTCAGTGGCGTCGCCTGCCAGTCGCCGGTATCCAGGCGCTTGCGGTATTGCACGCTCCAACTGCTCAGGTCGACGGTCGTGCTGCCGTTGTTGTGCAGTTCGACGAAGCTGTTGCGGTAACTCGCGCCGGCGCTGGCGCCGTTGCTGTCCGTGCCGCTGTAGACCTGACTGATCACCACTTGCGCCTGCGCCGTGCCGGCCGCGGCGAAGACCATTGCCGCCGCCAGCAGGCGGCCCCCTGACTTGTTCATGCTGCTCCCTGAGTGCGCCCGCCGGACCACCCCTGCGTGCCGTGTAATTGTGACCGAAGTCGCTAGATTTGTACGTTCCATCGCGTCCGAAACCCAGGGCAGGACATCGTTCGTCGTGACCTGCATCGGCACCGCCGCCACCGCGTCGAGCGCCGCGTTTCGCGCCGGCCCGACCGCCGCTTGCACGCCGGCATGCGCGCAAAAAAAGACCCCGGCGCAAGGCCGGGGTCGAGGTGTTGCATGCAGCGATAGATCAGTCGATCCCGATCAGGGCACGAAGCTCGGACGCAGCGACACGTTGGCGAAGGCGCCCGAACCGCCGAGGACGGTGATGAACCAGCTGCCGGCCTGCGGCGCGCCGATCAGGATCACTTCGTTGTTGCCGGTGCGGATCGAGCGCTGGTCGTAGTCGCTCGCGGTCGGCGCACTGCCGCGCTTGGCGTACAGGGCGATGTCGCCGCTGCCGCCGACGGTGACGATGCGCAGGTTGCGCGCACCGGCCGGCACGTCGATGCGGTACACGCGCGCTTCGTTGGCCGCGCCGGACACCAGCACGCTCTGGCCGTTGCCGATCGGCGTGGCCGGCGGACCGGCGGCCACGATGGCGACGGAGGCTTCGGCGCTGTCGTTGGTCGCGACCGGGTCCTGCGAGGTGGTGCTGCCGGCGACCGCGAGCTTGACCGTCTTGCCGGCCAGATCGGCGGTGGCCGTGGCCGAGACCGCGAAGGTCGCGCTGGCATTGAGCGCCAGCCCGGTCGCGCTGCAGGCGACGGAGGTCTTGCCGTTGGCGATCTGCGCGGTATCGCAGGTCCAGTCGGCATTCGGCGCGGTCACGTTCAGCGACGGCACTTCGGCGTCGAGCGCGATGCCCACGCCGACCGAGTCGGCGCGGCCCGGGCCGAGGTTGCTGGCAACCACCGAGTAACCGTAGCTCTGGCCGACCTGGACGCTGGCGGCGTTGGCGGTGGCAGCGACGCTGACATCGGCGACTTCGCGCGGGAACAGGTAGGTCACCACCGGGTCATGGTCGGACAGGCGCGAAGGCGAGTCGGCCAGGTTGCGGTTGACCTCCGGGAAGTCGGCGTTGATGCGCGCATGGGCCGGCACGATGCGGCTGGTGCTGACCACCATCTCTTCGTTGACCAGCACGTGGTCCAGGCTCTGCGCCATGCCGTCGAACACGAACGAATAACGCTCGCTCGGCTCGGTGATGCTGGCCAGGTTGATCAGGTCGGGATTGACCAGATCGGCGCCGTCGCCGGGCACCACGGTGGCGTTGTCCGGGCTCGGTGTGCCGGTGACCACGTTCATCGCATCGACGTAGCCGTCGTTGAATTCGAACGCGTTGAAGTCGCCGAGCACGATCAGGCGGGTGGACGGGTTGTCGGTCTGGCGCTGGTTGAGGTAGGTCGCCAGGAACTCGGCCTGACGCTGACGCTTGGCGCGGATGCGCTGGCCGTCGGCATCGTCGGTTTCCGCGCCGTTGAGCGAACGCTGATGCACCACCACCACGCTGAGCGGGAAGTCGCGGCCGTCGGCGTAATGCACGATCGCATCGAGCGCGAGCGGCGGACGATCGTTGAGCAGGCTGCTGCCGCCCGCCGGCTCGGTCCACAGGGTGTCCTTGCCGATCTGGGTGACCGACACGACCTGCACGCGCGGCTTGCCCGGCAGCACGTCGGCGGTCTTGATCAGGTAACCCACGTCGATGCCGCCGACGTCGTTGCCTTCCATCAGGTATGCGACGTAGTTCGGGTTCGGCTGGCCGGCCGCGACCGCGTCGCTATTGATGCGCGCGGCGAGGTCCTGCAGCACGGTCAGGTTTTCCACTTCCACCGTACCCAGGATGTCCGGAGTCTTGAGGTAGTCGCGGATGCCCAGCGAGGCTTTCTTCTTGCGCAGTTCGTACGCGGCCGCGGTCAGGATCGGTTCGCCGATCGCCGGGTCGTTGACGGTGTCGAAGAAGCGCTCGAGGTTGTAGCCGGCGACCGACACCGCGTTGGGGTCGACCGTTTCCACCGCCGCGTGCGGCGCCGGACCCGGGGTGACGTTGACCGTCGCGGTCGGATCGACCAGCAGGGTGTAGCGGCGGAAGCCGTAGTCCAGCGGGCCGGTCATGCCGGTGATCACCGCGCCGTTGGCCACTTCCAGCTTCGGCGCGCCGAGCGCGTCGCTGTCGACGGTCATCAGTTCGGCGTTGCCGTCCCAGCGAGGGATCGGCGGCGAGGTGCCGCCGCCCGGGATCGCCGTGCCCGGCTGGATGCCCGGCTCACGGAACGGACGCGGCACGTTGCCGATCACGCCGTGGAAGATGCCGTTGCTGGTGCCGGTCGCGTTGGGCTCGTTGGTGCTGCCCTTGGTCGGCGCGGTCACGGTGAAGCTGTCGATCGCCACGCGCATGGATTCGAAGCGTTCCAGCGCGTCCAGCGGCGAGGTCGGCAGCACCTGCGGCAGCACCACCGGCACCGGCAGGGTGTCGGTGCCGGTCTGGGTGTAGGTGGCGAAGCTGATCTCGGTCAGCGGCAGCTGGCCCAGGTCGGCGGTCGGGATGAACTCGACCACGGTGCCGCTCACGCGCACCCGGTTGCCCACCGTGGCCGCCGCGGTCGGCGCGGTGCTGGTGAACACGTAGATGCCTTCGGAGGTGGCGGGGTCCGCGTCGGCCTCGGCGTCGCTGGCCTGGACGAAGAAGCCGTTGCTCTTGCGGCCGGTGACCACGCCCTGGAAGGTCACGGTCTGGCCGGTCAGCGGCGAGGTCGCGCCATTGCCCTGGATGTCGTGGATCGGCACCAGGGTGACGTCGTCGTTGGCGATGGTCGCGGTGGCCTGGGCGAACGCCGGCGGGGCCGGCAGGCCGCCGCTGGTCACCTGGACCCGCAACTGGAAGGTCTCGTTGGGCTCCTGGACGGTGTCGCCGTTGACGGTGACCGCCACCGTGGCCGAACTCTGGCCCGCGGCGATGGTGCCGGTGACGCCCGACAGGGCGACGTAGTCGCTGCCCGCGGTGGCGGTGCCGTCGACGGTCGAGGCCGACCAGGCCACGCCGCCCGCGCCGGCCGGCTGGCTCAGGCTCAGGGTGAAAACGAACGAGACAGTGCCGGAGTTGCCTTCGTCGAGCGAGATGTCGGCGACCGACAACACCGGCTGGTTGCCGCCGGCGCAGGCGAACACCGGCGAGGCGCTGTTGCGCGGGGTCGGTTCGACGATGTCGAAGTCGGCGCTGTTGTTGTCGGTGTCGGTGCAGCCGTTGTTCTTGCGCAGCGCGCCGGTGGCGTTGGCGGTGTTCGCGGTCGGCGTGCCTTCCGAGCAGGTCGCCGCGCCGCCGAAGCCGAGGGTGTCGACGCGACCGGCCGGGCAGGCGCCGCTGAGCGCGGTGGCGTTGTTGACCAGCGCCACCTTGCCGGAGGTGCCGGACATCGAAATCGTGCCGACCACATCGGGCGTGGGCAGCACATCGGTGCCGCCGGTGCCGTCGGCCTGCTTGACCAGGTAGTAGCCGCCGGGCGCGATCGAGCCGGTCAGCGTGGTGCGCTGCCAGGCGCCGGTGCCGGCGGAGGAGTTGTACTGCACGCTCCAGCCGTTCAGATCGACGGCGCTGGTGCCGTTGTTGTGCAGCTCGATGAAATCGCTCTTGTAGCGGGCGCCGTTGTTGCCGCCGCCGCCGTAGGCCTGACTGATCACGACCTGCGCCTGCGCCGAACCGGCCGCCGCTAAGGTCAATACCGCCGCCGCCAAAAGGCGGCTCGTGCGCTTGTCCATGTGGTTCCCCATGTGAGCGTCTGCCCGACCTCCCCGGTCGCAGACGGCTGGATTGTGCATCAATACTCACTTTTTGGCGTTGCAGCACGATGACTTGGGGACGTATCCGAGGTCGATCGTGTGCACGGGTCGTTTCGTGCCCGCTATTCAGCGAGCATGAGCCGGCCTCTGCGCCGGCCCGGCGAACGTGCGTGTGCAGCCCGGCGGCAGGCGATTGCTGCGGTGCAATAGAACGTTCCGCGTCCGTCGCGCGAAAGCGCCGCCGCGCCCGAGGACGCGGCGGCGCGGCTGGCGATCAGGGCAGCGGCGCGGTCAGTTGCGTCGTGGCCTGGGCGGCGTTGTCGCCGGGTTCGCGCTCGGCGGCCTGCGAAGTCGCCGAAACCGCCAGGCTCAGCGCGCTTCCGGCCTGCGTGGCGAGGGTCGGCACGAACACCCGGAAGTGCTCGTTCTGGCCGTGGTACTCCGGCGCCAGCGCGGCGAGCGAGCAGGCCGTGCTGGTGCGGTCGGTTTCGACCCGCGGCGGTTCGCAGGTCCAGTTCGGCGGGGTTTCCAACCGCACGCCGTCGACCGCCTGCGACCAGGCCAGGCCGAGGCCGACGCCGCGGGCGATGTCAGGACCGCGGTTGTAGAGCACGACCTGGTATTCCAGTTCCTGCCCGGCGGCGATCGTTTCCGGCGCGCTCGCCCCCACGTTGAGATCGGCCCACGAACGCGGCACCAGCCGCAGATGCAGCGGATCGGTGTCGGAACCGCGCACCGGCGTGTTGTCCAGGTTGCGTGCGATGCCGGGGAAACCGGCGTTGATGCGCGCGTGCTGCACGCGCACCGAGTCGGTCGCCAGCACCATGCGTTCGTCGATCAGCGCGTGCTGCAGTTGCTGGCGCGAGCCTTCGACGATCGAGGAGTAACGTTCGCTCGCGACGCCCAACGCGGCCGGATCGATCAGGTTCGGTTCGACCAGATCCACGCCGTCGCCCGGCACCAGCGTCCACAGCGGATCGCCGGGTTGGCCGAGCATCGTGCCGTAGGGATCGGTGAACGCATCGCTGAAGGCATGCGCCTGCAGATCGCCGAGCAACAACAGCGGCAGCGCGTTCTCGTCGAGTTGATGCTGCTGCGTCCATTGCGCGATGAACTCGGCCTGGGCGTGGCGACGCAGGCGCAGACGTTCGCCGTCGCGGCTGTCGGCTTCGCTGCCGGCGATCGGCGCGAGCTTGATCAACACCACGCGTGCATCGAAACGGCCGCGGTTGCCGTACACCGACACGTCCATCGCCAGCGGCGGCTGTTCGAACAGCCGCAGCGATTCGCCCCACGGCAGAGAGATCAACGAATCGCGGCCCAACTGCTGGCTGCGTTCCACCACCACCCGCGGCGCGAGCAGGCGCTGATCGCTGCGCACCAGGAAACCGATCTGGGTCTGCAGCGGATCGGGCGTGTCGATCGACACCGGCCGATACAGCGGATCGCCGCGGCCGTCGGCGACCGCGCGCTGGTTGCTCAGATCGGCCAGGCGTTGCAGCAAGGCGGCGTTCTCGAAGCCGCTGAAGGCGACGATGTCGGGCAAGCGCAGCGAACCGGCCACGCCCGCGGCGATCTTGCCCAGGCGCAGCTCCAAGGCTTGCGGCGACACCGCCGGCTGGCCCGAGTTGGGCGGGCTGATCGCGTCGTACAGGCCGCCCAGGTCGTAATGCGCCACGTCGATCGGCGTCATCGCTTCGTCGCCGGCGTCGATGCTCGTCGGCGCCGGCGCAGGCGCGGACACGTGGATCTGCGCGCTGCCTTGCTGGATCACCGTGTAGCGGCCGCTGCGCTGATCGATCGGCCCGACGATACCGATGACGCGCGCACCGATGCCGATATCGACGGTCTGCGATCCGGCCGCGTCGCTGTCCACGCCGAGTACTTCCGGATTGCCGTCCCAATACGGCAGCCAGCCGATCGGCTGACCGTTCTGCATCGCCGGCAGATGCGTGCCCATCTCGCGCATCGGCGGCGACTGCGTGGCCGGACCGTCGGCGACGTAGAACAGGCCGTCGCTGGCGCTGGATTCGGCGCCATAGTTGAAGTCGCCGGTCGCGCCGACGACGAGCGATTCGCCCAGCATGACGCGCATGCCTTCGATCGCTTCGTAACCGGTCACGCCGCGCCAGTACTCCGGCAACAGTTGCGGGCCGATGGTCGGCGGCAGTTGCGCCGGCGCGATCGCGGCGACCGCGGGCGAGCCGGAGATCGCGGTCATCGAACCGCGCAGCGGATGATCGCCCGGCGCGTACAACTCATCGACCGTGCCGGACACGCGCACGCGCCAACCGACGAGAGTCTCGCTCGGTCGCGTCGCGGTGCGCACGAACACGGCCTGCGAGGTCTGCGGATCGGCGTCGGCTTCGGCCGGCGGCGACTGCAGGAAGAAACCCTGCGGCACCACCGCGGTGGCGATGCCTTCGACATGCACGAAACGGCCGAGCATCGGCGAGCGTTCGCCGCTGCCCTGGATGGCGTGGATCGGCGTCAGTGCGGGATCGTCGTCGACGATCAAGGCCTCGGTGTCGAGCTGGCTGCTGGCGCCGTCATCGGCGATCGCGCCGCTGAGGATGTCGACACGCAACTTCACCGTTTCGTCCGATTCGCTGCGGGTGTCGCCGCGCACCATCAGCGAGAACTTCGCCTGGCTCTGGCCTTCGGCGATCTGTCCGCTCAGGTCGAGCGGCTGGTAATCCTCGACCGCGGTGGCGTTGCCGCCGTCGATCATGGTCGCGCGCCATTTCACGCCGCCCGGACCGGCCGGACGATCCAGGCTGAGCTGGAATTCGAACGCGCTGTAGTCGCTGTGGCCTTCGGCGCGCGTCACCCGGGTCACGCTCATGCGTGGCGGCGGTGCGCCGGTGTCGTCGTCGAGGATCGTCGCCTGGGTGTTGAGGTAATCGCCGTTGGCGGTGACCGCGCCTTGCATTACCTTGACCTGGATCGACACGGTCTCGTCGGGTTCGGCGAGTCCGTCGCCTTTCACCGGCAAGGTGAAGTTCGCGCGGGTCTGGCCCGGTTCGATCCGGCCGCGCAGGTTGATCGCTTGGTAGTCCACGCCGGACGTGGCGCTGCCGCCGTTGCTGAAGGCGCTCCAGTCGACGCCGCTGGCGCCGGCCGGACGGTCCAGGCGCAGTTCGAACACGAACGGCGTGGTGCCCAGATGGCCTTCGGGCTGGCTCACCGCGTCGACCGACAGCAGCGGCGGCGGAGGCGGGCAGACGTAGCGCGTCGAACTCGCGTTGCGCGCGACGGTCGTGCCCAGCACGAAGTCGGCGGCGTTGGATTGCGTATCGGCGCAACCGTTTTGCTTGCGCAATTGCGATTGCAGCAGGTTTGCGGTCGCCGCCACCGGCGTACCGCCTTCGGCGCAATCGGTACTGCCGTAACCGACCAGATCGATCACGCCGCTGGGGCACGCGGCGGTGAGCGGCAGCGTGTTGGCGACCAGCGCCACTTTGCCGGCGCTGCTCGACATCGAGACCGAACCGGTGGCGTTGGCCGCGGGCAGGGCGCGACCGCCGCTGCCGCTGCGTTGGCGGATCAGATAGAAGCCGCCGGCCGGAATGCTGCCGGCGAGCGACGTGCGCTGCCAGGCGCCGCCGCTCTCGGCGTAATGCACGCTCCAGCCGTTGAGGCTGACCGCGGCGTCGGTGTTGTTGTGCAGTTCGATGAAGTCGGCGATGTAGCCGCCGTTGCCGGTGCCGGCGCCGGAATAGACCTGGGACACGACGACCTGGGCGGCGGCGTTGCCGGACAAGGCCAAAGCGATAGCGGCCGCGAGTGCGCGGCTTGCGAGTGCTTGCATGGATTCCCCTTGATTGCGCCTGCGGACTGGAAGACACAGCGTTGCGCTGTACTGTGCAGGCGCGGCTATTTTAGCGATCGGGTGTCGCACCGGTCGCGACGGCGTGCCCGCGGCGCACGGCCCGATCACGTAATGGCGCAGGCGTTGCGGCCCCGCGCCCGGCCCGATGCGCTACGCTTTGCGCCCCTGCCGCGAGCCCCGCCGATGTCCGTCGAGAAGAACCAGCGCGAACTGGAAAGCGGTATCCATACCGACCTGCACGGACGCATCACCTACAGCGGCTATCTGCAGCTGGACAGACTGCTGTCGGCCCAGCGCGGCCAGGCCGATCCGCCGCACCACGACGAGATGCTCTTCATCATCCAGCACCAGGTCTCGGAGCTGTGGATGAAGCTGATCATCCACGAGCTCAGCGCCGCGCTGATCCACCTGCGCCGCGATCAGGTCTGGCAGAGCCAGAAGGTGATCGCGCGCTGCAAGCAGGTGCTGCGCCAGCTGACCGAGCAGTGGTCGGTGCTGGAAACGCTGACGCCGTCGGAGTACATGGGCTTCCGCGAGACCTTGGGGCCGTCCTCGGGCTTCCAGTCGCTGCAGTACCGCACCATCGAATTCATGCTCGGCAACAAGAACGAGGCGATGCTGCGGGTGTTCGCGCACGATCCCGAGGGCCAGGTCGAACTCGAACGCGCGCTGGCCGCGCCGAGCCTGTACGACGAATTCCTGATGTACCTGTCGCGCTTCGGTCACGACATCCCGGCCAGCCACTTGCAACGCGACTGGCGCCGCCCGCACGTCAGCGACCCGGCGCTGCAGCCGGTGTTCGAGCGCATCTACGAGAACACCGACATCTATTGGCGCGAATACGCGCTGTGCGAGGACCTGGTCGACCTGGAGACCCAGTTCCAGCTGTGGCGGTTCCGCCACATGCGCACGGTGATGCGGATCATCGGCTTCAAGCGCGGCACCGGCGGGTCCAGCGGCGTGGGCTTTCTCAAGCAGGCGCTGGAGCTGACGTTCTTTCCGGAGCTGTTCGAGGTGCGCACCAGCATCGGCGTGGCCGGCGGTTACGGTGCCGGTGAGGCGGGGCAGGGTTGCCCGGTCGGCGGTGGAGCCGGCCCGGCCTGAGGTTTGCGATTTCGCTCCTTCCCCCGCTTGCGGAGGAAGGCCGGGATGGGGGCACGCCGGCCGGCGCACCCTCACCCGCCGCGCCAGGCGCGGCGACCTCTCCCGCAGGCGGGAGAGGTGCTTTCGCACTGTCGTAGTGCGTCACCGACGCCCGTGGTCTCCAGGATCGCGATCGCCGCGCCCCTCATGGCCTACCTGTAGGAGCGGCGCAAGCCGCGACCGCGAATCACCACCCACCGCGCCCGCATCGGCCGCCCGGGCCGCCCCAGCCGCTCTCCCCGCCAATGTGACAGTTGTCACCCGATCGCCGCACGTACACGACTCAAACCCCGAACTTCGCCCGCCGAGCCGTGCAAAATCCACCCCCATTCAGGCACTTGTAGGCGCAAATGTTGCGCCGCAGCACATCACGACAGGCTTCACAAAGGTTTGACGTGGCCGGCCCGCACCGGTAAATCTCCCCGACCCGTGCCGTCGGCGTGGGATTTTCATTCAGTTTCCACACGACAGGGGACACCGCATGAGCGGAGCCGCACCAGCCACCCAGGGCCCCGCGCCCATCCCGGATTTCTCGCAGCGACTCGGGCATCCCAAGCCCTTGTGGATGCTGTTCATGACCGAGTTCTGGGAGCGCTTCGCCTTCTACGGCATCCGCTGGGCGCTCGTGCTGTACATCGTGCATCAGTTCCACGGCGGCGACGCCTCCGGCGAAGCCTCGGCCAACCGCGTCTACGGCGCCTACCTGGCCCTGGTCTACGCCGCGGCGATCTTCGGCGGCTACGTCGCCGACCGCATCCTGGGCTATCAACGCTCGATCCTGCTCGGCGCGGTGATCATGGCGGCCGGCTTGTTCATGATCGCCTTGCCCAACGAGCAGATCTTCAAGCTCGGCCTGGCCACGATCATCTGCGGCAACGGCCTGTTCAAGCCGAACATCTCGACCATGGTCGGCAAGCTCTACAGCGTCGGCGACGAACGCCGCGACTCGGGCTTCACCATCTTCTACATGGGCATCAACCTCGGTGCGATGGTCGCGCCGCTGCTGACCCAGTGGCTGGCGAAGAAGATCTTCGGCAGCGAGACCCTGCCCGACTACAAGATGGTGTTCCTGTCGGCCGGCGTGGGCATGCTGATCAGCCTGGTGTGGTTCTGGTTCGGTCGCCAGCAGTTGCAGGGCATCGGCCGTCCGCCGGAAGGCAAGGCCGAAAAGGCCAAGGTGCTGTACGTGTTCATCGGCGCGCTGGTCGCGATCCCGATCGTGTACTTCCTGCTCGCCATGGGCGCGAACGCGCTGCAGGGCGTGCTGACCGCGATGTTCCTGGGCCTGTGCGGCCTGCTGCTGGTCGAGGGCTTCCGCGAAGGTTCGGTGCAGCGCGACAAGGTGATCGCGATGCTGATCATCTTCACCTTCAACATCCTGTTCTGGATGTTCTTCGAGCAGGCCGGCAGCTCGTTCACCTTCCTCGCCGACAAGATCGTCAACCGCGACATCTTCGGCACCTCGATGGCCGACTTCGTTTTCAGCATCAGCGGCGAACGGGTGTTCCCGACCGCGTGGTTCCAGTCGGTCAACTCGGTCGCGATCATCACCCTGGCGCCGCTGATCGCCTGGATCTGGGTGGCGATGGGCCGCGCCAATCCGTCCATCCCGCGCAAGTTCGGCCTGGGCCTGATCTTCAACGGCCTGGCCTTCCTGCTGCTGATGTTCGCGCTGACCAAGCTGGTCGGCGAAGCCGGCAAGATCCCGTTCTGGACCTTGTTCGCGGTGTACTGGATCCAGTCGATCGGCGAGCTGTGCCTGTCGCCGATCGGCCTGTCGATGGTGACCAAGCTGGCGCCGGTGCGCCTGGTCGGTTTCGGCATGGGCGGTTGGTTCCTGTCGACCGGTATCGGCAACAACCTGTCGGGCATCTTCGCCGGCGTGGTCAGCGGCGAGGGCGGCATGACCACGGCCTCGGCGCTGAGCGGCTACACCTTCGGTTTCTGGGCGTTGGTGGGCGCCGGTGGTTTGTTGTTCCTGGTCGCGCCGCTGGTGCAGAAGTTGATGCACGGGGTGAAGTGATCGGGGTGTGCTGATCGCTTGATCGTCTTATCGAAAACGGCAGCTCAGGCTGCCGTTTTTGTTTCTGGAGATTGGAGGCGTCGACCATGGGCGGTATCAGTATTTTTCATCTGATCGTGCTTTTGGGGTTGTTGGGTGCGGTGGTGGGGGTGGTGGGATTGGTGGTGTTTGCGATCGTTCGCGGTCGCAAGAAATAGTCGTGTCTGCGGGTGCGCCTGCGTCAGCTGCCGCGATTGCATCAACATGGCCCCGCTGCTTCACTCGTGCTCGTGCTCGTGCTCGTGCTCGTGCTTGAGCGGGAAGTCGAGCAGTTCATCCAGCGCTGCGAGGCGATTCACTCGCGAGAACAACAGCACACCCGGAGGGCGGCGCACATGGATGTGCGCCGTGCGCCACCGAGACAGGATGTCTCGTGTGGCGCATGCCTGCGTAGGCATCGCGCTTGCGGGCCTTTGATTCAAAGAAAAGCGTTTTTCTTTGGTTACCTTTCTTTTGTCGCTTTTGACAAAAGAAAGTAACTCGGCCGCTTGCGGACGAAAGCTGTTGATCCTGCCTTTGGCTTGAAGGCTTCAAAGCTTGAAGCTTGAAGCAACATCAAGAGCTTCCGCCACTAAAGCGGCGGGTAACTTTCTTTTGTCCAGAGCCACAAAAGAAAGTCACCAAAGAAAAAGGCGTTCCTGTTTCGAATCAAGAGCCCGCGAGCGCGGGGCATACGCGGGGGTAGGCCACACAGGACATCCATGTCCTGGGTGGCCTACGGCACGCATCCATGCGTGCCGCCCTTCGGGCCTGCTTTTGCATCGCGAGTTACAAGCCTCGCTGGGCAAGAGCAAAAGCATTGCCAAAGCTAAGCTTGAACGGCAACGGCAACGGCAACGGCAACGGCAACGGCAATGGCAATGGCAATGGCAATGGCAATGGCAACGATGTTTCGTTGCTGATGCAACCTCCCGCGTAAACGAAACCGTTCCCCCCTTTGAAAAAGGGGGGCTAGGGGGGATTTGCTTTTGTTCTTACGCCAACGACGAACTTAGCCGTCGTCGATCTGCTGAAGCCGATGCACGCGCCGTCGAAATCTTCAGCGTGAAAACTTCAACGCAAAAAGCCTCAACGCGTATCCGCCGCCATCTCCGCCTCGGCCTGCATCTCCAACTCGTCCAGCCGATCCAGCAACCGGAACAGCGCCTCGCGCTCGGCCGGTTCGATGCCGACCAGCAACCGCTGCTCGAACGCCAACGCCATCGGCGCGACCTCGTCGTAGATCTTGTAGCCGTCCGGCGACAACTGCAGCACCGAACGGCGGCGGTCGTCGTCGTGGGTCTCGCGCTCCAGGCGGCCGGCCTCGGTCAGGCGGGCGACCGCGCGGCTGACCGCGACCTTGTCCATCGCGGTGCGCTGGGCGACCTCGTTGGCCGAGAGGCCCGGGTAGCGGCCCAGCACGGCCATGACCCGCCACTCGGTCACGCTCAGCGCGTACCGCTGCGAGTACACCCGCGCGATCGCGCCGCTGACGCGGTTCGACAGCACCGACAGGCGATACGGCAGGAAGTGCTCTAGGTCGAGCTCGGCATGGCGGGCGCCGCCCACGGCCTTGCCGGGGCCGGCGGCCGGGCTCGGCGGGACGGGTGATTCAGGATCCGGATTCGGTCGATTCATGTTGCACTGTGCCTTGCTTATGGTTTCATGTGAAACTATAACGACCCTTTCCCCGAGGCCGTCCGCAGCGGACCTGGCCGCCACCCGAGAACAATGCCATGAATGCACAGCCCAACCTCGGCATGCAGGTCACCACCTTCGAAAATCCGCTCGGCATCGACGGCTTCGAGTTCGTCGAATTCGCAGCGCCCGCCGACCAGGCCGAGCAGCTCCACGCCTATTTCCGCGGCATGGGCTTCACCGCCGTGCTGCGCCACAAGTCGCGGCCGATCACCGTGTACCGCCAGGGCGGGGTGAACTTCCTGATCAACGAGTCGCCCGACAGCTTCGCCTCGGCCTTCGCCCAGGCCCACGGCCCGTGCGCCTGCGGCTTCGCGATCCGCTTCAAGAAGCCGGCCGGCGAAGTGTTCGACGCCGTGCTCGCCAACGGCGGCGAAGCGATCGGCGAGGGCGCCGACACCCGCGCGATCGACGCGCCGGTGGTCAAGGGCATCGGCGACTGCATGCTGTACCTGGTCGACCAGTACGGCGACAAGGGCAGCGCCTACGGCGACTACGAGCCGATCCCGGGCGCCGACCAGAACCCGACCGGATTCGGCCTGACCTTCATCGACCACCTGACCCACAACCTGTACTTCGGCAACATGCAGAAGTGGTCGGACTACTACGAGCGTCTGTTCAACTTCCGCGAGATCCGCTACTTCGACATCAAGGGCGTCAAGACCGGCCTGGTGTCCAAGGCGATGACCGCGCCCGACGGCGTGGTGCGCATCCCGCTCAACGAGTCCAACGATCCGAAGTCGCAGATCAACGAATACCTCGACGCCTACAAGGGCGAGGGCATCCAGCACATCGCCTGCTTCACCGACAACATCTACGAGACCGTCGAGGCGATGCGCGCGCAGAACATCGACTTCCTGGATACGCCCGACACCTATTTCGACGTGATCGACCTGCGCGTGCCGAACCACGGCGAGGATGTGCCGCGTCTGGCCAAGAACAAGATCCTGATCGACGCCGACCCGGAAACCCATCAGCGCAAGCTGTTGCAGATCTTCACCAAGAACGCGATCGGCCCGATCTTCTTCGAGATCATCCAGCGCAAGGGCAACGAAGGCTTCGGCGAAGGCAATTTCCAGGCGCTGTTCGAAAGCATCGAGCGCGATCAGATCCAGCGCGGCGTGCTGTAATAGGCGCCCTGCAACAGGCCCTGGCCGCGAAGGAATCGCCATGCTGAAGGAGCTCGTCGATCTGCTCACCTGCCGGCAGCTCGAGCCGGAGGAGCTGGAATCGACAGTCGCCGCCATCCAAGGCGCGGCGGACGATCCGCAGCTGCACTGGGTGGAGGATCGCGCGCCCGAACGGCTCATGCAGAGTGCGATCATTTCCCATCTCAGCGATTTCATCGCCGGCGGCGGCAAGATCGACAAAGTGCATGAGCAGATCAGCGATTTCTTCGCCGATCCGCTGCCGGTCTACCCCTTGCACGTAGACGGCCGCCCCTTTCAGCCGGACGAATATTTCGTCTGGCTGGATCGGCAGTTCGTGCAGCTGATCGGCGAGAAGGGTGGCTACGAGTTGCTGCTGCTCGGCCAGAATCACAGCGAAGACCTGCACGCCATGACCGTGCTGCGCCCGGATACGGCGCGGATACTGCAACTCGCGGCCGAGTCGGGGCTGATCGTCGAGCGGGCGACCGAGCGCAAGCGGATTGGCGTGCCGGAAGTTCCGATGGGTGAAGCGCGGCATGGACCCGGCGCGGTTCGAAATCATGAGGGTGGGGACATGCTGAAGGAACTGGTTGATCTGCTGACCTGCCGCGAGCTCGATGCGGAGGAACTGGCGTCGTTGGCCGAGGCGATCGAAGGCGCGGCGGACGATCCGGAATTCGAATGGATGGACGATCCCGAGCCCGACGAGCTCAGGCAGACCGCGCTGGTGTTCAAGCTGATGGAGCACTTCGCGGTCGGCGACAAGATCGACGAGGTACATGAGCTCATCAGCGAATGGTTCAGCGATCCGCTGCCGGATTTTCCGGACAAGCCCGACGGTTCCAAGTTGCTGGTGAGCGAGTATTTCGCCTGGCTCGATCCGTTGCTGGCCGAACGCCAGGACAACGGCGGTTACGAGGCCTTGGTGATCGACGACCGCGTCAGCGACAACTTGAACGTCATCCTGGCGTGGCGCGCCGATACGCCGTGGATCCTGGAGCTGGCGACGCAGCTGGCGCTGGTGATCGACCGGTCGCATCCGTATGTGCTCAGTCGCGCCCTGATGGGCGTGTGAGCGGCGCCGGCTCCCGAGGGCGCGGGCCGGTTCGTATCGATTCATCGCGCCACCGAATGCAAAGCGTCACTTGAACCTGCGTCACGCACCGATCGCGCGCCACCCACGGCGCGCCGTCCAACAGCCCAGCGAGCCCGTATGAGCACCGCAGCCAACGACATCGACAACGTCATCCCGATGCCCAGCACCGACAGCGTCAGCCAGCGTCCGCGCGGCTACATGAGCGGTTTCGGCAACGAATTCGCCACCGAGGCGGTCGCCGGCACCTTGCCGGAAGGACAGAATTCGCCGCAGCGCGCGCCGCACGGCCTGTACGCCGAGCAGCTCAGCGGCACCGCGTTCACCGCGCCGCGCAAGGAAAACCGCCGCAGCTGGCTGTACCGGATCCGTCCGGCGGCGATGCACGGCACCTTCGCGCAATACCACCAGCCGCGCCTGCACAACGATTTCGGCGACGGTCCGGTTTCGCCCGATCAGCTGCGCTGGGACCCGCTGCCGTTGCCGGAAACCGCGGTCGATTTCGTCGATGGCCTTTACACGATGGCCGGCAACGGTTCGGCCGCCGGCCAGCACGGCTGCGGCATCCATCTGTATGCGGCCAATCGCTCGATGCAGGGGCGTTACTTCTACGACGCCGACGGCGAGTTGCTGATCGTGCCGCAGCAGGGCCGGCTGTTGCTGGCGACCGAACTGGGCGCGATCGAGGTCGAGCCGCAGGAAATGGCGGTGATCCCGCGCGGCATCCGCTTCCGCGTCGAGCTGCTCGACGGCGCCTCGCGCGGCTACGTGTGCGAGAACTTCGGTGCGCTGCTGCGCTTGCCTGACCTCGGCCCGATCGGCTCCAACGGCCTGGCCAATCCGCGCGACTTCCTGACCCCGCATGCCTCCTACGAGGACATCGAGGGCGAGTTCGAACTGATCGCCAAGTTCCAGGGCCATCTGTGGCGCGCCGAGATCGGCCACTCGCCGCTGGACGTGGTCGGCTGGCATGGCAACTACGCGCCGTACAAGTTCGACATGCGCCGCTTCAACACCATCGGTTCGATCAGTTTCGATCATCCCGATCCGTCGATCTTCACCGTGCTGACCTCGCCGAGCGATACGCCCGGCACGGCCAATATCGACTTCGTGATCTTCCCGCCGCGCTGGCTGGTCGCGCAGCACACGTTCCGGCCGCCGTGGTTCCACCGCAACGTCGCCAGCGAGTTCATGGGGCTGGTGCATGGCGCCTACGACGCCAAGGCCGACGGGTTCGCGCCGGGCGGTGCGTCGCTGCACAACTGCATGACCGGGCACGGTCCGGATGCGCAGACTTTCGAGAAGGCCTCGCACGCCGATCTGAGCCAGGCGCATGTGATCGTCGATACGCTGGCCTTCATGTTCGAGACGCGCGCGGTGATCCGTCCGACCGCGCAGGCCTTCGATGCGCCGCACCGGCAGCGCGACTATCAGGCGTGCTGGGCGGGGTTGCGCAAGCACTTCGATCCGAATTCTCGGGAGTGAGCGAGGCGGTTCGAGGCGATCGCTTCGAATCGGCATGGATTGGAAAACGCGCGGCTTCGGTCGCGCGTTTTCGTTCGAGCGCCGATATCGCCGCGAGGTTTTTTGTGGGAGGGGCTTTCAGCCCCGATGCTCTTGGCTCGGATCGAATCGAATCTATGCTTCCATCTGATCGAAAGGCATCGGGACTGAAAGCCCCTCCCACAAAAGACCTCGCGGATTCGACCAGGGGCGGGTGCAGTTACTGGCATTCAAATGCCGCGCTGCGCGGGCGCAACCGAAAGTCCATTGCTTCTCGCTGCGTTCACGCAAAACCGCTAGGCTGATTCGGCCATTCGAATCGCGCCTCGTGCGCCGGAGTTCCGCCGATGAAACTTGCGCCGATGAC
The DNA here is from genome assembly GCF_018732085.1 of Lysobacter capsici. Taxonomy (NCBI): domain Bacteria; kingdom Pseudomonadati; phylum Pseudomonadota; class Gammaproteobacteria; order Lysobacterales; family Lysobacteraceae; genus Lysobacter; species Lysobacter capsici. The sequence goes on along the minus strand of NZ_CP076103.1, from coordinate 5,023,123 downwards.
GATCGCGCCACGCCGCGCCGCGCTGTTCGCCGCTGTGTTGTTGAGCCTGGGCCTGGCCGCCTGCCAGCGTGAGGCCGCGCCGGCCGACGCGCCGGCGCCGGCCGCGAACGCCGCGCCGGAGGCCAACCCGGCGCCGATCACCGACCAGCCGGCCGAAAGCGTTCCGCCTGCGACCGCGCCGGTATCCAACCCGCCGCTGGCCGCCAGCGACACCCAGGCGCGCTTCGACGGCTACGGCGACATGCGTTTCGGCATGAGCGCCGAGCAGGCCAAGCAGGCCTGGGGCGGCGAACTCAAGGGCAAGCCGCCGGCCGACGGCGGCTGCTATTACCTGCAGCCGATCTGGGTGACCAACCCGCGCGATTTCGCCTTCATGGTCGAGGACGGCAAGTTCGTCCGCGTCGATGTCGGCAACGACAAGGAGACCGCGCCGGGCGGCGGCAAGCGCGGCATGAGCGCCGATGAAATCGGCAAGCTCTACGCCGGCCGGGTCGAGCAGCAGAACCACAAGTACGTGCAGGGCGGCCATTACCTGCGCGTGAGCGATGCCGGCGGCGGCGTGGGTACGCTGGTGTTCGAGACCGATGCCACCGGAAAAGTGACGTCGTGGCATATCGGCGTGCCGCCGCAGGTGGACTACGTCGAAGGTTGCGGTTGAGCCGCCGCGGGCCGGCGAATCGCCGGTAGTCCGTTGCCGGCGACGAGCAACCGCTGATTCATGACCGGCCGGCGACAGCCGGCCCGGCCACAACGCTAGAATCGGGACCGACGCACCCGCTCGCCGGACCGCGCCGTCCACCGCACGCGGTTCACTGCCACGTCGTTCACTGCAAGGGGAAGATCGCCATGTTCGAAGCCGTCGGCTTGTTCGTATTGGGCCTGTTCCTGCTGGCCCTGGGCGGCGATTCGATCGTCAAGGGTGCCTCTGGCCTGGCCCAGCGCTTCGGCGCCTCGCCGTTCGCCGCCGGGCTGGTGCTGGTCGCCTTCGCCACCTCGCTGCCGGAGCTGGCGGTCAACCTGCAGGCGGTGGTGCGCGGCCAGCAGGCGCTGGCGCTCGGCAACGCGGTCGGCAGCAACATCGTCAATTTCGGCCTGACCCTGGGCCTGGCGGCGCTGGCCGCGCCGCTGGTGGTGCGCTGGCGCGCGCTGGCGCCGCTGCTGGTGCTGCTGCTGGTGGGCACGCTGGTGGTGATCGGATTGGGCCTGGACGGCGCGCTCAGCCGCTGGGAAGGCGTGGCGATGCTGGTGGCGTTCGTGGTCGTGGTCGCCTATGCCACCTCGCGCACCCGCCACGAGGCGCCCGAGCTGCAGGAGGCCATCGCCGCGTTCGCCCAGACCCAGACCAATCTGGGCCTGAATCTGGTGCGGGTGCTGATCGCCGTGCTGCTGCTGCACCTGGGCGCGTATCTGATCGTCGGCGGCAACGGCCTGTGGAGTTTCGGCAGCGCCGCGCCCGCGCTGGCCGGCGGGTTCGGTTCGCCGAACGCGGCCATCATCGGCGCCGGCCTGGGCCTGTCGCCGCTGCTGACCGGCCTGCTGCCGGTCGCGATCGGCACCGCGCTGCCCGAAGTCGCCGCCGCGGTCGCCGCGGCGCGGCGCGGGCAGGGCGACATCGTGGTCGGCCATGTGATCGGTTCGAGCCTGTTCAATCTGCTGATCGTGCTCGGCGGCATGGCCGCGCTGCACACCGTGCCGCTGCCGGCATCGTTCGTGCGCTTCGAACTGCCGGCCGCGGCGGTGTTCGCCTTGATGCTGTACCCGATGCTCAAGGGCGACCTGCGCGTCAGCAAGCGCGAAGGCGCGATCCTGCTGGTGGCGTTGCTGGCCTGGGTGGGGTTCGAGCTGCTGATGCTGCATCAGTAACGCTGGCTCCTGCTCCCTCTCCCGCTTGCGGGAGAGGGCCGGAGTGAGGGCGCGCATCGCGCCGATGACCTCGCCGACGCTCGTGCCCTCATCCGCCCTTCGGGCACCTTCTCCCGCAAGCGGGAGAAGGATTCGCAAAGCTTACGCAGTGCGCATTGATCGCTGCTCCCTCTCCCGGTTGCGGGAGAGGGCTGGGGTGAGGGCGCGTGTCGCGCCGATGATCTCGCCGACGCTCGTGCCCTCATCCGCCCTTCGGGCACCTTCTCCCGCAAGCGGGAGAAGGGAATGCAGGCATCCGCAAATCCCGTGCAATTGGCCTGAATCGTCGCTCCCTCTCCCGTTTGACGGGAGAGGGTTGGGGTGAGGGCGCGCGTCGCGCCGATTAGCTCGCCGAAGCTCGTACCCTCATCCGCCCTGCGGGCACCTTCTCCCGCAAGCGGGAGAAGGACAGCAGGCATCCACAAAACCCATGCAATTGCCCCGCCTATAATGGGCAATGAGCAAAATCATCCCCACGCCGCGGCTGACGCGGCGCGCATTGCGCGCACTGAGCGAATTCTTCCGCCTGGAAGCGGCCGGCGGCATCGTCCTGATCGCCGCGGCGGTGCTGGCGCTGATCGCGGCCAATTCGCCGCTGCAATCGGCCTACGAAGCGTTCCGCGAGATCCCGGTGCAGGTGCGCATCGGCGCGCTCGACATCAGCAAACCGCTGCTGTTGTGGATCAACGACGGGCTGATGGCGATCTTCTTCCTGGTGGTCGCGCTGGAGATCAAGCGCGAGGCGCTCAGCGGCCAGCTGGCCGAGCGCTCGCAGCTGGTGCTGCCGATGGTGTGCGCCGCCGCCGGCGTGATCGTGCCGGCGTTGCTGTTCGCCGCGCTCAATCACAACGACGCCGCCTCGATGCGCGGCTGGGCGGTGCCGACCGCGACCGACATCGCCTTCGCCCTGGGCGTGCTGGCGCTGCTGGGGTCGCGCGTGCCGGTGGCGATGAAGCTGCTGCTGTCGACGATCGCGGTGGTCGACGACCTGATGGCGATCCTGATCATCGCGTTCTTCTATTCGCACGGCCTGTCGGTGACCGCGTTGATGTGGGCCGCGCTCGCATTGGCGGCGATGTGGGTGCTCAACCGGCGCGGGGTCAAATCGCTGGGGCCGTACCTCGCGCTGGGCGTGGTGCTGTGGGTGTGCGTGCTCAAGTCCGGCGTCCACGCGACCCTGGCCGGCGTCGCCACCGGCCTGATGATTCCGCACGTCGACAAGCGCAATAACATCGACGACGAAACCGAACATTCGCCGCTGGAAACCCTGGAGCACGCGCTGCATCCGTGGGTGGCCTACGCGATCCTGCCGTTGTTCGCCTTCGTCAACGCGGGCCTGTCGCTGAGCGGGGTCAAGCTCGAAGACGCGACCGCGGCCTTGCCGATGGGCATCGTGCTGGGCCTGGTGGTCGGCAAGCCGGTCGGCATCGTCGGCGCGGCGATGCTGATGCGCGCGCTGGGCTGGGCGCGTTTCCCCAACGGCATGGACCTGCGCGCGATGGTCGGCCTGGGCCTGATGTGCGGCATCGGTTTTACGATGAGCCTGTTTATCGCGTCGCTGGCGTATCACGACGCGCGGCTTTACGAGGAAGCGGTTCTGGGTATTCTGGGCGCCTCGCTATTGTCGGCCGTTATCGGCTTCGGTTGGCTGCGCGCGGTATTGCCGGTGCGCAGCGCCCAGGATTGAACAACCCATGAAACACGCTTTGGTTTTCGGCGGCAGCGGCCAGATCGGCGTGCCGCTGCTGCAGCGCCTGTACCACGCCGGTTGGCGGGTTTCGGCGGTTTCGCGCAAGCAGCGCCACGACCACCCGGGCCTGGAGTGGTTGCAAGGCGATCTGGACGACATGCCGGCGCTGCCCGCGCGGGTCGACGCGATCTTCAGCTGCGGCCCGTTGCTGAAGTTCGCGCGCTGGTACGAGCAATCCGGGATCGAGGCCACGCGCGTGGTCGCGTTCGGTTCGACCAGCGCGCAGACTAAGCGCGGTTCGGCCGACGCCGAGGAACGCCGGGTCGCCGCCGAACTGCGCGAAGGCGAGCAAGCCTTGTTCGCCGCCGCGCAGCCGCGCAGCGATGCCGCCACGATCCTGCGCCCGACCCTGATCTACGGCGCGGGCCGCGATGCGACCCTGACCCGGATCGCGCAACTGGCCAAGCGGCTGAAGTATTTTCCGCTGCCGCGCGGCGCCGATGGCCTGCGCCAGCCGGTGCATGTCGAGGACCTCGCCGATGCCGCGTTCGCCGCGCTGGGCGCGCCGGCGAGTTTCGGCAACACCTATGCGGTGCCCGGTGGCGAAACCCTGAGTTATCGCGACATGGTCGAACGCACCCTGGCCTGCCTGCGTCCGCCGGTGCGATTGATCGAACTGCCGTCGCCGCTGTTCAACCTGGCCTTGCTCGCCGCGCAGGCGGCCGGCCGCGCGACCGGCCTGGGCGAAGCCGCGGTGCGGCGCATGCGCAACGACATGACCTTCGACGCCGGCCCGGCGCAACGCGATTTCGGCTACGCGCCGCGCAGCTTCCAGCCGAGCGCCGAAATGTTCGAAACCCCCCGCGATTGATCGACCGCCCCCTGTAGGAGCGGCGCGAGCCGCGACCGCGATACCTCACACACGACGAAACTGCGATATCGCGGTGAAAAGGCGTCGCTCTAAAGCTCAGCCGCCAACGCCCGCTGCGCCCGTGCCTTCGCCAGATTCCGCAACGCGATCAGCAGCACCCCGCCGAGCACCATCGCCCCGCCGATCCACAGGCTCGGCCCCGGCCGGTCGCCCCAGAACACGATGCCCAGCGCGATCGCGATCACCGGCACCAACAACAGCCACGGCGTGACCTGCGCGACCGGATGGCGCTGCACCAGCAGGTAGTACAGACCGTGACCGAGCAGCGAGGACACGAACGCCGCATAAGCCACGCCCATCCAGCCGACCCAGCTCACCGCGCCTAGAGTCGACAGGCCACCCGGCTCGACGACCAAGCTGATCGCCAGCAGCGGCGGCACCGCGATCAGCGCGGTCCAGCCTTGCTGGCTGTAGACGTCCAGCCCGCGCAGCCCCTTCATCAGCACCGTGCCCAGGGCCAGGAACGCGGCCGAGATCAGCATCAGCACCACCGCCATCGGCTTGTCCAACACCAGCGGATCGAAGCCGAGCACCAGCACGCCGCCGAAACTGATCGCGATCGCCACCCCGGTGCGCCAGGCGAAACGCTCGCCGAGCAGCCACCACGCCAGCAGCGCGGTCATCGGCACATAGCTTTGCAGCACGATCGCCGGCGAGGACAGATCGCCGGCCGCCTTGAGCGCGCTGAAGCTCAGGCCGAAATGCAGCACGCCGATGCACAGGCACACCGCGATCAGGCGCGGCCACTGGCCCGGCGCGGGCCGCTTGACCACGAACACCAGCGGCACGGCGAGCAGAGCGAAGCGCAGCGCGGTGAACAGGAACGGCGGAATCTCGCGCAGCGACAGCGCCGAGGTCAGGAAGTTGATCGCCCAGGCCACGACCACGAGCAACAACAAGGCGATATCGCGAGCGGGCATGTCGGTCCGGCTTGGGCTATCGTGGCCGCCGAATCAGCGGCCGCGAATGGCGGTGGGGGACCCATTGTGAAGCACGCCGTGCAATCTGCGGGTATCTGGGAGTGGGGCCTGCTGTTGCTGGTCGTGGTGTTGCTGTGGCTGGCGCCGGGCGCGTGGCTGCTGCGCGCGCTGGTGGCGCGCGAGTTCGGCGCGCGGCCGGCGTTCGGCGCGGCGCTGTGGTCGGTGATCTACGCGCTGGTGCTGTGGGCGATGCTGACCATCGTCGCGTTGATCGCGATGCAGAGCGCCGGCGCCGGCAGCGGCTGGCCGTTCACCGTGGTCGCCGTCGTCCTGTCCTGCCTGGCCCTGGGGACGGGCGTGCGCATGTTCTTGCCCGGACCCGACGGCAGCAAGCTGCGCTGGCCGCGTGCGTTGTGGGTGGCGTGGCCGGCGGCGTTGCTGCTGTGGGCCTGGGGATGGTTCGCCATCGCCGGCCTGATTCGCGCGATCCTGCATTGAGCCTGCCGACAATGGCGCCGCTCGGCGCCGGTTGAGCTAGGACATCGACGCCTCGGAGACGGGCCATGTCGCAGATCGGATTCGCAATGGGCGCGTTGTTCAGCGCGGCGTGGCTGGCGGTGAAGGTCATGGCCTTGCTGCTCGGGGTGCTGGGCTTGTGGCTGGTGCCCGTGGCCGGTGTGCTCAACCTGATGTCTCGCCGGACGCTGGGCTCGCGTGGCGGTTACGCGCCGGCGATGACCGCGGTGCAGATCGCCGCGGTGATCTTGATCGCGATCAGCCCGTTGACGATGTGGATGCTCAGCGCGCTGCCGCGCAGCGCCGTGCTGCCGGTGGGCTTTCTGGTGCTACTGGCGGCCCTGGCGTTCGCCATCCATCAAACGATGCGCGACGAAGGCCGGCGGCCGCCGAAGTATTGGCGTGTCGCTGGCTGGTCGGTGGCCTGCGCGATGGCGTGGTGTCTGACCACCGAGTTGATCGTGGTGGCGGCGCAGACCTATGTGGTGAGCCGCGAGCCGGGGATGATTTTCTTCTGACCTGAATCCCGGCCTCTCAGTACGACCACCCCAGCTTGCGATACAGCTTCGCCAGCACCCAGGCCGGGCCGATCAGCAGATAGGTCAGGTCGGTGAGGAAGCTCGGCTTCTTGCCTTCGATCTTGTGGCCGATGAACTGCGCGATCCAGGCGATCACGAACACGCCGACCGCCGACCACAGCAACACCGTCAGCCCGAACGACAGCGCGATCCAGTGCGTGATCCAGGCGAACACGCCGAACTGCACGAACATGCCCAGGCCGAGTTTGCGCGAGGCGCGGTAGTAGAACAGCATCGCCGCGAACATCGCCATGGCCGCCCAGATGCCGGGCTTGAACCAAGTGCCCGGCGCGGGGATGCACCACAGCAGCGCGATCACGCTCCACAGGATCGCCGGCACCGCGAACACGTGGATGCGCTGGTTGGTGGCGTTGCGGTGATCGCTGGAATAACTGGCGAACCAGCGGTCGATCGGACGGGTTTCGAACGAGGTTTGCGCGACGGTGCTCATGGGCGGCTCCCGGTGGTGCGTGGCGGGCGCGAAGCCCGCGCGGCGGTGGCTGGCGTGTGCGCGATCGGCGCGCGTGAATCGGTATTCGCGCGCAAGGACGGCGCGCGCGGCGCGGCTAGTGCGCCGCGGATTTCGAGAATAGCTGGATCACGATCACCCCGGCGACGATCAGCGAAATACCGGCGATCGCGCCCGCGTCGAGGCTCTGTTTCATGAACAGCCAGCCGATGGCGGCGATCAGGACGATGCCGACCCCGGACCAGATCGCATAGGCGACCCCGACCGGCACGCTCTTGAGCACCAGCGACAGGAAGTAGAAGGCGACGCCGTAGCCGGCCGCGACGATCAGGGTCGGCCCGGCCTTGGTAAACCCCTCCGAGGCCTTGAGCGCGCTGGTCGCGACGACTTCCGCGGCGATGGCGATGGCGAGGTACAGGTAGCCGATGTTCATGCCGGGGGCGATCCGCGTGAGGCGAGGTCGGCAGGGTAGCGCGCATGGCGTCGGCGGGCGGCGAAGGCGGCGCGGGATGGCGCCTTGCGGGCAGTGTTGCGGGTTTGTGGGGTGGGGTCTGTAAAGCAGGTGACAGTTGGGGAGTGGATGCGGGAAGGTGGTGGGCGTGGGGCGGGGGAAGCAAACGCAAAGCAAAGCAAAGCAGAAGCAAATCCCCCCTGCCCCCCTTTTTCAAAGGGGGGGAACAGCAACAGCAAAGGCAACAGAGAGGCGGCAGAAAAAACAGCAGAAACAGCAAAGGCAAAAGCAACAGCAAAGGCAAAGGCAAAGGCAAAAGCAACAGAAATAGCTTCAGAAATAGCTTCAGAAACAGCAACGGCGTTGGTAACGGCGGCGGCAATTGCATCGCGGCGGGAGTTGCTGCGCGAATCAGTCCGCAGCGCCCACTCGACCTCGTGCGCAACCGCTTTTCCCCGTTTGAAAAAGGGGGGTAGGGGGGCTCTTGCTCTGAGCTTAGTCGTAGCCGCAGCCAAGTCCCCTCAAGCAACCTTCACCCCACAAACAAAAAGGGCCGCTTTCGCGGCCCCCTTCGTTCAATCAATCCACCGATATCCCCGCCAACTTCTGCAAGGCCTCGGCATACTTCGCCCGAGTGCGCTCGATCACCTCGGCCGGCAGATTCGGCCCCGGCGGGGTCTTGTCCCAGCCCAGCGTTTCCAGGTAGTCGCGCACGAACTGCTTGTCGTAGCTCGGCGGGCTGGTGCCGACCTGGTATTCGTCGGCCGGCCAGTAGCGCGAGGAGTCCGGCGTCAGCATCTCGTCCATCACGTACAGACGGCCGTCGGCGTCGGTGCCGAACTCGAACTTGGTGTCGGCCAGCAGGATGCCGCGCTCGGCCGCGAAATCGGCGGCGTAGCGGTACAAGCGCAAGGTCGCGTCGCGCACCGCTTCGGCCAGTTCGGCGCCGACCGTGCGCACCGCGGTGTCGAAGTCGATGTTCTCGTCGTGATCGCCGACCGCGGCCTTGGTCGAGGGGGTGAAGATCGGCTCGGCCAGTTTTTCGGCCTGACGCAGGCCGCTGGGCAGGGCGATGCCGCTGATGCGGCCGGTGCGCTGGTAGTCCTTCCAGCCGCTGCCGATCACGTAGCCGCGCGCGATGCATTCGATCGCCACCGGTTTCAGCCGCTTGGTCACCACCGTGCGCCGGGCGTACAGCGCGGGGTCGACACCGGGCGGCAGGACCGCGGCGACGTCGATGCCGGTCAGGTGGTTGGGAATGATGTGCGCGGTCTTGCCGAACCAGAAATTACTGATCTGGCACAGCATCTCGCCCTTGCCCGGGATCGGGTCCGGCAGGACCACGTCGAAGGCGCTGAGGCGGTCGGTGGCGACCATCAGCAGGCAGTCGCCGCCGGGCGCGGCGCCCGCGGGCAGGCGGTCGGCGGGCAGATCGTAGACATCGCGGACCTTGCCGCGGTGGCGCAAGGGCAGGCCGGGCAGTTCGGATTGCAGCAGTGTGGTCGTCAACGTGGGACCCCTGATGGCGGTACAGAAACCCTCCATCGCCCTGCGCCCGGAGCCGTTCGGCTCGCGCGCCTGCGCGACGGGGCCGGGCAGTGTACGCCGGCTGGCCGGCCGCGTGCAGGTCCGGGCGGGTAAACTGCGACGCTTCGGCCCTCGCGGGCCCGGCTGGACGGCGCGAGGCGGCTGGATGAATCGCTGGTACGGCAAATTGCTGGGGGTCGTGGCCGGGATCGCGCTGATGCGCGGCAGCCCCCTGTTCGGCGCGATCGTCGGCCTGCTGATCGGCCACGCCTTCGACACCGACTGGTTCAAGCTGCGCGGCGACAACCCGTACCTGGCGCTGGGCCTGACCGCGGACGCCAGCGACGGCGAGGTCGAACAGGCCTACCGGCGGCTGATTTCGCAATACCACCCCGACCGGGTCGCCAACGCCGCCCCCGAGGTCCGCCAGCAGGCTGAGATCAAGGCGCGCGAGATCAATCGCGCCTACGACCGGATCAAGGCCTTGCGCCGACGTTGAGGCGAAAAACGAGTTCACAGGAGCGACGAGTGAGTAAGGGCGGCTCACCTGGCGCTCTTCCTCACTCCTGTGCACTCGTTCCTGGCTTTTTTGCCTGCGGTGCCAAGCAAGGCGACAATACCCGCATCTCCCGCCGGCAGCGCCCATGACCACGCAATCCACCGTCATCGCCCCCTCGATCCTCTCGGCCAATTTCGCCAAGCTCGGCGAAGAAGTCGACAACGTGCTCAAGGCCGGCGCCGACTGGGTCCATTTCGACGTCATGGACAACCACTACGTGCCCAACCTGACCATCGGCCCGCTGGTCTGCGAAGCCTTGCGCAAGCACGGCGTGACCGCGCCGATCGACGTGCATCTGATGGTCGACCCGGTCGATCGCATCGTCCCGGACTTCGCCAAGGCCGGCGCGAGCACGATCAGCTTCCATCCCGAAGCCAGCCAGCACGTCCACCGCACCATCCAGCTGATCAAGTCGCACGGCTGCGGCGCGGGCCTGGTGCTGAACCCGGCGACGCCGATCGAAGTGCTCGACTGGGTGCTCGACGATCTCGACCTGGTGCTGCTGATGTCGGTCAACCCCGGCTTCGGCGGCCAGAGCTTCATCCCGTCCGCGCTCGACAAGCTGCGCAAGGTGCGCGAGCGCATCGACAACAGCGGTCGCGCGATCCGCCTGGAGATCGATGGCGGGGTCAAGACCGACAACATCGCCGAGATCGCTGCGGCCGGCGCGGATACCTTCGTTGCGGGTTCGGCGATCTTCAATGCGCCGGGCGCGCAGCAGCACGGCTACGGCGAGGTGATCGCGAGCATGAAGGACGCGGTCGCCGCCGTGCGTCGTTGAGCACACTGCGAATAAGGGCGTAACCATGAACACCTGCGACCTGTGCGATCACCATGACGCGCAGGTGCGCGTGCTCGAGTTGCCGCTGCGCGATTACGGCGGCCGCATCGGCTTCGACGGCATCGTCAGCACGATCAAGGCCTACGAAGACAACTCGCGGGTGCGCGATGCCGTTGCCGAACCCGGCAATGGCCGGGTGCTGGTGATCGACGGCGGCGGTTCGATGCGCCGGTCGATGCTCGGCGATCTGCTCGCGGCCAAGGCGCTGGAGAACGGTTGGGCGGGCGTGGTGGTGTTCGGCGCGATCCGTGACAGCGCGGCGATCGGGGCGATGGCGCTCGGCGTCAAGGCGCTGGGGACGTGTCCGCGCAAGACCGACAAGCTGGGGCAAGGGTTGCGCGATGTGCCTGTGGAGTTCGGTGGGTTGGTGATTCGTCCGGGGGAGTGGTTGTGCGCGGATGCCGATGGGGTGGTATTGGCGGACGGTGTCTTGGGTTGAGTTCGCAGTGCGGTGTTGTCGCGTACGCGTGGGTTGGCCGCGGCGGACCCGGCTGAGCATTTTGCGATGCGTGATGTCGCATGGGCCGCAGTGACAATTGCTTCGCGCATGTTGCGTTCCTCGCTGTAGGAGCTGCGCAAGCTGCGACTGCGGGAATGCAGCTACGACGCAGGTTGCGACGTTGCCGTGATGGCGCGGTCGCAGCTTGCGCAGCTCCTACAGGTAGGCCATGTGGCTTTCGCTTGGGCATGAAGTCGCGCAGTCCATCTAGCGCTGCGACGCTTGTAACTCGCGAGAACAAAAGCACACCCGGAGGGCGACGCGCAGGGATGCGCGTCGCGCGCCACCGGGACATGGATGTCCCGTGTGGCGCGTGCCCGCGAAAGCTCCGCACTTGCGGGCACTTGATTCAAGAAAAAGCGTTTTTCTTTGGTTACCTTTCTTTTGTCGCTTTTGACAAAAGAAAGTAACTCGGCCGCTTGCGGACGAAAGCTGTTGATCTTGCCTTCGGCTTCAAAAGCTCTAAAGCCTTTAAAGCTTCCAGCAGGATCAAAAGCTTCCGCCACTAAAGCGGCGGGTAACTTTCTTTTGTCCAGAGCCACAAAAGTCCGTCTGGATTCCCTTCGGTCAAAAGTCACCAAAGAAAAAGGCGTTCCTGTTTCGAATCAAAAGCCGCACGATCGCTGCCGACGCAGGCATGCGCCACACGAGACATCCTGTCTCGGTGGCGCACGGCGCACATCCATGTGCGCCGCCCTCCGGGTGTGCTTTTGCTAACGCGAGTTACAAGCCTCGCAGCGCTGGATGAATTGCGTGGCTTCAGGTTCAAGGCAAAGGCCAAAGGCCAAAGGCAAAGAAGGCCAAGTCAACGCTAGAGTGGATGCCAGGGCCGTGTGCTTGCCGACCATTCAATCGTTCGTGGCCAAACAGCCGAACACGCGTCCGGTGCCGGACAAGGAGCCGCACGCGGACCTCAGCGAGGTCGGTTCCCCAAAACGAAAAACGCGGGCCTCTCGGCCCGCGTCTGGAATATTTGGAGGCAATCCAGCCTCCGCCCGTCGTCCCTGATATGGCCTCCTATATTCCGGATGGATGATGACAGGTGTGTGACACACTTCGCGTATCCGCAATTCACTTGCCTTGCGCGCGGCGCTGCTAGCCTCGCGACTCCTCCACGGACCCCGAACCCCATGCCCAAACCCCGCTGGCGATTGATCCTCAACGGCAAGTCCGCCGGCGATGAAGCCCTGCGCGAAGCCGTCGCCGCCATCCGCGATCGCGGCATCGGCCTCGACGTGCGGGTCACCTGGGAAAGCGGCGACGCCGAACGCTACGTGTCCGAAGCGATCGCCGACGGTGTTGCCACCATCGTCGCCGCCGGCGGCGACGGCACCCTCAGCGAAGTGGCGACCACGCTCGCCCATCGCGACGAATCGGCCGATGCGCTGCCCTCGCTGGGCTTGGTCCCGCTCGGCACCGCCAACGATTTCGCCAGCGCCGCGCTGATTCCAACCGACCCGGCGCAGGCCCTGGACCTGATCGATCGACAGCCGCCGCGGCCGATCGACCTGATCCGGCTGGAGGCGCCCGACGGGCTGCACTGGGCCGCCAATCTGGCCAGCGGCGGGTTCGGCACCCAGGTGACGATCGAGACCGATGCGGGATTGAAGAAAATGCTGGGCGGACTGGCCTACTTGGTCACCGGCATCTCCAAGCTCGGCAAGATCGAGCCGATGCGCGCGCGCCTGCACGGCGACGGCTTCGAATGGGAAGGCGACTTCATCGCCCTGGGCATCGGCAACGGCAAGCAGGCCGGCGGCGGCCAGGCGCTGTGCCCGGATGCGCTGATCGACGACGGCCTGCTCGACGTGACCGTGGTCCCGGAGCTGTCGGGCGAAGTCGGCGCGACCGTGCGCACCCTGCTGACCGAAGGCAAGCACGCCGCGCTCGACCGCGTCGCCGCGCGCGCGCAACTGAAATACGTCGAAATCGATTCGCCGCAGGGGCTCACCCTCAACCTCGACGGCGAACCGGTGCACTCGCATCATTTCCGCATCGATTGCGTACCGGCGCGGTTGCGCATGCACCTGCCCGCGGACTGCCCGTTGCTGTCGGCCACCGCGGCGCAGGCGCTGCCGGGCGCGCTCGCGACCGAGTCCGGCCGCTAGCCGCCGGACCGTCGCGCACGGTCGGCGAAGCAGTTACAGTGAGCGCCATGAAAGCCTGGGCGAACCCGCATTCCTTTTGCGCCGACGTGGGTTGGCGATGGTGGCCGCAAGCCATCCTCGCTCCTGCCCACTCGTCCATGAAGGAACCGCCGCGTGATCTCGCACGAACTTTTCCAGCAACAGGCCGCTAACGGCTATACCCGTATTCCCGTCGTGCGCGAGGTGCTGTCCGACCTCGACACGCCGCTGTCGGTCTATCTCAAGCTCGCCGACGGCCCGCACACCTACCTGTTCGAATCGGTCGAAGGCGGCGAACGCTTCGGCCGCTACTCGATCATCGGCCTGCCCGCGCAGCGCGTGTACGCGTTCGCCGGCCACACCTTGTTCGTGTCCGAACACGGCGAACTGGTCGACAGCCGTCAGGTCGAAGACCCTTTCGCCGAAGTCGAACGCCTGCGCACCGAGTACCGCGTGCCCAAGATCGACGGCCTGCCGGGTTTCGCCGGCGGCTTGGTCGGCTGGTTCGGCTTCGAATGCATCCAGTACATCGAGCCGCGCCTGGCCGGTCCGCAGCCCGACGGCAGCTACAAGCCCGACGAACTGGGCACGCCCGACATCCTGCTGATGCAGAGCGAAGAACTGGCGGTGTTCGACAACCTCAAGGGCCGGCTGTACCTGATCGTGCATGCCGACCCGCGCGAGCCGCAGGCGTTCGCACGCGCCAATCGCCGGCTCGATCAGCTGGTCCATCGGCTGCGCATCGGCGGCGCGGGCTATCCGGAAACGCTCGACCCGGCCGGTCTGGACGAAGGCGATTTCGTTTCCGGTTTCACCCGCGAAGGCTTCATCGACGCGGTCGAGAAGGCCAAGGAACTGATCCGCGCCGGCGATATTTTCCAGGTGGTGCTGTCGCAGCGGCTCAGCGTGCCGTTCAAGGCGCGCCCGGTCGACGTGTATCGCGCGCTGCGCGCGTTGAACCCGTCGCCGTACATGTATTTCCTCGATGTCGGCGGCACCCAGGTGGTCGGTTCGTCGCCTGAAATCCTGGTGCGCCTGCAGGACGGCGAAGTCACCGTGCGTCCGATCGCCGGCACCCGTCCGCGCGGCAAGACGGTGGAAGAAGACAACGCGCTGGAAATCGAATTGCTGGCCGATCCGAAGGAGCGCGCCGAGCACCTGATGCTGATCGACCTGGGCCGCAACGACGTCGGCCGGGTGTCGTTGCCGGGCACGGTCGAAGTCGGCGAGCAGTTCGGCATCGAGCGCTACAGCCACGTGATGCACATCGTCAGCGAAGTCACCGGTCAGCTGAAGCCGGACATGAGCTACGCCGACGTGCTGCGCGCGACGTTTCCGGCCGGCACCGTCAGCGGCGCGCCGAAGATCCGCGCGCTGGAAGTCATCCGCGAATTCGAACCGGTCAAGCGCAACGTGTATTCCGGCGCGGTCGGCTACATCGGCTGGCATGGCGACGCCGACACCGCGATCGCGATCCGCACCGCCGTGATCCAGGACGGCCGCCTGCACGTGCAGGCCGGCGCCGGCATCGTCTACGACTCCGATCCGCAGAAGGAGTGGGAAGAGACGATGAGCAAGGGTCGCGCTTTGTTCCGGGCGGTGGCCGAGGCGGCGCGCGGGCTTTAAGCGCGTTAGGCGACGGCGGCGTTTGCACCGTCGTGAGTTGCGATGCCTGTCGGAATGGCGACTGTAGGAGCGGCGTGAGCCGCGATCGCGCCATTGCGACTACGACGTTGGTCAGGCATCACGATGGTCGCTCACGTCGTGTTGCGCCGGTCATCGGCAATTCGTGGTCGCAGCTCACGCAGCTCCTACAGCAGGCTGCCGTGAGTTGCGACGAGTTTCGGGTGGCGACTGTAGGAGCGGCGCAAGCCGCGACCGCGCCATTGCGATTACGGCGTTGGTTGAACGTGGCAATGGTCGCTCGCGTCGTGTTGCGCCGGTTATCGACAATTCGCGGTCGCAGCTTGCGCAACTCCTACAGGGGGTTGCCGTGAGTTGCGACGAGTTTCGGGTGGCGACTGTAGGAGCGGCGCAAGCCGCGACCGCGCCATTGCGACTACGACGTTGGTTAGACATCACGATAGTCGCTCACGTCGTGTTGCGCCGGTTATCGGCAATTCGCGGTCGCAGCTTGCGCAGCTCCTACAGGAGGCTGCCGTGAGTCGCGACGGATGTCGGGGTGACGACTATAGGAGCGGCGCAAGCCGCGACCGCGCCAATCAAGATGTGACGTCGGTCCGAAGTCGCGGCGATCGCCCGGACGCAATCGCCGCGCCACATTAAAAATAGTTCATCCAGCGGAAAGCTCGAGGCGAAGGCCCGGGGCGCAATCTGGCTTCGCGATGGGGCCCACCCCACCGGCCAAACCTCCCACCCCCTCGAATCCCCTGGAGCCTCACATGAACGTTCGCAACGCCCTGATTGCCGTCGCCCTGACCGCGTTCGCCGGTTCCGCGTTCGCCGCCGCGCCGGCGACCACCGCCGGTACCGCCGCGCCGGCCGCCAAGACCGTCAAGCACAAGCATCACAAGGCCAAGAAGTCGGCCAAGGCCGCGCCGGCCGCCGAAGCGGCGGCGCCTGCCTCGAACTGATCCTTCGCGAGCCTGCTCCCCCGAGCCCCACGCATCGTCGGCGTGGGTCCCCGACACCCCGCCGGCGCGAGCCGGCGGGGTGTCCTTTATTGAAGCGACCGCGACGACGGTCGAACGATCGTGTGATCCCGTGTTCCGCTTTCGCTAGTGTGTTCGGCTTGCCCCGCCGGTCCGTCCGGCGGGCGATTTTTCCCCGGCGCGACGACCGCCGCGGCCCGGCGCCGGCCATCGCCGTGGTTCCCGGCCAGCGCGGTATCCTGTCGGCGTCCTTTCCTTCATGCACCGTCGCGATCGCGGAGTCGGCATGCGCGTCCTGCTCGTCGAAGACGATCCCCACACCGCCAGCTTCATCGCCAAGGGCCTGCGCGAAGACGGCCATACCGTCGATCACGCCGACAACGGCCGCGACGGCTTGTTCCTGGCCACCACCGAAAGCTTCGATGCGATCGTGCTCGACCGCATGCTGCCCGCGCTCGACGGCCTGGTGCTGCTGCAGACCTTGCGCGGCGCCGGCAACCGCACGCCGGTGCTGCTGCTGACCGCGCTGGGCGAAGTCGACCACCGGGTCGAAGGCCTGCGCGCCGGCGCCGACGATTACCTGGTCAAGCCGTTCGCCTACGCCGAACTGAGCGCGCGCCTGGACAGCATCCTGCGCCGCGGCAGCGCCGGCGGCAGCGAACCGACCCGCCTGCGCGTGGCAGATCTCGAACTCGACTTGCTCAGCCGCGAAGCGCGCCGCGGCGACAAGCGCATCGAGCTGCAGCCGCGCGAGTTCCGCCTGCTCGAATACCTGATGCGCCAGGCCGAACGCGTGGTCACCCGGACCATGTTGCTCGAAGCGGTCTGGGACTATCACTTCGACCCGCAGACCAACGTCATCGACGTGCACATCAGCCGCCTGCGGCAGAAGATCGACCAGGGCTATCCGCGGCCGTTGCTGCACACCGTGCGCGGCGCCGGTTACCGGTTGGGCGCATGAGCCGCCCGCGCATCACCGCAGGCGAGCGCCGCGCATGCGCCTGATGCCGCGCTCGACCAGCGCGCGCCTGGCCCTGGCGGTTACCGCGTCGTTCCTGTTCGCGTTCGTGTTGCTCGGCATCGGCGTGCATTACGCGGTGTCGGCGATGCTGATCCAGGACGCGCGCGAACTGGTCAAGGTCGACGCGGCCGGACTGGTCGAGATGTACCAGGACGACGGCGGCGCGGCATTGCTGGCCGAGCTGCGCGACCGCATCGCCTCCGACGACGATCCCGATGCGGTCTACGCGCTGACCGCGCCCGACGGCCGCGTGGTCGCCGGCAACACGCCGGTGCCAAACCATCGTCGCGGCGCGCATTGGATCGAGTTCACCGAACACAGCGGCGACGGCGATCTGCGCGTGGTCGCGCAACTGCTGCGCCTGCCCGACGGCACCACCTTGTTGACCGGCACCCGCACCCGCAGCCAGGACCGCTTCCTGGGCTTGATGCTGCGCACGGCGTTGGCGGCGCTGCTGGTCGCGGCCAGCCTGGGCGCGTTGATCGGCTGGATGACCTCGCGCTGGGTCTCGCGCCGGCTGCGGCATCTGGACAACACCGCCGAGCGCGTCGGCGGCGGCGAGCTGGACCTGCGCGCGCGCCTGGACGGCAGCGACGATGCCTTCGACCGGCTCGCGCGACGCTTCAACGCCATGCTCGACCGGATCGAGGAATTGCTCGGCGGTGTGCGTCACGCCACCGACCACATCGCCCACGACCTGCGCACGCCGCTGACCCGGCTGCGCAATCGCCTGGAGGAGGCGCGTCAGCGCGAACAGGACGCCGACGCCGCCGCGCGTCTGGACGCGGCGATCGGCGAGACCGATCAACTGCTGCATTCGTTCGGCGCGCTGCTGCGCCTGGCGCGGATCGAGGCGCAGCCGCCGGTGCACGACGAACCCGAACTCGACCTGGCCGACCTGGTCCGCGATGCGGCCGAGTTGTACACGCCGATCGCCGCCGAACGCGGCATCGCCCTGACCACCGAGCTGCCTTCGCCGGGCGGCGCGCGGGTGCGCGGCGATGCCGACCAGTTGTTCCAGATGCTGGTCAATCTGCTCGACAACGCGGTCAAGTACGCGCCGGCCGACACCGAGGTGCGGCTGGGCCTGCAGCGCGAGCGGCAGGCGATCGTGCTGCAGATCGACGATCGCGGCCCGGGCATTCCGGCCGAGGACCGGGCGCGGGTGTTCGATCGCTTCCAGCGCCTGGAGACCCATCGCGGTTCGCCCGGCACCGGCCTGGGCATGAGCCTGGTGCGGGCGATCCTGCATCGTCATGGCGGGCATATCGCCTTGCTCGACAACCATCCGGGGCTGCGGGTGCGGGTGACGTTGGGGGCGGTGGAGGATTGAGTCCGTCCGGGCCTGGGATTGCGACTGTAGGAGCGGCGCGAGCCGCGACCGCGCCAATGCAACTACTGCGCCACGGCGGGCCTTGCGCCGTAATTGAATTGGCGTGGTCGCAGCTTGCGCCGCTCCTACAGTCGGATACGGGACGGCGCCGGTCGTTGAGGCGATGACGGGTAACCGCCCGCGGTCGCACAAACCCCGATCCAGCCGTTACAGTAGGCCCATGAAGCTCCGCGCGATTCCGCACAATTCCCCGAAGGCCGGCCAGGGCTGGCGATGGTGGCGTGCCGCCTCCGTCCCCGTGCCGTCGTCTTTCGAGGAATGCCTGCGTGACCCCGCCCAATCGTTCCACCCCTGCGGCCGCTGAGCGCCGCCGGCGCGTCCCCGTCGCGGCAGCGCCCGATCCGATCGCAACCACGCTGCTCCGGCCGGACCGGGTTTCACCCGATCCGACGCCGTCCGATCTCATCTCATCCGATTCGGCCCTGGCGGCCGGACCCGGCGATTCCCGTCCCCAGTCACTGCCCCGGCCCGTTCGCAATCGCGATAATGGCGGGCTGGCGGCCGCGTCCGGCAGGCGAGGGCAGGGGCCGGTTCGCCGCGCCGCGGCGGCGTCGCAATCGGCGCAATCCTTCGCAGGCACGATGCCGGGACCGGCCTCACGGTCGTCCCCCGGCGACGTGTGTCGTCCAGGCACTCCACGCACCACCCGCATTCGAGGCGCGTCATGTCCGTTTTGATGATCGACAACTACGACAGCTTTACCTACAACATCGTGCAGTACCTGCAGTCGTTGGGCGCGCAAGTGAAGGTGATCCGCAACGACGAGTTGTCGGTGGACGAGATCGAACGACTCGCGCCCGAACGCATCGTGATTTCGCCCGGCCCGAGCACGCCCGACAACGCCGGCGTATCGCTCGAAGTGATCCGCCGGCTCGGGCCGAACACGCCGATCTTCGGCGTCTGCCTCGGCCATCAGAGCCTGGGCCAGGCCTACGGCGGCGAGGTGATCCGCGCCAAGCACATCATGCACGGCAAGACTTCGCACATCCGCCACGAAGGCCGCGGCGTGTTCGCCGGTTTGCCCGACGCCTACGAGGCCACGCGCTATCACTCGCTGGTGGTGTCGCGCGACAGCCTGCCCGAGAGCCTGGAGATCACCGCCTGGACCGAGTACGAGGACGGCCGTTTCGAGGAGATCATGGGACTGCGCCATCGCGAGCATCCGGTCGAAGGCGTGCAGTTCCATCCCGAGTCGATCAAGACCGAGCACGGGCATGCGTTGCTGCGCAATTTCCTGCAGCGCTGAAGCGGGCGATAGCCGGATCGAACGCGATTGCGCAGCAAGCGTCGATTCGAAAAGCCTCTTCGATTCTCGATTCTCGATTCTCGATTCTCGATTCCCGATTCCCGATTCCCGATCCACAGCCGCAGGCGACCGCATGCCCATGACCCCTCAAGAAGCCCTGCAACGCACCATCGAGCACCGCGAAATCTTCCACGACGAAATGGTCGAGTTGATGCGCACGATCATGCGCGGCGAAGTGTCGCCGACCATGACCGCGGCGATCCTCACCGGCTTGCGGGTCAAGAAGGAAACCATCGGCGAGATCGCGGGCGCGGCGACGGTGCTGCGCGAATTCGCGCGGCCGGTGCAGGTCGCCGATCGCACCCATCTGGTCGACATCGTCGGCACCGGCGGCGACGGCGCGCATACCTTCAATATTTCCACCGCGAGCATGTTCGTGGTCGCTGCGGCCGGGGCCAAGGTCGCCAAGCACGGCAACCGCAGCGTGTCGTCGAAGTCCGGCAGCGCCGACGTGCTCGAAGCGCTGGGCGCGGCGATCGAGCTGCAACCCGAGCAGGTCGGCCAGTGCATCGAGCAGGCCGGGATCGGTTTCATGTTCGCGCCGGTGCATCACCCGGCGATGAAGGTGGTCGCGCCGGTGCGGCGCGAGATGGGCGTGCGCACCTTGTTCAACATCCTCGGCCCGCTGACCAATCCGGCCGATGCGCCGAGCATCCTGATGGGCGTGTTCCATCCCGATCTGGTCGGCATCCAGGTGCGCGTGCTGCAGGAGCTCGGCGCGCAGCGTGCGCTGGTGGTGTGGGGCCGCGACGGCATGGACGAGCTCTCGCTCGGCGCCGGTTCGCTGGTCGGCGAATTGCGCGACGGCGTGGTGCGCGAGTACGAAGTGCATCCGGAGGATTTCGGCATCGCGATGGCGGCCAGCCGCAATCTGCGGGTCAACGACGCCGATGAATCGAAGGTGCTGTTGCTGCAGGCGCTGGAAAATCGCGAAGGCTTGCCGCGTGAGATCGTGGCCTTGAATTCGGGCGCGGCGCTGTATGCGGCGGGCGTGGTCGAGAGCATCGCCGAGGGCATCGAGCGTGCGCGCGCGGCGTTGGCCTCGGGCGCGGCGCGGGCGAAGCTCGATGAATTCGTTGCGCTGACGCGGCGGTTGGCGGCGGGGTGATTGTGGTTGCGTCGCGGCTGGGAGGAAAAGCAAATCCCCCCTAGCCCCCCTTTTTCAAAGGGGGGGAATGCCGGCGAGGCGATCGGTGGGTGTCGCTTGTTGTGTGTGCGATTCAAAGCGATGTCTGTGAGCTTGCGATTCGGCTCGACTCGATGCGATGCGCCAAGTCTGTTCACGCCACGCTGCACGGATGTTCCCTAGACCCGTGCTGTTCCCCCCTTTGTAAAAGGGGGGCAGGGGGGATTTGCTTTTAGCTCTTAAGTCTTTCGCTCTACCCGACCCCAAACCCCGAGCCAGCCATGCCAGCCATGCCAGCCAGCTTCGCCACCCTCCCCAAGCCCCCGTACTACGCGGTGATCTTCAGCTCCCAGCGCACCGACGAAGGCGACGCCGCCTACTACGAAGCCGCCGATCGCATGGTCGAACTGGCCGCGCAGCAGCCCGGTTACCTCGGCGTGGAGTCGACCCGCGGCAGCGACGGCTTCGGCATTACCGTGAGCTACTGGGCCGACGAAGCCTCGATCCTGGCCTGGAAGCGCAACCTGGAACACACCGCGATCCGCGAGCGCGGCCGCAAGGAGTGGTACGCGCAGTTCGAATTGCGCGTCGCCCGGGTCGAACGCGCCTACGGCTGGAGCCGCGACGCGGCTCGCGCCGACACGGCACAATCCAGCGATGCCCAGCCCAGTGGCCGCCATGAGTGATCCGACGATGTCCGCAGCCCCGACCGACGAACCCGCGCTGCGCCTGATCCTCAACGCCGATGTCTACGCGCCGCAGGCGCTGGGCCGGCAGAATCTGCTGCTCGGCGGCGGCAAGATCCTGTGGATGGGCATCGACCCGCCGCAGCTGCCGGCCTCGCTGCCGGTCGAGACCCTCGACCTGCAGGGCCGGCGGCTGATCCCGGGCCTGATCGACGGCCATGTCCACGTCACCGGCGGCGGCGGCGAAGCCGGTTTCCGCACCCGCGTGCCGGCGCCGATGCTGTCGCGCTACACCCGCGCCGGCGTGACCAGCGTGGTCGGTCTGCTCGGCACCGACGACCTCGCGCGTGGCACCCGCGAGCTGGTCGCCAATATCTACGGCCTGCGCGAAGAAGGCCTCAACGCCTGGGGGTATTGCGGCGGCTACCACCTGCCGCCCACCACCCTGACCGGCAGCGTGCGCGGCGATGTGGTGTTCATCGAGCCGCTGATCGGCGTGGGCGAGGTCGCGATCAGCGACCACCGCTCCAGCCAGCCGACCCTGGACGAACTGTTGAAGCTCGCGTCCGAGGCGCATGTCGCCGGGCTGATGACCGGCAAGGCCGGCATCGTCCACCTGCACCTGGGCGACGGCCCGCGCGGGCTGGAACTGGTGCGCCAGGCGCTCGATACCAGCGAACTGCCGGCGCGGGTGTTCAACCCGACCCACGTCAACCGGCGCAAGGCCTTGTTCGCCGAAGCCCTGGACCTGGCGCGGCGCGGTTGCCACATCGACCTGACCGCGTTCCCGGTCGAAGAAGGCGAGGACGCCTGGACCGCGCAGGATGCGCTGATCCAGTACCTCGACAGCGGCGCGCCGGCCGAGCGGGTCAGCGTCAGTTCCGATGCCGGCGGCTGCCTGGCCTGTTTCGACGAGCACGGGCGAATGTGCGGCATGGGCGTGGGCGAATCGGGCGCCCTGCTCGAATGCCTGAACGCGGTGTTGGCGCGCGGGGTCGAACTCGAACGCGCGCTGCCGGCCTTCACCCTCAATCCGGCCCGTCTGCTGCGCCTACCCGGCAAGGGCGTGATCGCCGCCGGCGCCGACGCCGACCTGGTCGCGCTGGACGAAAACGGCGCCGCGCATGATGTGTTCATCGCCGGCCGCGCGCATCTGCGCGACGGCGCGGTGCTGCGGCGTGGTAATTTTGAGACCTGATACCCGATCCGTTCGCGACCGCTCCCGGTCGCATAGGCCCGGCCCACCGCTGAATTCCCGATCGCCGCCGCCAATACGCGGCGGCCAGCCGCTTTCGCTGCGCCTCGCGCGCAGCCAGCCCGACCAAGAGTGAGTACGTACGGATGTCGCCAAGCAGAATCCCCGACGGTGAAGAGCGGGGCTGGATCGTTCCGATAGGTGGGGCGGAAGACAAGGAACACGGAGCGAAGATTCTGCAGCGGTTCCTGGATCTGTGCGGCGGCGACGGCGCCGACATCGTGGTGATTCCCACCGCCAGCCGCATGCCCGACACCGGCGATCGCTACGAAAAACTGTTCTCCGACCTCGGCGCCAGCCGGGTCGAGTCGATGGATTTCGATACCCGCCGCGATTGTTTCGAGCCCAACCGGATCCAGCGGATCGAACAGGCCAGCGGCATTTTCTTCACCGGCGGCAACCAATTGCGCATCTCCACCATGCTCGGTGGCACGCCGATTGCGCAGGCGATCCGCGCGCAGAACGCGCGCGGCGTGGCCGTCGGCGGCACCAGCGCGGGCGCGAGCATCCTCAGCGAGCACATGATCGCGTTCGGCACCGAGGGCTCCTCGCCGCGCGCCGACAGCGTGCGGCTGGCGCCGGGCCTGGGCCTGACCAACCGGGTGGTGATCGACCAGCACTTCCGCCAGCGCGACCGCCTCGGCCGCCTGGTCGCGGCGCTGGCCTACAACCCGTTCGCGATCGGCATCGGCCTGGACGAGGACACCGCGGCCTTCATCAGCCCGGACAACACCATCGAGGTCGAAGGCAGCGGCTCGGTCACCGTGGTCGACGCCGACGGCCTGCAGTTCTCGTCCATGCACATGGTCGGCGAGGACGAACCGGTCTGCCTGCTCGGCCTGGGCGTGCACATCCTGACCAAAGGCGCTACGTTCAATCTCAATACCCGCAAGGCATCGGCGGGTTCGCTGGCGGTGTCCAAGTCGGGATGACGCCATCGGCGTGAATGAGTGCGTGCCGCTTGAGCCTGGCCGTCTTCGATACGTTGCGCTTACATCCGTCCCGCTAAATCTGTTCCGCCCCAATCCGTCCCATTCAATTCCCGCGACTTAAACCCACTCGACCCAAATCACCATGAACTGAGGTTCTGCATGCGCATTCTCGATCGCTCCGTTTATGTCGGCCCTTCGTTGTATGCGCACTTTCCGGTCATACGCCTGGAGTTGGACCTGCAGGCACTGGAAGCCTGGCCGACCGCGCGTCTCGGACCGGCCTTCATCGACGGGCTGGTCGAAGCGCTGCCCGGATTGGCCGAACACGGCTGCTCCTACCGCGAACCCGGCGGTTTCGTCCGCCGCATGCGCGAGGACGAAGGCACCTGGCTCGGCCACGTGCTCGAACACGTCGCGATCGAATTGCAGAACGTCGCCGGCGAGAACGTCACCTTCGGCAAGACCCGCAGCGTCAGCGACGACCGCCCCGGCGTGTACTCGGTGGTGTACGAATACGCGCAGCGCGAGGAAGGCATCGCCGCGGGCGAACTCGGCATCAAGCTGCTGTGTTCGCTGCTGCCCGAGGAGATCCGCCCGGCCGGCAGCGTGCCGGCGGATTTCGAATGGGAAAGCGCGCGCGACGGCTTCATCCGCTACGCCCAGCGCCGCGCGCTCGGGCCGTCGACCGCTTCGCTGGTGCGGGCGGCCGAGGAGCGCAATATTCCGTGGCTGCGGCTCAACACCCAGTCGTTGATCCAGTTCGGCCATGGCAAATATCAGCAGCGGATTCAGGCCACGGTGACGGGGCGGACTTCGCATATCGCGGTGGAACTGGCCAGCGACAAGGAGGAGACCAACAAGATTCTGGCCTCGCTCGGGTTGCCGGTGCCGCGGCAGGAGTTGGTCAGCGATTCCAGCGGCGCGATCCGCGCGGCGAAGAAGCTCGGCGGCTCGGTCGTGACCAAGCCGTACAACGGCAACCACGGCCGCGGCATCACCATCGACATTTCCAGCGACGAAGACGTGCGCGCCGGTTTCGAGGCCGCGCGCGAGCATTCGCGCTCGGTGATCGTCGAGACCTTCGTCGGCGGCGACGACCATCGCCTGCTGGTGATCAACGGCGAACTGATCGCCGCCACCAAGCGCACGCCCGGCCACGTGGTCGGCGACGGCCTGCGCAGCATCGCCGAACTGGTCGAACTGGTGAACCAGGACCCGCGCCGCGGCGTCGGTCACGAGAAGGTGCTCACGCGCCTGGAGCTGGATTCGCAGGCCGAATTGATGATGGAGCGGGTCGGCTACACCGCCGCGTCGATCCCCAAGCCCGGCGAAATCGTCTACCTGCGTTCCACCGCCAACCTGTCCACCGGCGGCACCGCGACCGACGTCACCGACATCATCCATCCCGACAACCGCGACATGGCGGTGCGCGCGGTGCTCGCGATCGGCCTGGACGTGGGCGGCGTGGATTTCATCTCGCCCAACATCGCTGAGAGCTACAAGAACATCGGCGGCGGCATCTGCGAGATCAACGCCGCGCCCGGCTTCCGCATGCACGTCGCGCCGAGCGAAGGCACGCCGCGCGATGCCGCCGGTCCGGTCATCGACATGCTGTTCGCGCCGGGCGCGCCCACGCGCGTGCCGATCGCCGCGATCACCGGCACCAACGGCAAGACCACCACCGCGCGCATGCTCGCCCACATCACCAAGATGGGCGGCTACACCCCGGGCCTGACCACCACCGACGGCGTCTACATCGACGGCCAGCGCACGGTCGAAGGCGATATGACCGGCCCGGTGTCCGCGCGCATGGTGCTGTCGGACCCGCACGTCGACATGGCGGTGCTGGAAACCGCGCGCGGCGGCCTGCTGCGCGCCGGCATGGGCGTGTCCGAGGTCAACGTCGGCGCGGTGCTCAACATCCAGTCCGATCACCTCGGCCTCAAGGGCATCGACACGCTCGAACAGCTCGCCGAGATCAAGCGGGTGGTGGTCGAAGTGGCCACCGATTGCGCGGTGCTCAACGCCGACGATCCGCACGTGTTGAAGATGTCGGCCTACACCGACGCCAAGGTGATCTGCTACGTCACCATGAACCCCTCGCACGCGCTGGTGCGCGAGCACATCCGCGCTGGCGGCCGCGCCTGCGCGCTGGAGGCCGGCATCAACGGCCACATGATCACGCTCTACGACAAGGGCAGCCACATCCCGTTGCTGTGGACGCATCTGATCCCGGCGACGATGGAAGGCCGCGCGCTGCACAACGTGCAGAACGCGATGGTCGCCGCGGCGATGGCGTTCTCGCTGGGGATCAAGCTCGACGCGATCCGCCACGGCCTGCGCACGTTCGACACGACCTTCTTCCAGGCCCCGGGCCGGATGAACGTCTACAACGAACATCCGTTCAAGGTGGTGATGGACTACGGCCACAATGCCCACGCGGTCAGCGTGATGTCGGACCTGGCCCAGCGCCTGGACGTGCCGGGCCGCCGCATCGTGGTCCTGGCCGGCCCCGGCGATCGCCGCGACGAAGACCTGCATGCGATCGCCGAAGCGGTCGCCGGCCGGTTCGATCACTACATCTGCCGCCGCGACGATTCGCTGCGCGGCCGCGACGGCGACGAAGTGCCGCGGATCATCGCCAAGAAGCTGCTGGCGCTCGGCGTGGCCGAAGCGTCGGTCTCGATCATTCCCGACGAGCAGCAGGCGGTCGACGCCGCGCTGCGCATGGGCCAGGCCGGCGATCTGGTGCTGGTGTTCGCCGACGCGCTGGCGCGCTCGTGGAAGCAGATCATCCACTTCCAGCCCGAGGGCGTGGTCGCCGCGGTGGCGCAGCGCGCCGAACTGCCGCCGCTGGAACCGGCGCTGGACGAAGCCGCGTTCGCGGCGATGGAAGGCGTGGTGCGCGACGAGCGCGGCTTGCGCTTCGAACGCGAAGAGAGCGACTGAGCACGTGTCCATACCTGAGCAAGAGGCGCCCGAGCAGGCGGCATCCGAGCCAACCATCGCGGCTTCGCAACCGGCGCCCGAGTACGCGTTCGCGTTCGAAGACTCGCGCCGGCTGACCGGCAGCAACCTGTACTTCGACGGCCCCGGCGCCGCGCTGGAGACGCGCGGCGACGCGCGCCTGGACGCAGACGCGCTGGCGGCGTGGCGGCGCAACATCGCCGACCTGCGCGATGGGCTGGATTGGCCGGAAGGCCCGATCGTGGTGCGCGTGCATGCCAGCGGCGCTTCGCTGGCGTTCGTCGCGCCGATCGACCAGCTGTACGCCGCGACCGAAGTCGCCGAATGGGCCTGGACCGCCGCGGCCGGGCCGATCGCCCAGGACGTGTTGCCGCCGCACGCGCCCGGCCACGCCGCGTACTGGGATCGCGCCAGCGCGCTCGGCACATTGCGCGCGCTGGCCGGCGCCGAGGCGAATCCGGCCTTGATCGAATTGCTCGAACAAGCGCGCGCGCATGGCTTGCCGGCGCACAGCGACGACGAGGCATTGTCGATCGGCGAAGGCGTCGGCAGCCGGGTCTGGCCGATCGACGCGCTGCCGCCGCCATCGGAAGTGCCGTGGCCGCAGCTGCACGCGATCCCGACCGCGGTCGTCACCGGTTCCAACGGCAAGACCACCAGCGTGCGCCTGCTCGCGGCGATGGCGCGGCGGCACGGCTGGTCGACCGCCTACAGCAGCACCGACGGCCTGTTCGTCGATAGCGAGCGGGTCGACAGCGGCGATTACTCCGGACCGGTCGGCGCGCGCACCTTGCTGCGTCAGCCGAGCGTGCAGGCGGCGATCCTGGAAACCGCGCGCGGCGGCATCCTGCGCCGCGGCGTCACCCCGCGCGACGCGCGCGTCGCCCTGGTCACCAACATCAGCCCGGATCATTTCGGCGAATACGGCATCCATTCGCTCGAAGACCTGGCCCAGGTCAAGCTGACCGTCGCCCGCGCCCTGGGCGACGACGGCCTGCTGGTGCTCAACGCCGACGACGCGCTGTTGGCCCGGCAAGGCCCGTCGCTGACGCGGCGGATCGGCTGGTTCGCGCTGGACGACAGCCATCCGCTGCTGGCGATGCACCGCGCCGACGGCGGCGCGACCTGCGGCGTCGACGACGCCGGCCGTCTGCAACTGGATTACGCCGGTCAGCGCCACGACCTCGGCGCGGTCGCGGACATGCCGCTGAGCTTCGCCGGCCGCGCCCGCTACAACGTCGCCAATCTGGCCGGCGCGGCCCTGGCCGCGGTCGGCCTGGGCGTCGCTCCGGCACAGATCGCCGAAGTCCTGGCCAGTTTCGGATCCCACCCCGGCGACAACCCCGGCCGCCTGCAGCGCTGGCGCCTGGGCGACAGCGAGGTCTACCTGGACTACGCCCACAACCCCGACGGCCTGCGCGGCCTGCTCGAGGTCGCCGCGCGCGGCCACGGCCGGCTGGGCCTGGTGCTGGGCCAGGCCGGCAACCGCGAAGACGCCGACATCCGCGCGCTGGCCGCGGTCGCGGCCTCGTTCCGGCCGGATCGGGTCGTGCTCAAGGACATCGAAAGCTTCCTGCGCGGGCGCGCGCCGGGCGAGGTCGCGGCGATCCTGCGCGGCGAGCTGCTCGAACGCGGCGTGCCCGAAGCGGCGATCCAGGTCTGCCTGGACGAGGTCCGCGCGGCCGCGCAATTGCTGGAATGGGCCGCCCCCGGCGATGTGCTGGTGATGCCGATTCACAATTCCGACGCCCGCGACGCCGTCGTCGCCTTGCTCGATCGGCTGCAACTGGGACAATGGCGCCCCGGCCTGCCCCTCGCAGGCGAACCGACCCGCGAAGTGGAGTAACCGATGACGGATGTCTTGCGCACGATCCTGGCCCGCAAGGTCGAGGAAATCGAACAACGCAGCCGCGTGCGCTCCCTGGCCGACCTGCGCGCGCGCGCCGCCTCGCAGCCGCGCGCGCGCGGTTTCGTCGATGCGATCAAGCGCAAGCACGCCGCCGGCGAGGCGGCGGTGATCGCCGAGGTCAAGAAAGCCAGCCCGTCCAAGGGCCTGATCCGCGCCGACTTCAAGCCCGGCGAGATCGCGCGCAGCTACCAGGCCGGCGGCGCGGCCTGCCTGTCGGTGCTGACCGACGTGGATTTCTTCCAGGGCAGCAACGCCTACCTGGCCGAAGCGCGCGAGGCCTGCTCGCTGCCGGTGCTGCGCAAGGATTTCACCATCGACCCGTACCAGATCTACGAGGCGCGCACGATCGGCGCCGACGCGATCTTGCTGATCGTCGCCGCGCTGGAAGACGGCGCGATGATCGAGATGGCCGGGCTGGCGATGGAGCTGGGCATGGACGTGCTGGTCGAGGTCCACGACATCGACGAACTCGAACGCGCGCTGCAGACCGACTGCGAGCTGATCGGGGTCAACAACCGCAATCTGCGCACGTTCGAAGTGTCGCTGGACACCTCGATCGCGCTGCGCGAAGCGGTGCCGCGCGACCGCACCCTGGTGACCGAGAGCGGCATCGCCACGGCCGGCGACGTCGCGCGCATGCGCGGGGCCGGGATCGAAACCTTCCTCGTTGGCGAGAGCTTCATGCGCGAACGCGACCCAGGCGCGGCGCTGCAGCGCCTGTTCGCGGCGTGAGCGAGGTACGCCCGGCCGAGGTCGCCGCGCCGCGTTTTCGCGCGGTGCGCGCCGATGCGCCGCTGATCGTGTTCGACTTCGACCACACCTTGTACGACGGCGATTCGGGCAGCCATCTGTTCGCCTGGCTGATCAAGCGCTCGTGGTGGCGGATGGCGCTGGCGCTGCTGATCGCGCCGGTGGCCGGGCCGATGGTGGCGTGGCTGAAGACCCGCCGGGTCGGCATTTCGGCCTTCGTCTGGGTCGGTACGGTCGGCGTGCATCGCGCCGGCGCGCTCGACAGGATGATCGACCGCTACGTCAGCCTGCATACCGATCAGATCCGCGCGCGGCTGCTGCCGATCGCGCTGGACGTGCTGCATCACCACCGCCAGCAGGGCGACCGGGTGGTGGTCGCGACCGGCGCGCCGCCGGAACTGGCGCGCGCGATCCTGAGCTTCGTCGCGCACGAGGACGTGCCGGTGGTCGGCACCCTGGTCGGCCCGCGCCTGGGCGCGCTGGGCGCCCGCCGCCACTGCCACTCGTACATGAAGATGACGATGCTGCGCGAAGCCGGTTTCACCGCACCGGTCGAGATCGCGTATTCCGACAGCAGCGCCGACCTGCCGCTGCTGCACGCCGCGCTCAAGCCGGTGGTGGTCAACCCCAAGCGCAAGCGGGTCGAGATGTTCCGGCGCGTGCTGCCGGCCGGCACACCGATCCTCAACTGGGGATGCCCGGGGCGGGGTGGGGATGCGGTGGGGTCGGCGCAGTAGATTCGTTGGCGCCGACACCGGCACCGGTGCTGGCGCTGGCGCTGGCTGATGCTGCTCGCTGGCGAGGCCACGATGGCGCCGCCGCGCAGCGATACCCCGAAGACGGCAGCGCCTACGGCGCGCGCTGAGTTGCCGTTCGCGCGACCATCGGCCTGTTTGCGCAGGCCGCGGAGTCTTTTGTGGGAGGGGCTTGAGCCCCGACGCTCTCGGCTCAGATCGCGACGAGCCTCGGGTTTAGCGGGCGCTGCCCGCGATCCGCGAGCTTTAGGCGATCGGACCGGAAAGCGTCGGGGCTGAACCCCCTCCCACAAAAGACCTCGCAGATTCGCGGCGAAGCGATCCCACCCGATCGCATCGTTCTCGCCCGGGCAACCCCTGTAGGAGCGGCGCAAGCCGCGACGCGGCCAATCGGCAGCCGAGGCACCCTCATCCGGGCGCAGCGCCGCCCGTAGCTCGTTCTACGGCGAGGTTCGCAATGGTCGAATTGGCGCGGTCGCGGCTTGCGCCGCTCCTACAGGGGCTTCGGGACGCGGCGTGGCGGGATCGGGCAAGTTGCGACCAGGGGCTTCGGGACGCGGCGTAGCGGCCCGGGCAAGGCGCGACTCAGTCGCCCAGCGTCTTCACGAACTTCAGCGACCCGTCCGAATACCCGCAGCGCCGATAGAACTCGTGCGCATCCAGGCGGCTGACGTTGCTGGTGACCTCGATCCGGCTGACTCCGTCGCGGCGCGCGCGGCGCTCGACCTCGCGCAGCAGTTGCCGGCCGATGCCCTGGCGGTGGCACGACGGCGCGACCACCAGCGCGGTGATCCGGGTCAGATCGGAGCCGTGGGTCAGCGAATAGCGGGTGTGGCTGGCGATCAGGCCGCAGGCGTGGCCGTCGATTTCGGCCAGCAGCAGGTAATGCCGCGCATCGTCCTGCAGGGTGATGATCCGCTCGAAGGCTTCGTCGCGGGTGCACGGATAGCCGAGGTGGCCGAGCAGACCGGCCACGTCGCTGGCGTCGCCCAACTCCGCCAGCCGCACCGAGGGTGCGGTCTGGACGGACGGGGCGATGCGTCCCATCGGGGCTTAGCGGGTCCCGTAGAGGACGACGGTCTTGCCGCGGGCGTGCAGCTTGCCGTCGGCCTGGAGCTTCTTGAGCACGCGACCGGCCATTTCACGCGAGCAGCCGACCAGGCGCGAAAGCTCCTGGCGCGACACCCGCAGCTGAGTGCCCTGCGGATGGCTCATGGCCTCGGGTTCCTTGGCCAGATCGTGCAGGGCGCGCACGATGCGGTCGGTCACGTCGAGGAAGGCCAGGCGGCCGGCCTTGCGGCTGGTGTCGAGCAGGCGCCGGGAAATCTGTGCGCCGATCGCATACAGCAGCTTGGGCGCGTCCAGCGACAGCCGGGTCAGCAGCAGGTCGTACAGGCGTTCGTGGCCGATTTCGGCCAGCTCGCAGGTGGCGCGGGTGCGCAGGATGACTTCGCGATGGTCGCTTTCGATGAATAGGCCGAGTTCGCCTACGAACTCGCCGGGGCCGAAATAGCCCAGGACCAATTCGCGGCCGTCTTCTTCTTCGGTAATGATGCTTACCGAGCCGGAGACGACATAATAGAGCGTGCTGGCCGGGTCGCCGGGGCGGAACACGTCCGTACGGGACGGGTAACGACGACGGTGGCAATGGGCCAGGAAGCGTTCGATCGTTGCGCCATCCGGCAGCAACGGGCTGTTGGTTCGGCGCAGAGCAGTCAAGGGAGCTACCGGGTTGGCGGACATTGGGATTCGGCTTTGGCAGTCGACCGAGCTTAGGGCGATACGGCCTGTGGAAGCAAATCCTGACGTTGAAACTCGGACTTCGATACAGAGCGATGATGGAAGTTCAGCGACGGTCACGCTTTTGTCACCAACGAAGCCCAAAAACACCATGCGTTTCCCCCCGGGGCGGTTTGCCTCATAATCGCGGCCCTCGCCGTCCGACTGGAATCTTCCTACAGTGGTCAAGCCGTTGCCGCGCCTGCGGTTGCAGGGTTTCAACAACCTCACCAAGGCCCTCTCGTTCAATATTTACGATGTTTGCTTCGCGGCCTCCGAAGACGAGCGCCGTCGGTATATCGAATACATCGACGAGGCTTACAACGCCGACCGCCTCACCCAGATCCTCACGGATGTGGCTGAGATCATCGGCGCGAATATCCTCAATATCGCCCGCCAGGATTACGACCCCCAGGGCGCGTCGGTGACGATCCTGATCTCGGAAGAGCCGGTGATCGACAAGAAGGCGGCCGGCAAGGACGTCATCTCCGATGCCGTGGTCGCGCACATGGACAAGTCGCACATCACCGTCCATACCTACCCGGAAACCCACCCAGACAGCGGCATCGCGACCTTCCGCGCCGATATCGACGTGGCCACCTGCGGGGTGATTTCGCCGCTCAAGGCCTTGAATTACCTGATCGAAAGCCTCGAGTCGGACATCGTGATCATGGACTACCGCGTCCGTGGCTTCACCCGCGACATCAAGGGCCGCAAGCACTACATCGATCACAAGATCAACTCGATCCAGGACTACCTGGCCAAGAACGTGAAGTCGCGCTACGAGATGCTCGACGTCAACGTCTACCAGGAAAATATCTTCCACACGAAGATGCACCTGAAGGAATTCGACCTCGACACCTACCTGTTCGAGGAGAAGGCCAAGAACCTCTCGTTCAAGGAGCGCATGAAGATCGAAGCGCGGCTGCGTCGGGAGATCGAGGAGCTGTATCACGGGCGCAATCTGGCTGATTGAGGCCGGGATTGGGGATTCGGGCGCTGGGATTGGCTTGAGTTCGAGCCGGTTCCGATCACGGTCCGCTGAATGGTTAAGGAAAAAGGCCGGCGCAAGCCGGCCTTTTTCGTTGTGCTGAGGGCGGCGCAGGCGTGGGGTCGGGCGCTGCGGCGCAGCAGGGGATTGGGCGCGGGCCTGACTGATTTCATGCAGCCGCAGCGCGGCGCGGGTCGCCCCCAGCTACCGCGCCGATCGTCTCCCTCTCCCGCTTGCGGGAGAGGGTCGGGGTGAGGGCGCCGCAGGCGCGGTTTAATCCGATGTCCCGTCGCTCTGCCGCAGGCCCTCACCCCAGCCCTCTCCCGCAAGCGGGAGAGGGAGCGGATCGCGGCAGGCGTGTCCGCGGCGCTTGATGGCGAGGACGTCTGGGCGCGACACCCGGCCGCGGGCGGAACTGCCTGGGCGCGGAACAGCCCGCCGCCGGCGTGCTCTCTAAAAGCAAAAGCCCGCCAATGGCGGGCTTTTGCGCTCATGCTGTTCCCGGTTCCCGGTTCCCGGTTCCCGGTTCCCGGTTCCCGGTTCCCGGTTCCCGGTTCCCGGTTCCCAGCCCTCAAACCCGATAAGCCACCGTCTTCATCAACTTCGACGCCGCCGCCATGATCGTCGGCACCGGCATCGGCAGAATCCGCGCGCCGGCCGCTTCGGCGTTCTGGGCGTGGCGGGCCTCGTCGGCCTTCATCGTGCGCAGGATCGCGCGGCTGCGCTGGTCGCCTTCGGGCAGCGATTCCAGGTGCTCGTCGATATGCGCTTCGACCTGGCGCTCGGTTTCGACCACGAAGCCCAGGTTCCAGCCGTCGCCGCGCAGGCCGGCCAGCACGCCGATGGTGAAGCTGCCCGCGTACCACAGCGGGTTGAGCAGGCTGGGGCGACTGTCGAGTTCGCGCAGGCGGTCGGCGCACCAGGCCAGGTGGTCGGTCTCTTCCTGCGCGGCTTCGAGCAGGTGTTCGCGGGTGGACTCGTCGCGGGCGACCGCGGCCTGGCCGCAGTACAGCGCCTGGGCGCAGACCTCGCCGACGTGGTTGATCCGCATCAGCCCGGCCGAATGGCGCTTCTCGGCCGGTTCCAGGACCAGCTCGGCGGTGCTGCCGGCCGGGTTCGGGCGCTCGGCGCCGGGGGCGCCGAATACCGTGTCGAGGGCGCGCTGGGCTTCGCTGAGCACGCGGTCCAGGGGATTGAGAGTGCGAGCGTTCATGCCGCCGATTCTACGGCGCGGGCGGCGTAGAAGTCGGTTAAGCGGGGTGGACAAATCGTCCGTGGCCGCGTGGCCGCACCATGCGGCATGAAGATCGCGACGCCGCCGAAATCCAAAGCCGCGAAGCCCCAAGACTTTTGTGGGAGGGGCTCAGCCCCGACGCTTTTCGCTCCGGCCTGATCGAAAAGCGTCGGGGCTGAGCCGCTCCTGCAACAGCGTTCACACGGCGGGCGGCGTTTCTTCCAGGCACTCGGCCAGAAACTCCAGCGGATGCTGCACCCGCCGTGGCGTGCCGTTGCCCAGATGCAGCCGGCAGCCGATATTCGCGCTGAGCAACCGCTCCGCTCCGCTGCGTTCGAACTGCTCGATCAGCGGCGCCCGATACTCCGCCGCGCGCTGCGGATCGGCGAACATCTGCGTACCCGACGCGCCGCAACAGCCGTAGCCGCTGTCCAGTTCGATCACCTGCAGCCCCGGCACCGCGGCCAGCAGCCGGCGCAGCGCCGGCACCGACTTGACCACGTTGCGCTGGGTGCAGGGCAGGTGCAGGGCGACGCGCTGCGCGCTAGCCCGAAACCGCAGCCGCTCGGCGCGATCGGCGAGGTAGACGATCGCATCGACCGCGCGGCTGCCGTCGGCCAGGGCCTGATCGAGGCTGTCGTGGCAGCCGCTGGCCAGGGTCAGCACGGTCGCGTGGCCGGCGAAGGCGTCGCGGTTGCTCGCGGCCAGTGCCTGCGCATGGGCGGCATCGCCCGAATGCGCGTGCAGCGCGCCGCAGCAGGTCTGCCGAGCAACCGGGTCGAGGACCACGCCCAGCGCGCCGCACAGCCGCGCCAGAGCCGCGCGCAGCGGGCTTTCGTAGCGATCGGCGACGCAGCCCACGAACAGGCCGACCCGGTCCGAAGTGGGGGCGGTCGATCCGGCCGACAGCGGCATCGCCACCGCCCGGGGCGGTCTCGGCAGCGGCCGCCAGGCCGCCGGCAGCCAGGGGTAGGCCAGGCGATACAGGCCCAGCCCTGCGCGCAGCCAGCGCGGCCGCGCCGCCAGCGCCTCGATCAGGCGCTGGCGCCAGGCCGCCGGGCGGCGCTCGCGCTGGCGCCGGCGCGCCAGGGTCAGCAAGGTCCCATACTCCACGCCCGCCGGGCACACCGCTTCGCAGCTGCGACAGCCCAGGCAATGGTCGAGGTGGGTGTCGGCGATCGCGCTCGGGGCGATGGTGTCCAGCGCCCAGGCCCGGGTCAGCGCGATCCGGCCGCGCGGCGATTCGGCCTCGAGCCGCTCGCGCCCGTAGGTCGGGCAGGCCGGCAGGCACAGGCCGCACTGGACGCAGCGGTCGGCCAGCGCCACCAGCGGATCGGTGGGATCGGCGGAAATCCGGGGCGCGGCAGGCATGTTCAGAATGCTAGCATGGGGGTCGGGTCGACTTGCGGCGGCTGAATAAGCCCGCTATCATCTCGCCTCTTCACGTTCCGCCTTTACAACGCGCGGCGAAGTTCCCGGGTCGAATCTCTCCTCGCGAGGGCCGGTCCAGCGGAATCAGCCCGACCATCTGCACCCACTAAAAGAGTTTTCATGAAGACTTTCTCCGCCAAGAACGAGACCGTCCAGCGCGACTGGTACATCGTCGACGCGTCGGGCAAAACGCTCGGCCGCTTGTGCACCGAACTCGCGCGCCGTCTGCGCGGCAAGCACAAGCCCGTCTACACCCCGCATATCGATACCGGCGATTACCTGGTGGTGATCAACGCCGAAAAGATCGTGGTCACCGGCAAGAAGCTGCAGGACAAGATGTACTACCGGTTCACCGGTTACGTCGGCAACCTGAAGAGCGAGTCGCTGGGTCAGGCACTTGACCGTCATCCCGAGCGCGTCATCGAGATCGCCGTCAAGGGCATGCTGCCGAAGAACACCCTCGGCCGCGCCATGTACCGCAAGCTCAAGGTCTACAAGGGCTCCGAGCACCCGCACGCCGCGCAGCAGCCGCAGCCCCTGGACTTCTAAGGTACGAACATGGCTATCCAACAGAATTACGGCACCGGTCGCCGCAAGTCCTCCACCGCTCGCGTGTTCCTGCGCAAGGGCGAGGGCAAGATCACCATCAACCAGCGCACGATCGAAGAGTTCTTCGGCCGTGAGACGGCGCGCATGATCGTGCGCCAGCCGCTCGAGCTGACCCAGTCGACCGACAAGTTCGACGTCAACGTCACCGTCGCCGGCGGCGGCATCACCGGCCAGGCCGGTGCGATCCGCCTGGGCATCGCCCGCGCGCTGGTCGAGTACGACGAATCGTTGAAGAGCGAGCTGCGCAAGGCCGGTTTCATGACCCGCGACGCCCGTGAAGTCGAGCGTAAGAAGGTCGGTCTGCACAAAGCCCGTCGCGCCACCCAGTTCTCCAAGCGCTAATCGTTCGACGGCTGCATCGGTTTTTGCTTTTGCAGCCGCGAATTTTTGCGTTAGACTGTGTTTTATAGCCCCGTCGCCAAGCGGTAAGGCACCTGACTCTGACTCAGGCATTCGGTGGTTCGAATCCATCCGGGGCTGCCAAACAAGATCGCCACCGCCGCAAGGCGGATGGCTTCACAAAAAACCCGCCGAGAGGCGGGTTTTTTGTTGTTCACGAGAAAAGCTCCCGCCGACCGGTTTTTGTCGCTCACAAGCAAAGCACGCGGACGTGATCGGTTGATTGCGTGGTGCGCGGTGGCTTGTGGGAAGAGCAAATCCCCCTAGCCCCCTTTTTCAAAGGGCGGAAGCGGTAGGTGGTGGCGCGGTGATGGGTGTGACGGTTCGAAGTTGTTCCCCCCTTTGAAAAAGGGGGCTAGGGGGATTTGCTCTTAGCTTCCGCCAGCAGGTGAATTTTTGTTGCCTGCGAGAAAACACGCGAGATCAGGCGAGTTTTCTATCTCTGCGAGTACGCATCCCTCGCGTACCAATCGCCGCGGCGCTTGGGTCGCTCACCCCAACTCGCGCACCAGGCTGATCTCGTCGCGCAGCGGAATGCCGTGGTGGCCGAGCAAGGGAATCTCCGGATCGGCCTCGCGCTCGCGGTCGATCGCGCCCGGCGTCAGCCGCCACAGACGAAAATCGCGGCGCTGATAGAAACGCAGCGCGTCGAGGTTGTCGTTGGTGGTGCGCGCCAGCAGCCGGGTCAGGCCCAGCGAGCGCGCGCGGATCGCGGCGAGTTCAAGCAGGCGCGTGCCCGTGCCGATGCCCGAGGCCAGCACGTCCAGGACCACGATTTCCGAATGCCCGGCTTCGTCGAGCAGCACGATCAAGCCGGCGAGGCTGCCGTCGTCGTGGTCGGCGACGAAGCCCGGCAGCACCGCGGCGTCGATCGCGCGGCCGTCGAGTTGGACGATCGGCGTGCCCCAGCGTTGCTCCAGCCAGGCACGCAACGCGGCGCGATCGTCGTCGCGGATGGGGCGCAGTGGTAGCGGTAACGGCAGCATCGCGTCGGATTCGGTGGAGTGCGGCCACGGTATCAGCCTTCGCCGCCGGCGCGGATGCCGCGATCGGCCGGCTGGCCTGCGCCGGTGCGGGCTTGCGTTGTTTGCAGGCTGGGCGATGCGCTCGGATCGCCGATGGCGGCCGGAAGCGAAAGCGGCCTCATGCCGCGCCGACTGCCGGGTGCGCGCGTTGTCATGAGGCGAACGCCACGCGCGACAGGCAAACACCCAAACCGTGCAGGCGGTCGCGGCCGCGATGCTCGCCGGTTCGCATCCTGTGCCATGGCGACGAGGCTCGGCTACCATCCGCGCGCAGGGGGATCGATGCGATACGACGGCGTCGGGGGACGCGCATGAGCGAGGAGCTGACTCGATTGCTGCACGACTGGCGTGGCGGCGATGTCGCCGCGCGCGACCGTCTGTTCGCGCAGGTCTACGAGACCCTGCGCGCGATGGCCGCCGCGCGGCTCGGCGCGCGTTCGTCCAATCGCACCTTGCAGGCGACGTCCTTGGTGC
The DNA here is from genome assembly GCF_018732085.1 of Lysobacter capsici. Taxonomy (NCBI): domain Bacteria; kingdom Pseudomonadati; phylum Pseudomonadota; class Gammaproteobacteria; order Lysobacterales; family Lysobacteraceae; genus Lysobacter; species Lysobacter capsici. The sequence continues at coordinate 4,985,460 of NZ_CP076103.1, read as the reverse complement.
ACGAGGCGCTGATCCGGCTGATCGGCAGCGAGGTCGACTGGCAGGATCGCGCGCATTTCTACGCGCTGGCCTCGTTGAAGATGCGCTCGGTGCTGGTCGACGAGGCGCGCGCGCAGGCCGCGTCCAAGCGCGGCGCCAACCCGGTGCTGTTGACCTTGTCGCACGCCGATCTGCAGGGCGGGCAGACGGTCGGTTTCGACGTGCTGGCGCTGCACGACGCGCTCGACCGCCTGGCCGCGCGCGACCCGCGCTCGGCGCGCGCGGTGGAGATGGCGTACTTCGGCGGCATGGAGCAACGCGAGATCGCCTGCGTACTTGAGGTGTCGATTCCCACCGTCGAGCGCGACCTGCGCTTCGCCCGCGCCTGGTTGAGTCAGCAGTTGGGCTGACCCGACCGAACACACGCAACGCCGTCGCACCACCGCTCGGGAGTCCCCATGCAAACGCAACGCTGGCAGCAACTGCGCGCCTTGTTCGATGCGGTCTGCGACCTGCCGGCCGATCGTTGGCGCGACGAACTGCAACGGCTCAGCGACGATCCGGAGCTGATCGACGAGGCCCTGGACCTGTTGCAGGCGCAGACCGCGAGCTTCGACCAGGCACTCAAGCCGTTGGGCGAGTTGATGGCGAACCGGCCCGACAGCGAATTGCGCGCGGGCGAACGCCTGGGCGCGTGGATGCTGGTCGAGCGGCTGGCGAGCGGCGGCATGGGCACGGTGTTCATCGCCGAACGCGCCGACGGCCTGTTCCGCCAGCAGGTCGCGATCAAGCTGCTGCGCGGCAGCGGAGTCAATCAGGCCGAATTCGCCCAGCGCCTGGCGGCGGAGCGGCAGTTGCTGGCCGAATTGCAGCATCCCAACATCGCGCGGTTGTACGACGGCGGCACCACGCCGAACGGCGAGCCGTATCTGGTGATGGAGTACGTGCCCGGCCGCGCGCTCGACGACTACTGCGAGCAACGCCAGCCCGGACTGCGCGAACGCCTGCGCCTGTTCCAGCGCATCTGCGGCGCGGTGCAGAGCGCGCATCAGCGCTTGATCGTGCATTGCGATCTCAAGCCCGGCAACGTGCTGGTGCTCGACGACGGCGAGCCGGTGTTGCTGGATTTCGGCATCGCCCAGGTACTGGACCGGCAGCACGGCGACGGCGAACGCGGCAACGATTTCTGCACCCCGGCCTATGCCAGTCCCGAATTGCTCGGCGGCGCGCGGGTCAGCGTGGTCAGCGACGTATTCGCGCTGGGCGTGTTGTTGACCGAGTTGCTGGCGTGCCGGGCGATCGGTCGCGGCATCGGCGAGCGCGACACGCCAGTGCCGCTGTCCAGCGCCTGGGCCGGCGCGGCGTGTCCCTGGCGCGGCGCGTTGCGCGGCGACCTCGATGCGATCGCTGCGCGCGCCTGCGCGCTCGATCCGCGCAAACGCTATTCCTCGGTCGAGGCGTTGTCGCTGGATATCGATCGGCATCTGGCCTGGCGTCCGGTCACGGCGCGCGCGCCGACCTGGCGTTATCGATTCGGCCGTTATCTGCGTCGGCATTGGCGCGAGAGCGCGGCCAGCGCGATCGTGTTGCTGCTCGTCGGCGGTTTCGTCTGGCGGGTCATCGCCGAACGCGCGAATGCGCAGCGCGAGGCGGCGGTGGCCGAACAGGTCAGCGAGTTTCTGGTATCGGCTTTCGACGCCGCCGACCCGCGCATGCGCGGCGCGCGTCCGGATCAGGAAGTCAGCGCGCGTCAGGTGCTCGACAGTTCGGCCGAACGGATCGAACGCGGGCTCGACGAAACCCCGGCGATCCGCGCGCGCCTGCGCGCGGTGCTCGGCCGCGCGTATCGCAACCTGGGTCAGCCGCAACGCGCCGAGGCCTTGCTCGAACAAGCGGCCAAGGAGTTTCTCGACCCGGCCGTGGCGCGTCCCGACCAGGCCGCGCAAGCCCTGGAAGAACTGTCGCGTTCAATGAGCACGCGCCAGTACGGCCGCCAGGCGGTCGCGATCGCACGCCGCGCGCTGGCGCTGCGCGAGCGCGACGGTGAGCCGCGTGCGCTGGCCGATGCCTACGACACACTGGGTCTGGCCCAGGTCGCCAACAGCGAATACCCACAAGCCGAGCGCTCGTTCGCGCAATCGCAGGAGCTGCGGCGCAGGCACGCCATGCGCGAGTCGCCCGAGGAGCGCGCGGGCATGCTCGGCCGTCTGGCCGAGCTGTACCTGCGCCGCGGCGAACTCAAGCGCGCCGAGCAGACCTTCCGCGATGCGTTGGCGATCACCCGCGCGAGCGGCCCGAACACCGTCGCCACCCAGCTCAATCAATTCGGCCTGGCGCGCTCGTTGTTCGGCCAGGGACGGGTCGACGACACCCGGCGCGAATTGCTCGACAACCTGATTCTCGCCCGCGAGCTGTACGGCGAGCAGAGCGACATGGTCGCCAATATTCATTCCGACCTGGCCAACACCTCGCAGGATATCGGCGACTTCCGCCAGGCCGACGATCACTACCGCGCCGCGCTGGCGATCATGGCGACCGTCGCCGGCGAACGCAGCCTGGATTACGCGCGCGTGCTCAACAACTGGGCGGTGCTGGCCGACGAGCGCGGCGATGTGGCCGAGGCCGAGCGGCGCTGGAGCCTGGCGCTGTCGATCCGGCGGCAGCATCTGGACCCGGAGGAACGGCGCGTGCTGCGCATCGAAAGCGCGCTCGGCCGATTGCTGGCGCGGGCCGGTCGCGGCGAGCGGGCGCAGCCGCTGATCGAGCATTCCACGCGGGTCTGGAATACGCGTTATGGCGAGGACTATCCGGGGCGGTTAATGGTGGCGTTAAGCCGGATCGAATGGTTATTGAGCGCCGATCGTCTCGATGAGGCGGCCGCGGGGTTGAACGCGCTGGATCTGGATCGCGGCGAGTACAACGCCTTGATGCTCGCGCGCATTCCCGGTCTGCGCGCCGAGCTGGCGCAGCGACGCGGCGATTGGGCCGCGGCCGAGCGGGCGTGGGCGGCGATCGTGGCCGACAGCGCGCAGCAGTTGGGTGCTGCGCAGGTCAAGACGGCCAAGGCGCGGATTCCGTATGCCGAGGTGTTGCGCGCGCGCGGGGATGCGCAGGGGGCGGCGGAGCAGGTACGGTTGGCCGAGCCGGCGTTGCGGCGCGAGTTGTATGCCGAGTCGGATTTGCTCCAGCGGCTGGATGCGCTCAAGCGCGGGTCGCCGGGGTTGCGGGTGGTGTCGCGCTAGCTGCGGCGCATGGCTTCTGCAGAAGCTTCAAGCAGGATCAAAAGCTTCCGCCACTAAAGCGGCGGGTCACTTTCTTTTGTCTAAAGCGACAAAAGAAAAGTAACCAAAGAAAAACGCTTTTCTTTGAATCAAATGCCCGCGAGTGCGGAGCTTGCGCGGGCATGCGCCACACGGGACATCCATGTCCCGGTGGCGCACGGCGTGCATCCTGCACGCCGCCCTACGGGTGTCCTCTTGTTCTCGCGAGCAACAAGCCTCGCAGCGCTGGAAATGAAATCTGACTTCAGGCGAAAGCCACATGGCCTCCCTGTAGGAGCGGCGCAAGCCGCGACCGCGCCACTCAAACGACGACGCAACTCCAATCGACAACGAAAATCCACGTGCGACGGATCATTCGCACACCGAAACACCGCCAAACAAGAACGCCGCCCTCGCAGGCGGCGTTCCCGTTAACGTCGAACTTGTCGATCAGCGACGCTCAAACCGCGCCGCAAACCCGACCCTCACTCGATCGCCTGCACATCGACCAGACGCAATCCCTTGATCGCATACTTCTCGGCCGACTGATACAACCCCTGCCAACCCTTGACCGCTTCCAGCGCTTTGCCGCCGCTGCCGGCGCGGAACACGCCGACGTAGTTGCGCACGCCGGCATCGACGTAGGTGTCGACATCGATCAGGCGGTAGCCGTCGTCGGACAACTCGGCCCACTTCGCGGTGAAGCCGCCCCACGAGGTCGAGCGCCACAACGCGGTGGCGTCGCTGCCGGCGCGGTACACGCCGATGAACTGGCGCTGGCCGTCGCCGATGTCGAAGCTCTCCATGTCGATCAGGCGCAGGCCCTGGTCCTTGGCGGTTTCGCGCTGGGCGGCGAAGGCCGAGAAACCGGTGTGGCTCCACAGGCCGGCGTTGCCGGTGCCGGGACGGAACACCCCGACGTAGTGACGGGTGGTTCCGCTCAGGTAGGTGGTCATGTCGACCAGGCGCTGACCGTCGTCGCTGAGCTGCTGCCACACCGCGGTGAAGTCGGCCCAGCTGCTGGCGTTGTACAGCGCGCCGGCGCCGGTGCCGCGCTTGTACACGCCGACGAAGTGGCGGTCGCCGTTCTCGACGTAGGTGTCGATCTGTTCCAGACGGAAGTCGTCGGCGACCAGTTCGGCGCGCTTCTGGGTGAAGGCGGTCCAGCTGGGCTTGTTGACCCGGATTTCGATCTCGTTGCTCGCGCGCCACACGCCGAGGAAGGTCTTGTTGTCGGTTTCGGCGGCATCGAACGGGTACGGCGTGCTGGCCGGATAGAGCAGGCTGAACGGATGCGGCGCGGAATGATTGCTCAGCGCGGTCCAGTCGGTCGGGTCCATGTTGTTGGCGCCGGCCATCGCGGTGGCTTCGCCGCGGGTCAGGCTCTGCAACTGGGCGAAGCTCATCGGGCGCGGACGCACGGCGTTGCCTTCGCACGAGCCCGGCGAGGTTTCCTGGCTGACATGCACGTGCACGTGCGGGCCGCTGGACTGGCCGGTGTAGCCGACCTTGCCCAGGTACTGGCCCTGCTTGACCACCGCGCCGGGCACCAGCAGTTCGGCCGGGATCGAACCGGGCTGCATGTGCGCGTACAACGCCACTTCATTGCCGGCCTGGATCTTGAGGAAGTTGCCGCCGGCCGAATACTGACCGGTGCTCGGCGCGATCGGCTCGGGTTCGATTTCCTTCGACACGCGCGGATAGTTCTTCCACTCCGGCAGGTCGTTGAGGCCTTCGCAGACGATGCCGTCGGCCATCGCGTACAGCGGCAGGCCGTAGGCGCGGCGGCCTTCGGGCTTGGTCGGATCGGCGCCGGGACGCTTGTCGTCCCACGAGTCGCCGTCCCAGCCGGTCACGCTGTTGTCCAGGCCGAAGGCCTGGCTGCCGCCGACGTGGTTGCTCGAGGTCTGCCAGGCTTCGTTGGGGCGCAGGTCGCTGGCCTTGCCCGGATAGCGCAGCGGGCCGTTGTCGTTGGTCGCGGCGGTGAACGGCAGGTTCTTGATCACCGGCGCCGAGAAGCCCTGCACGTACACCGCGACCTTGACCGTGGTCGGGTACGGCGCGCTGATGATGATCGGATACGAGGCCGGCACGTCCGGCGCGTTCGGGTCCGGGTTGGAATAGTCGCAATTGCAGTTCTGGAACGCGTACTGGGTGCCCGGCGCGATTTCGACCGGCGCCAGGAAGTTGGAGGCGAGCTGATTGAGGATCTCGACCTTGGTGATCTTCAACGGCGTGGCGCCGTCGTTGCGGATCCCCATGCGCAGCGACACGCGGCCTTGCTTGGCGCCGCCGACCTGGGCCGGGCCGATCGCTTCGAACACGACCTTGCCGTCCTTGATCGGGTTGACCACGTCGATGGTGAGAGCCTGGGCATTGACGCCCGCGCTGACGCACAGGGCGAGCGCGGCCGGCAGGGCGCGCAGGAGCAGGGTAGAGGTTTGGGTTTTCATGATGGACTCCATAGGCATGATTGGGAAAATCACGCGGTCGCAGAGGGACGAGCCCTCAACTCGGTGAAGCCGGGGTTGGGGATTGGAGATTCGGGACGCCAAGCGCTTTGCCGCTTTGCTTTTTCCGAATCCCAAATCCCGAATCCCCAATCCCGGCCTCCCGTGGCTGGGTCTGTCCCGGCGAACCCGGGCGTGACCACGCCGCGCTTACTCAACAAACCGGGGAAGGGCGGCCGGACCCATCAAGAAATTTCAAAGTTTTTTTCGGGCCGGCCCGGAAGGCGGCAAAATGGCGGCCGGAGCGAGCGGTGGCGGGGCCGCAAACGCAGCGCTGGCGGGGCCCGGCGCTGGCTACGGCAGGTTCCCGGACCGGCCGATCTCATTAAGCGGCGTCCCGAGCCCACGGCTGCCAATGGCGCCGCGAGTGGTTACAATTGAAACCATAGCGCCGCGGCGCCCTGAATCGATAGCGAGGTCTGGATGAAGCTTGGATCCCTGAAGGAAGGCGGCCGCGACGGCACGCTGATCGTCGTCTCGCGCGACCTGAGCCGCGCCGTGCGCGCGACCGGCATCGCCGACACCTTGCAGCGCGCGCTGGAGGACTGGTCGAACACCGCGCCGCGGCTCAACGCGCTGTCGGACGATCTCAACGCCGGCACCGCCGCCGATGCCTTCGAGGTCGACTTCGCCGCGCTCGCCGCGCCCTTGCCGCGCGCCTACGAATTCGTCGACGGCAGCGCCTACCTGCCGCACGTGGAGCGCGTGCGCCGAGCGCGCGGCGCCGAAGTGCCGGAAAGCTTCTACACCGACCCGCTGATGTACCAGGCGGTCAGCGCCGGCTTCTACGGCCCGCGCGATCCGGTCCGCGTGGTCAGCGAGGACTACGGCATCGACCTGGAAGCCGAAGTGGTGATCGTGACCGACGACGTGCCGATGGCGGTCAGCGCCGAAGACGCGGCCGGCCACATCCAGCTCATCGGCCTGATCAACGACGTCTCGCTGCGCAATCTGATTCCCAACGAACTGGCCAAGGGCTTCGGCTTCCTGCAGTCCAAGCCGCGTTCGGCGCTGAGCCCGGTGTTCGTCACGCCCGACGAACTCGGCCCGGCCTGGATCGACAGCAAGGTGCATCGCCCGCTGCTCACGCACATCAACGGCGAGTGGTTCGGCGCGCCGGAAGCGGGCATCGACATGCAGTTCAACTTCGCCCAACTGGTCGCGCACGCGGCCAAGACCCGGCCGCTGTCGGCCGGCACGATCGTGGGTTCGGGCACGGTCGCCAACGAAGACACCTCGCTGGGCGCTTCGTGCTTCGCCGAGAAGCGCACGGTCGAGACGCTGGAGCACGGCAAGCCGTCGACGCCGTTCATGAAGTTCGGTGACACCGTGCGCATCGAAATGCTCGACGCCGACGGCAGCAGCCTGTTCGGCGCGATCGAACAGCGCATGGAACGGCCTTCCGCCTGACGGCGTCAGGCGCGGGACGAGAGGTCGACTCCGGCGCGGCGCAACCGGTAAGGTTCGCCGTGCAGGGGTGCAGCGACAACCAGGTGGAGCCCGGGTGAGCGAGCAATTGCGGTTGTATTCGTATTGGCGCTCCAGCGCCTCGTATCGCGTGCGTATCGGTTTGAACCTCAAGGGGCTCGAGTACGAGATCGTGCCGGTGCACCTGGTTCGCGGCGGCGGCGAGCAGCATCTGCCGGCGTACCGCGAACTCAATCCGCAGGGGCTGGTGCCGGTGTTGCAGCACGGCGGGCGCACCCTGAGCCAGTCGATCGCGATCCTGGAATACCTCGACGAAACCTGGCCGCGGCCGAACCTGCTGCCGGTCACCGCGCGCGATCGCCATCGCGTGCGCGCGATCGCCCAGACCATCGCCTGCGAAATCCATCCGCTCAACAACCTGCGGGTGCTGCAGTACCTCGACGGCACCTGGAACGTCCCGCAGCCCGAACGCGACGGCTGGATCGCGCACTGGATCCACGAAGGCTTCACCGCGGTCGAGGCGATGCTCGCCGATCATCCGGCCACCGGTACTTATTGCGAAGGCGACAGCCCCGGTCTGGCCGACTGCTGCCTGATCCCGCAGTTGTACAACGCGCGCCGTTTCGGCGTGCCGCTGGAACCGTTCCCGACCTTGCTGCGGATCGAACAGGCCTGTCTGGAACTGCCCGAGTTCGACCGGGCGCGGCCGGAGAATCAGCCGGATCGGCCGCCGGGTTGAGGGTTTCGTTGAGCGCTTATGCGTTCGTGGCGACGTAGCGTGAGCCCGCTTGTGGGTTGGTCCTGGGCTGAGAGGAAAGCGTCGGGGCTCAAGCCCCTCCCACAAAAGACCTCGCAAGCTTCGTGAGTTTTTGTAGGAGGGGCTTCAGCCCCGACGCCTTTCGATCAGCGGCTTCGCAACCACCCAAAAAAATCGGCCGCTGAATCAGCGGCCGATCATCGAACTGCCTAACCGCCGGCCTCAGTGCGCCGCGGTTGCGTCATACATATCCGCATACGGATCGTGCTCGCCGGTGCCGCCCTCGGACAGGCGGAACTTCAGCGCCAGGCCGTCGCGCGAGTCGGCCGCCTTGAGCGCCTCCTCCATCTCGATCCGGCCTTCCTTGTACAGACGGAACAGGCACTGGTCGAACGACTCCATGCCGTCTTCCAGCGATTCTTCCATCGCCTGCTTGATCTCGTGCACCTGCCCGCGGCGCATGAGGTCGCGCACGTGCGGGGTGTTGATGAGGATTTCGGCCGCCGGCAGGCGCCGCCCGTCGACACCGACCACCAGGCGCTGCGACACCACCGCCTTGAGGTTCAAGGCCAGGTTCATCAGCACGTTCTTGTGCGCCGACTCGTTGAAGAAGTTGAGGATGCGTTCCAGGGTCTGGTCGGCGTTGTTGGAGTGCAGAGTCGCCAGGCACAGGTGACCGGTTTCGGCGAACGCGATCGCCGCTTCCATGGTCGTCGCATCGAGGATTTCGCCGATCAGGATCACGTCGGGCGCTTCGCGCATCGCGTTCTTGAGCGCGTTGTGGAAGGCGTGGGTGTCCAGGCCGACCTCGCGCTGGTTGACGATCGACTTCTTGTGCTTGTGCAGGTACTCGATCGGGTCCTCGATGGTGAGGATATGGCCGGCGGTGTTGGTGTTGCGGTGGTCGATCATCGACGCCAGCGTGGTCGACTTGCCCGAGCCGGTCGAACCGACGATCAGGACCAGCCCGCGCGGCGCCATGATGATGTCCTTGAGCACCTGCGGCAGCTGCAACTCCTCGATGCTCGGGATGATGCTGCGGATGGCGCGGATCACCATGCCGACTTCGCCGCGCTGCTTGAACACGTTGATGCGGAAACGCCCGGCGTCGGGCAGGGCGAGGGCCATGTTCAGTTCGAGATCACGCTCGAACAGCGGCACCTGGCCTTCGTCCATCAAGGAATAGGCGATCTTCTTGACCATGCCGGGCGGCAGGCCGGTGTTGCCGAGCGGGTAAAGACGCCCCTCGACCTTGATGTACACAGGCGCGCCGGTCGTCAGGAACATGTCCGACGCGTTCTTTTCCGTCATCAGCTTCAGGAAATAGCCGATGTCCATGCATTCATACCCCTTGTTGACGGCGCGCGCCGTTGCAAGCACGCTGCCGGCCTGACGACAATGTCCGTGCGTCATCCCTTCCGCACAGCGCTCCCCTAATGACCGCAAGCTTCGCACAATTTCGTTTGCCGCTGCTGGCCGCAGTTCTCGCTTCCGCCCTGGCCGGCTGCGCCTCCACGCCTCCGCCCACGGGCGAGCTGTCCGCCGCGCAGCAGGCGGTGATGCGCGCCGACGATGCCGACGCCGACCAGTACGCGCCGCAGGACCTCAACGCCGCGCGCAGCGCGCTGAGCGCGGCCCAGGGCGCGCTGTCGCAGGGCAAGGACGAGGACGCCCGGCGCCTGGCCCTGACCGCCACGGCCGAAGCCGACCTGGCCCTGGCCCGCAGCCGCGAGGCCAAGACCGGCGCCGAACTCAACCAGCGCCGCGCCGAGATCGCCGAATTGCGCCGTCGCCTGCAGACCGGAGCCGGCCAATGAGCGCGTTCGCCGATTTCCGCCGCGGCCTCGTCCTGCGCACGCTCGCCGCCACGGCGTTGTCCCTGGCCTGCGCCGCGGCCTTCGCCGCGCCGCCCGACGATCCCGACCTCGCCCGCCTGAACCAGCGGGTGATCGTGATCGAGTCCAATCCCGACGCCGCCCAGTTCGGCGCCTTCGAGCGCCTGCGCGCGCGTCAGGCCATCGACGCGGTGCGCACCGCGCGCAGCCGCGACCGCGCCTGGGCGCTGCGGATCGCCGATCGCCGGGTCGAAACCGCCGAAATCGTGACCCGCACCCAGTTGGCCCAGCGCGAGGTCGATCGCCTCGACCGCGAGCGCAGCGAACTGCTGGTCGAAGCCAGCCGCCGCGACGCCGACCGCGCCCGCGCCGAGACCGAGCGCCTGCGCGTGCAGGCCCAGATCCAGGCCGAAGAGGCCGAGCGTCTGCGTCTGGCCGCCGACCAGGAAGCCCAGGCCCGCGCCGAGGCCGAGGGCCTGCTCGACAACGTCGCCGGCCAGCAGGCCGCCAAACTGCGCGCCGCGCGCGAGCGCGATGCCGAACTGGCGCGCAAGGAAGCCGAGCTGATGGGCGAAACCGGTACCCCGCCCAAGCCGGCGCCCAAGCCCAAGCCGAAGAAGAAGTAAGCCGGGCGGGCGCTGGGGCGCAGCGCAAGGATGCAGCGAAAACGAGCCGGCTTGTCCGGCTCGTTTGGTTTGGCGTGCGGACAGGGGGGCCGTGGCTTTGCCCGTCCTGCCGGCCGTGTCGGCTCCGCTCGGATCGCCAGATCGCCAAATCGCGCACCGCCGAAACGTCGGTCGGTCAGTCGGGGCGCCGGCTTGTTGGATGGTCGGGTTGTCGGGCGGCGTGAGGCAGGTCCGCGAGGTCTTTTGTGGGAGGGGCTTGAGCCCCGACGCCTTTCGATCAGATCGCCGGAAGGCCTCCCGGCGGAACGGAAAGCGTCGGGGCTCAAGTCCCTCCCACAAAAAAGTCGGCCCTGCGCCGCCTTGGCCGTGGCTGCGTCAAATAACGGAGCCACGCCGCACGATCGCCCCTCCACCCGACGAACGGCCGTGTAGAGCAAAGCCTCATTGCAGGTGGCATTCGCCTCGCCATCCTGACACTGGGGTTGTGCCGGTTAACCTAAAAATATCAATGGCTTAACTATAGTTTCCCGGCCTCGCGCCCGATCATGGCTCGAACCTGAAACCGTTTGCAGTCCACTCTTGCCGGATCCGGATCGCAGGAGTAGGGTCGATTATCCGAGCGGTTCTACCGCCGCTTGGCGAAGAGTCAGGCCGATGAGCGATACGCCCTTTCCGCAGGATCCCGCCGCCGCACATCCGCGCGCGGCCGGCCTGTGCGAAGCCGGCGCCGCACCGAGCCCGACGCACCTTACGGTCCCCCGCAACGCCCTGGTCTCGCGGCCGGGGCGTTTGCATTCGTGCTGAAGGAGGCTTTCATGTTCGAAGAACAACCGCAGCCTGAAATCGACGCGCTGATCAAGAGCAACCCGGAGTTCAAACAGCTCTACCAGCGCCACAAGGATCTCGACAAGAAGGTCATGGACGCCGAACTCGGCGTGCTGCCGATCGACGACACCACCTTGGGTCAGATGAAACGCGAGAAATTGGCTGCGAAGGATCGGCTGATCCAGCTCTACGATCAGCAACATTGAAGCCCATCGCCTGCGTGCGGCCCACCGACGGGTGAGGCGGCCGCGCATGCAGCGCAGCCGGCGCGATGCCGGTTGCGCACCGGCCGGGCGCGAAGGCTCCGGCTCAGTCCAAACGGACCCGACCCGCCCGCGGTCGCGGCTCCAGGCTTAGCGCGGGCGGCGGCGGTCATCCTCGTCGATCGCCGCCGCCCGCGGCTACCACTCGCTCCTGGCGATGATCTGAGCGCTGGACGGAGCAGGCTCTTGTTGTGACTTTCGAACCCGATCGGTTTCCGACGACCGTCTCTCCTTGCGGCCACGACTGACGCGGTCACTGCGAGGTCTTTTGTGGGAGGGGCTTCAGCCCCGACGCTCTTGTCTCAGTTCGCTTCGAATTCCCGAAGTCCCGATGGATCTCCAAGTCCTGATCGAACAGCGTCGGGGCTGAAGCCCCTCCCACAAAAGACGCCGCAGCGGCGCCACGATCCACCCGCCCTAAGCCCGCAGCCGAGCTACTCGACGGTCCCGCGCACGCTGCGTTCCAGCCTCTCAAGCAGGCGCGACCCACGGCCCGGCGGCTAGAATGCTCCGATTCGCCGCACGGTAGCGGCTGGCAGGAGCCGCATGGCCATTCACTCCTCGGTACTCGAACTCATTGGCAACACCCCGATCGTCAAGGCCCAGCGCCTGGACACCGGGGTGTGCGAGCTGTATCTCAAGCTCGAATCGCAGAACCCCGGCGGTTCGATCAAGGACCGCATCGGCCTGTCGATGATCGAAGCGGCCGAAAAGGCCGGCAAGATCAAGCCCGGCGACACGCTGGTCGAAGGCACCGCCGGCAACACCGGCATCGGCCTGGCCCTGGTCGCGCAGCAGAAGGGCTACAAGCTGCTGCTGGTCGTGCCCGACAAGATGAGCCGCGAGAAGATCTTCAACCTCAAGGCGATGGGCGCGCAGGTGGTGCTGACCCGTTCGGACGTGGCCAAGGGCCATCCGGATTACTACCAGGACCTCGCCGAGCGCATCGCCGGCGAAACCCCCGGCGCCTATTTCATCAACCAGTTCGGCAACCCCGACAACCCGGCCGCGCACGAGTTCGGCACCGCGCCGGAAATCCTCGAGCAGATGGGCGGCGAGCTCGACGCCATCGTGTTCGGCTGCGGCAGCTCCGGCACCATGACCGGCCTGTCGCGCGCGTTCGCCAGGCTGTCGCCCGCCACCGAGTTGATCCTGGCCGATCCGGTCGGTTCGATCCTCGAGGAATACATCAACCGCGGCACCTTGTCGGACAAGTCGGCCAGCTGGATGGTCGAAGGCATCGGCGAGGATTTCCTGCCGCCGATCTCCGACTTCACCCGGGTCAAGAAGGCCTACGCGATCAACGACAAGGAAAGCTTCCTGACCGCGCGCGAGCTGCTGGAAAAGGAAGGCATCCTCGGCGGTTCCTCGACCGGCACCCTGCTGGCCGCGGCGCTGAAGTACTGCCGCGAACAGACCACGCCGAAGAAGGTGCTGGTGTTCGTCTGCGACACCGGCAACAAGTACCTGTCGAAGATGTACAACGACTACTGGATGCTCGACAACGGCTTCATCCAGCGCGAGCAGCACGGCGATCTGCGCGATCTGATCCTGCGTCCGTATTCGCAGCGCGACACGGTGGTGGTCGGGCCGAACGATCTGCTGGTCACCGCCTACCAGCGAATGAAGTTGTACGACGTGTCGCAGCTGCCGGTGATGGACGGCGAACACATCGTCGGCATCGTCGACGAAAGCGACGTGCTGCTGCACGTGTACGGCGACGAATCGCGCTTCCGCGATCCGGTCTCCACCGCGATGGTCAGCAAGCTCGACAAGATCCCGGTCGCCGACCCGATCGAATCGCTGCTGCCGGTGTTCGACCGCGGCCATGTCGCCATCGTCATGGACGGCGACAAGTTCCTTGGGCTGATCACCCGCATCGACCTGCTGAACTTCCTGCGCCGACGCGTGCAGTAAAGCGGCCGGCCCAGGGCGCCGCGGCGCCCTGAACCCGGTGCCGATTCCCGGGAGCCACCAGTGAGCCCTTCTCCCGCTTGCGGGAGAAGGTGCCCGAAGGGCGGATGAGGGCAAGCGCGCCCTCACCCCAACCCCTCTCCCGCACGCGGGAGAGGGGCTTGAAGCCGCGCAGAGGCAAACGCCGCGCCTTTCGCAGGCCTGGACCCTGGTCCGATCCTGATTCCGTCCACACCTCATGGGCTCCCGAGCTCATGGGCCGGGCGATCACGTTCCTTGCCCGCGAGGCCATTGGCGGACGCGGCCATTGGCGGATCGCTCGCCGAAGCGGCAGCCAATCCGCCGCCCCAGCCAAGCCCTTCAAGTCCGCGCATTCAGCCAAGCCGCGCCTCCCAGCGTGACCGGCTGCCCATAGCCCCGTGACCTGCATACCCCGCCTGCACGCCGCCTGAAGTCCGGGCCGGCGCGAACAGGCGCTCACAACGGGAATGTTAAACTTCGCGGTTGCGCCAACAGGCGGATTACGCCGTCCATGGGAACCATCCAATGAGCCAACAGCCGCCTGAAGGCGACGCCCGCAAGTACGGTATGGGCACCCTCGCGATCCACGCCGGACAATCGCCCGACCCGAGCACGGGCGCGGTGATGCCGCCAATCTACGCCACCTCGACCTACGCCCAGAGCAGCCCCGGCCAGCACCAGGGCTTCGAATACTCGCGCAGCCACAACCCGACCCGCTTCGCTTACGAGCGCTGCATCGCCGGCCTGGAAGGCGGCACCCAGGGCTACGCCTTCGCCTCCGGCCTGGCCGCGACCTCGACCATCCTGGAGCTGTTCGACGCCGGCAGCCACGTGATCGCGATGGACGATGTCTACGGCGGCACCTACCGCCTGTTCGAGCGCGTGCGCCGCCGCAGCGCCGGCCTGGACTTCAGCTGGGTCGACCTGAGCGACACCGCCGCGTTCGAAGCCGCGATCCGCCCCGAGACCAAGCTGGTCTGGATCGAGACCCCGACCAACCCGCTGCTCAAGCTGGTCGACATCGCCGCCATCGCCGCGATCGCGCGTAAGCGCGGCCTGGTGGTGGTGGTCGACAACACCTTCTCCTCGCCGATCCTGCAGCGCCCGCTCGAACTGGGCGCGCACATCGTCATGCACTCGGCGACCAAGTACCTCAACGGCCACTCCGACATCGTCGGCGGCATCGCCGTGGTCGGCGACGACGCGGACCTCGCCGAACGCATGACCTTCCTGCAGAACGCGGTCGGCGGCATCCAGGGCCCGTTCGACAGCTTCCTCGCCCTGCGCGGCCTGAAGACCCTGCATCTGCGCATGAAGGCGCATTGCGAGAACGCGCAGGCGTTGGCCGAATGGCTGGAAACTCATCCTTCCGTCGAAAAAGTCATCTATCCCGGCCTGAAATCGCATCCGCAGCACGAACTGGCCAAGCGCCAGATGCACGGCTTCGGCGGCATGGTCAGCATCTACGTCAAGGGCGGCATGGACGGCGCGCGCCGGATGATGGAGCGCTGCGAACTGTTCACCATCGCCGAATCGCTCGGCGGCGTGGAAAGCCTGGTCAATCACCCGGCGGTGATGACGCACGCCTCAATCCCGCCCGATCGCCGCGCGGCGCTGGGCATTACCGACAATCTGGTGCGGCTGAGCGTGGGCGTGGAGGACGTGGCGGATTTGCGCGCTGAGCTTGAACATGCGCTGGGGGCCGTGCAGTGACAGACGCGATCGGCGCCTCGCTTGGGTGCATAGCGCGAGATCCGTTGGGTGACTAGCGGACGCGATCTTGGCCGGAGCATCAATGCGGCGGTGACGCAGGCCGGCGGATGGGCGGGGCGGCAGTCATGGCTGTTGGCCTTGTATCGCGCGATGCCGGACGATCTGCGCCGCCGCGTGGCGTCGGTGTTCAATTCCCGCATGAGCAGAAGTCTGAGTTTCGAACGCAGCAGCCGTTGGGACGAGGCCGCGGGTTCCGAAGTTCCGGATGCCGGCGCGCGGGCGACGACCGATCGGCATGAACGCGCGGCCGAGGGTGTCAATCTGCTCGGTTATTTTCGCGGCCAGTTCGGTCTGGCGGAAAGCGCCCGAGCCTACGCGGCGGCGTTGCTGAGGGCGGGCTATCCGGTGGCTCTTCGCGACGCCGATATCGACGTCCCCCACGGAATGAACGATCGCAGCATGGAGCCCTGGCTCGGCCGCGAGCTTCCGTACGGGTCGACGCTCGTTTTTGTGAATCCGGACCATTTCGAGAGCGCGCTCGACCAGGCCGACGTGGCCGCCCGCGATGGCCGCTACGTGATCGGCTTCTGGTTCTGGGAACTGGCGAAGGTGCCGATCGAGTGGCTTCCGGCGATCGCGCGGGTCGACGAAATCATGGTGGCGACGGATTTCGTCGCCGAGGCGTTCCGGGCGATTACCGACAAGCCGGTCACCAAGGTGGGGTTCCCGCTGTTTGAAATCGAGTACAGCCAGTTGCAGCGCGCGGACTTCGGCATGCCCGCGAACGCCTTTTCGTTTCTGTGCACCTTCGATTTCAATTCGTCCATCGAACGCAAGAACCCGCTTGCGGTGATCCGGGCCTTTCGCCAGGCCTTCGCCGAGGATCGGCGCGACGTGTTTTTGATGGTCAAGTCGAGCAACGGGCACCGCAATCCGGCCGCGTTGAGGCAGTTGCTCGAGGCCATCGGCGGCGATACGCGCATCGCGCTCAAGGACGACATCATCGACACCCGGCACCTGCGCGCGCTGCAGCGCTGCAGCGACGCCTACGTTTCGCTGCACAGAGCCGAAGGGCTGGGCCTGGGAATGGCCGAGAGCATGAAGCTCGGCAAGCCGGTAATCGCCACCGGCTGGTCGGGAAACATGGAGTTCATGACCGAGGAGAACAGTCTCCTGGTCGATAGCCGCCTCATCGCGGTCAAGCCCGGAGAGTATCCGTTGGCGGAAGGACTGCAATGGGCCGAGCCCGATATCGCGCATGCCGCGTCGCTGATGCGACGAGTCGCCGACGACAAGGCCCTGGCCGAGCGTATCGGCCGCCGCGCGATGGCGGACGTGAGTCGAACCCTTTCTCCGGACCGTACCGCCCGTTCCTTGACGGACAGGCTGTCGGGCCTGAGCGCAAAACACTGAGGCCTGGCCGTCGGCCAGGTTGTTTCCAAGAAGCCATGGATCAATGAAACAATTACTTCGCGCAATATGGGCTTATCGGTTCTTTATCCTTTCGTCGATAAAGAACGACCTGCGTGCTCGCTTCACCCGAAGCAAGCTCGGTGGGCTGTGGATGATCATTCATCCGCTCACGCAGGTGCTGATCTTCGCCTTGATCCTGTCGGAGGTGCTGTCGGCGAAACTGCCGGGCGTCAACAGCAAGTACGCCTATGCGCTGTATCTGATGGCGGGCATGCTGTTCTGGACGCTGTTCGCCGAAACCATCACCAAATGCCTGACGTTGTTCATCGACAACGGCAACTTGATGAAGAAGATGGCGTTCCCGCGGATCTGCTTGCCCATCATCGCCGCCGGCACGATGCTGGTGAACAATATCCTGCTGTCGCTGGCCATCTTCGCCGTGTTCGCCGCGCTCGGACATTTTCCCGGCGTGCAGGCGCTGTGGCTGCCCGTCCTGGTCGGGCTGACCTTGTTGCTGGCGATGGCGCTGGGGATATTTCTCGGGGTCATCAACGTGTTCATGCGCGACGTCGGGCAGGTCGTCCCGGTGATCCTTTCCGCGCTGTTCTGGCTGACGCCGATCGTCTACAACCTGGGCGTGCTGCCGCCGCGCTTCCAGTTCTGGTTCGGCATGAATCCGTTGTACGTGCTGGTCACCAGTTACCAGAACGTCCTCGTCTATGAAAAGCCGCCGCTATGGAGCGGATTGACGAGCCTGACGATCTGCATCGTCGTGCTGTCGTTGATGGCGTTCTTCGTCTTTAGAAAATCCAACGCCGAAATGGTGGACTCGCTATGACGGCGCGGCTGCAAGTCCGGGAATTGAGCAAATGCTATTCGCGCTGGTCCAGCGAATGGCTTCGGGTGCTGTCGTGGTTCGGCCTGCGCACTCGGCCGGCCGAAGAGCATTGGGTGTTGCGCGACATCAGTTTTTCGGTCGGACCGGGCGAATGCGTGGGCATCGTCGGCCAGAACGGCGCGGGCAAGAGCACGCTTTTGAAGCTGATCACCGGCACGTCGCGGCCCACCACCGGCGGCGTCACCCGCAGCGGCAGCATCGCGGCGATTCTCGAGCTGGGCATGGGTTTCAATCCCGACCTCACCGGCCGCCAGAACGTCTTTCACGCGGCCGGACTGATGGGCTTCGGGCAGGCCCAGATCGAAGGGGCCATCGCCGATATCGAAGCCTTCGCGGAGATCGGCGAATACTTCAATGAGCCGGTGCGGACCTATTCCAGCGGCATGCAGATGCGCGTCGCATTCAGCGTGGCGACCGCGTTCCGCCCCGATCTGTTGATCGTGGATGAGGCGCTCTCGGTCGGCGACGCGTATTTCGTCCATAAGTGCTTCGATCGGATCCGCGAATTCCGCGAACAGGGCACCAGCCTGCTGTTCGTTTCGCACGATCCGACCGCCGTCCAGGCGTTGTGCGATCGCGCAATCCTGATCGAGTCCGGTCGCCTGATTCTGGATGCGGCGCCGCAACAAGTGATCGACTACTACAATGCGTTGATCGCCAAGAAGGAGCAGGCGGTCATCAGCCTGTCCAAGCGCGACGACGGCGCGGTCCTGGTCGAATCGGGCAGCTACGAGGCGTCGCTGGAGAGCGTGAACTTGTTGAATGCCTCGGGCGAAGCGACCGAGTACGTGGAAGTCGGCGATCAGGTGACCCTGAACGTCCGCGTGCGCGCTCATTCGGCGCTGGATCAGCTGATTTTCGGGTACATGATCCGCGATCGCTTGGGACAGCCGATGTTCGGGACCAACACGTACCATACCCATCAGCGCTTGTCGGCGGTCGCCGAAGGCCAGGAACTCGTGTTTCAAGCTCGCTTCGTCGCGGCGCTGGGACCAGGGAGCTACTCGATATCGGTGTCCCTCACCGATTCTCAGGACCATCTGAGCCGCAATTACCAATGGAAAGACATGGCGCTGATGTTCACGGTCGTCAATGCCAGTCGCGATTATTTCATCGGCAGCTCGTGGCTGCCGCCTGAAATCTCGATCGGACTGGTCGCCGACGAGCGCCGCGGCGCCGAAACAAATCCGTAAATCCCTTTCATCTACTAATCGAATATTTGGGGAGTGCTAGATGGCGTCCGGCCAAGAGCATTTGATATCGGCGGAAGAAGTGATGCGCCGCGTGCGCAGCAAGCTCGGTGTCGAAAGACTGACGGCGACGGTGGGAACGACGACGGCCTCCGAATTCGGCGGCATCGCCCAAACCGGCGCTTCGGGCAGCGACTTCACGCGCAAGTCGCAGTACTTGCTCGGCGATCTGGTTCGTTACGACGATGCCGAGTTCGTCGCGAACGTCTATCGCGCCGTCCTGATGCGCGAGCCCGACGGCGCCGCGTTCGACTACCTGCGCGCATTGCGCTCCGGTGCGCTGAGCAAGGTGGAACTGCTCGGCCGGATTCGCTGGTCGGAGGAAGGCGTCGCGCGAGCGGTGCATATCGACGGGCTGATGATTCCGTACAAGCTGCGCACCTGGCGTCGGATTCCCGTGCTCGGCCCGGCCCTGGCATGGGTCATCGACGTCACGCGTCTGTCGACCTTGCTGGATCGTTCCGATACCCACGTGGGCGTCGTCAGCGGCGATTTGCAGCAATTGCGCGAGCACATGGCGCAAGTGGTCGGCACGCACCGGGCCAAGATCGCGTCGATCGAGGAGGCCCTGGTCCGGCAGCCGAGCATCGAACTGATCGACGCGCTCAACACGCGTATCGATGCGCTGGCCGAACGCCTCACCATCGAATTGGGCCGGCAGGAAAAACGCGCCGCGGACGGTGGAGCGCGAACGTCCAGCACGTTCAAGAATCTCGACTCGCTGTATGCGGACTTCGAGGATCAGTTCCGCGGATCGCAGGAACAGATCCGGCAGCGCTTGCAGCCCTATCTGAAGTTCGTCTCCGATCTGGGCGCGGGAACCGAATCCGCGCCGGTGCTGGATCTGGGTTGCGGGCGCGGCGAGTGGCTGGAAATGCTCATGGAGCGCGGCCTGGTCGCGTCGGGCGTGGATCTGAACCAGGTCTTCGTGAACGCGTGCAAGAGCAAGCATCTCAATGTTTCCAACGAGGACGCGATCGAGAAACTGAGCTCGCTGCCCGATCAATCGCTCGGCCTGATCTCGTTGTTCCATCTGGCGGAGCATCTTCCGTTCGAGGTCATGATCGAGCTGTTCGATCAAGCCCTGCGCGTGCTGGTGCCCGGCGGCGGCATGATCGTTGAAACGCCCAACGCCGAGAACGCATTGGTCGCGCAATGGGGCTTCTACATGGATCCCACGCATCGCAATCCGCTTCCGCCGGAGATGCTGCGCTGGATGATCCAGTCGCGCGGCTTCGCGCAGGCGGACATCCTTCGCCTGTTCGAAGCGCGTCCGGAACCCGGCATCGCGTTCGTCGCAGACGATGTCGCCGGCGCCTGCTCGATCAATGCATTGATCGAGCCGACCCGGGCTGCGTTCGATTACGCGATCGTTGCGCGCAAGTCGGTGTCGGTGCAATGAGCCGTCGTTTGCTGCTGACCGGCGCGACCGGCTTCGTCGGACGGTACGTGATGGAGGCCGTGGAAAACCACGGCTTCCCGGCCGACGAAACGATCGTTTTCCCGCCCAGCCACGATCTGCGCGACGGTGCGGCGACGCAGGCGTTCGTAGCGGAAAACAAGCCTGATCTGGTCGTCCACCTGGCGGCGCAGAGTTTCATTCCAAGATCCATATCGGACCCGGAAGAAACCTATGCCGTGAACGTGATGGGCACCTTGCATCTGTTGGAGGCGTTGTCGTCGGCGGGCTTCGACGGTCGCTTCCTGTACGTGAGTTCCGGCGACGTGTACGGGCGCGTGAGCGACGAAAGTCTGCCGGTGAACGGCGCCACCGTCGCTTCGCCTGCCAATCCCTACGCGTCGAGCAAATTGGCGGCCGAGGAACTGTGCCTGCAGTGGGGTCGCCGTCTGGGGCGCGATGTGTTGATCGCGCGGCCGTTCAATCACATCGGGCCGTTTCAGAGTGATCGCTTCGTCGTGCCTTCGCTGGCCTCCCAGATCGTGGCCATCAAGGCCGGAGCGCAGGCCCCTGTCCTGGACGTGGGCGATATCGAAAGCACCCGCGACTTCACCGATGTCCGCGACGTGGTCGACGCCTACGCCAAGATTCTCGAATTCGGCCAGCCGGGCAAGCGCTATATCGTCGCGTCGGGCATAGAGCGCAAGGTCAGCGAGATACTCGCCGAGCTGTTGCGCCTGGCCGATGTGGAAGCCGAAGTCCGGCGCGATCCGGCCCGGTTTCGTCCCGCCGAGCAGCGGCGGATGGCGGCCGACGCGGCCGAGACGACGCGCGATACCGGCTGGGTTCGCAAGATCGAATTCACGCAGACACTTAACGACATATTGAAGGCAGTGAGGTAAACGATGAACAGTGGGAAATCGGCGTTGATCACGGGCGTCACCGGGCAAGACGGTGCGTATCTGTCCAAGCTGCTGCTGGAAAAGGGTTATCGCGTATCCGGCGTGCTGGCTCGGCGCAGCACCGACACGCTTTGGAGGCTGCGTGAGCTCGGAATAGACAAGGACGTCAATCTGATCGATGGCGATATCACCGATATCTCCTCGCTGATCCGGGCGCTGCAGATCTCCGGAGCCGACGAGGTCTATAACCTCGGCGCGCAGAGCTTCGTCGGCAGTTCCTGGCAGCAGCCGGTATTGACCGCTCAGATCGATGGCGTGGGCGTCGTCAACATTCTCGAAGCGGTGCGTATCGTGAACCCCGCCGCGCGCTTCTACCAGGCGTCGACCAGCGAGATGTTCGGCCTGATTCAAGCCGAAATGCAGGACGAGAAAACCCCGTTCTATCCGCGCAGCCCGTATGGCGTTGCCAAGTTGATGGGGCATTGGGCGACGGTGAACTATCGCGAAAGCCATGGCATGCATGCCTCGAGCGGCATCTTGTTCAACCACGAGTCGCCGCTGCGCGGTATCGAGTTCGTGACCCGCAAGGTCACCGATTCGGTCGCGCGCATCAAGCTCGGCCTGGCGTCCAAATTGCATCTGGGCAACATCGACGCCAAGCGCGACTGGGGCTTCGCCGGCGATTACGTCGAGGCCATGTGGCTGATGCTGCAGCAAGAGGTCGCCGACGACTATGTGATCGCGACGGGCGTGACCACGACCGTGCGCGACATGTGCCAGATCGCCTTTTCCCACGTCGGCTTGAACTACCACGACCATGTGGTCATCGACGAGAAGTTCATGCGTCCGGCCGAAGTCGATGTCCTGCTCGGCAATCCGGCCAAGGCCGAAAGCGCGCTGGGCTGGAAGCCCAAGACCAGCCTGGATCAGCTGATCTCGATGATGGTCGAGGCGGATCTGCGACGCCTGCGAGGCTGATCGGGACGACGGTTCGAGTCGGCGCCTTCGCGCTGCCGACTCGTCCTGCCGCGCTTTAATGCTCATAACGATGATTTCGAAGATGTTCGCCCATTTGGTGAAGCGCGGTTTCGGCTCCGTCCCCCTGTCGCTCGTGTTCCTCGCGCTGGTCGCGATGGCGTTCCTCGGGCTGCGCGCGTTCAACGGCGATCCCCGTCATTCGCGCGCGATCATGGCTCAGGACGTGCAGTTGAGCGGGTTCGCCGGGGTGGGGCGCGACGGTTTTCGCGCCGTCGCGGGACCGGCCGGGCATGTCATCAGCGGCAAGATCAAGATTCGACCCAGCTATCGCTACGCCTTCTCATTGAAGTTGCAGCCGGCCGATTCGGACACGGCCAGCCTCACCATCGATCTGTTCAGGCCCGGCTACGACAATGCCAGGCAGGAACGCAGTTTCGTCGTCTACCGCAGCGGCACTCCGGTGGTGTTGCGCGAAAGCGTCGACAGCGGACGCCATGCGCCCGGCGAAGTCGAGTTCCGCATTTTCTATGGCGGAGAGCCCGGAGCGGTGGTGCGGGATATCCGAATCTCCGAGCTGCCGGTCTGGCGGGTCTGGGCCCAGAGCCTGCTGGCGGCCTTGCTGGCGGTGGCGGTGGCCATGTTCCTGTTAGCGCTCGGACGTTGGAGTACGCAGTCCGACAGTGCGCAGAGCACAGCGCGCGGTCCGCTGCCGACGCTGACCACGCTGTTTCTCGCGGTGTCGATTCTCCGGTTCGTGGCCTCGCTGCTCTTGCCGTACTGGTCGGGCGACGAATACATCTACAAGGCGATCGCGGCCGGTTTATGGGCCGGCGGCCGGGACGGGATTCCATCTCCCGATCAGGTGCTGCATGCGACCAACCTGCCGAACATGCTGTACCCGTATGTGATAGCGCCGGCGTTCCTGTTCGGCGAGAACTTCTATATCGGCATACGTCTTTTCAATGCGCTGCTCATGAGCAGCGCGGTGTTCCCCGTGTTCTTCATCGCCAGGCGCATCCTCGGCGAACGTGCGTCCTTGCTGACGGCGGCGTTCTCCGTGGCGCTGCCGTCGGTGTTCATAGCGGCTTACGCCGTTACTGAAGTCCTGTATTTCCCGGTGTTCCTGTGGTGCGCGCTGGCCGGATTGCGGCTGCTGGACCGGCCCGAAGCCTGGACCCGCAGCGTCGCCCTCGGTATCGCGATCGGCACGCTGCTGAATGTGCGACTCAACGCGATCGTGGTGCTGCCGGCGGTATTCATCGCGTTGTTCGTCATCGCATGGCGCGAGCCGCAACGTCGTAACAGGTTCGCGCTGCTGGTTCCGTTGCTTGCCCCGGTCGTCGCGTTCGCTACCTACGAGGCGATCAAATCGTTGATCGCGGTGCCCGACACGTCGGGGCTGGGCCTGTACGAAAACCGTTCGGGGGGCTGGATCAGGACCGCCGTATCGGCGGCGTGGGCAGACCCGGCCGGCGTCGGCAAACTCTTGCTGGGCCACCTGACCATTCTTGCCTTGCCGTTCGCCCTGGGCATCTCCGCCGCCGCGGGCCTGCTGGCGGCGCGGCCGCGCACCGAGCAGGGGGCCGCGCTCTGGCTCGACACGGTCCTGATCTCCGTGCTGTGCATCGCGTCGATTTCACTCGCGATCGTTTTTACTCTGGGGACCTCCCCCTACGATCTGGGCGGGTTGGGTCGTTGGCATAGCCGTTATTATTTTTCGGTTTTCCCGTTGCTTTTGATTATGTGCATGGCGCCACGGAATGATTGTGACCAGGGCGCTTTCAGTAAATGGCTGGGTTGGATCTCGCAGTTTGTGTTGCTGGGCTCGGTGATTGCGTTCGTATTCGTATTCAAGTTCAGTTCCGATCCGTGGTTCGGTGCCACCGTCGACAGCATGGAGGCGCACTGGTATCGAATGTCGCATCGCTGGTTGTTGCTGGTGTTGTGCGTCGGCCTGCTGGCGTTTTATGTCGATACGGTCCGGCGGTCGAAGGTTTGGGCGGTGGTGGCGATCGGATTATGGTTGTCGCTTTCGAACATCGGCGCCTGGAAGATTCTCCACGACGCCAGCCCCGGCGGAGACGACGCCCATTGCGGGGCGCTGGCGTACCAGGTGATGTTCAGGGATCCGGGCACGGTCGCGGTGGTCGCCAGCAGCAGAGACACGTTGGTGGATAATGTTTTCTGGCTTCCGTATCTGCCGGAAACGGCAAGAATGGTCCAGCCCAAAGGCGAGTTGAGCGCGCATGAACTCGGAAAGGTCCGCTACATACTGGCGGACAGCGAGGTGGTCGTGAAAGACGCTAGACTTTTGCCGAATACCGGGGTTTGCAGGATTTATAAGGTAGATGCAAATGAGCTTTAATCAAATGGACAACCTGTCGGTCAGCGATGCCGAGGCATCGATGGCCCCGGTGTCGGTCGTCATCCTGACCTGGAACGGGCTCGAGTTCACCAAACCCTGTTTGGACAGCGTTCTCAAACACACCGACCTTTCGAAGGTGGATGTGATCGTGGTCGACAACGGCAGTACCGACGGTACGGTCGAATACCTCTCCGAGGTCCCCGGGATCGTCACAATCTTCAACGGCGACAATCTGGGCTTCGTGCGCGGCAATAATGAGGCCCTGCGCAGGATCGACGCCTCTCATGACGTGATCTTGCTCAACAACGACACCGAGATCGACGACCCACGGTGGATCGAGAAATTGCGGGGCAGCGCTTATTCGGGTGGCAACGTCGGCGTGGTCGGTTGCCGGATCCGCCGCCTGACCGGAGGCATGCTTCAGCACGCCGGCACCTATATTCCGGATCGCAGCTACTGGGGCCAGCAACTGGGCGCGGGCGAAAAGGACATCAATCAGTATCCATACGACCGCGAAGTCGAAGGCGTGGTGTTCGCATGCGTTTACATCCGTCGCGCGCTGATGGATGAGATCGGTTACCTCGACGAGGATTTCTTTTCCTACTACGAGGATTCGGATTATTGCTTCAAGGCGCGCCGCGCCGGTTACCGGGTGGTCAATTGCGGCTCGTTGACGGTGCGTCATCGCGAGCACGGCTCCACCTCGGTGAACAAGGTCAGCCACAGCGACATGTTCCTCAAGTCGCAGGAAACCTTCCTGGGCAAGTGGAAGACCGTGCTGGACGCGCGTTATTCGCAGCGCCTGCACCTGCGCTCCACTTTCTTCCAGCCGGTCGGCTATGCGATGACCGCGCGGCAGATCGCGCTGGGCCTCGACGAGCAGGGCGTTTCGATTTCGTACGAATACCTCTACGGTCCCGGTACCGTGTTCCCGGTCGCCGAAAGCGCCGAGCAGAGCACCGGGGTTTATTCGCTGGAGATCATCCGCCAGCGCGCGGCGCCCGAGGCGCCGACGCCGACCTTGATTTATGGCCAGGCCGATTCGTTCAATACCGTCAAGGGCGGCTACCGCATCGGCTACACGATGCTGGAGACCACCGGGGTTCCGACCGACTGGGTGGAGGGCTGCAACGGCCTCGACGAATTGTGGGTGCCGACCGAGTTCAACAAATGGACGTTCAGTCGTAGCGGCGTGACGGTGCCGATCAAGGTCATGCCGCTCGGCCTGGTGGACACGAATTACTTCAACCCGGAAATAGCGGGGCTGAAGATCGAGGGTGTGTTCTCGTTTTTGTCCATCTTCGAGTGGGGCGAGAGGAAGTCGCCGGAAATACTGATTCGCGCGTTCAACCGCGCGTTCCGCAGCACCGATCCGGTGGTGCTGATCTGCAAGTACACCAATCGCGACCCGGGCGTGCGGCCCGACGAGATCATCCGTTCGCTGAAACTCGACCCGGACGGCGGTCGGATCGTCTATTCGGAAAACGAATCCGTCCCCTACTACCAGGTGGCGCAGCTGTACCGCTCGTCCGATTGCTTCGTGTTGCCCACGCGCGGTGAAGGCTGGGGCATGCCCATTCTGGAGGCGATGGCCTGCGGCATCCCGGTGATCGCGAGTTACTGGAGTGCGCAGCAGTCGTTCCTGGATAACGACAACAGTTATCCGCTGCAGGTGTCGCTGGTCGATGCTGAGGCGAAGTGTCCTTACTACCTGGGATTCAAATGGGCCTTGCCGGATGAGGACCACCTGATCCGGTTGTTCCGCCATGTGTTCGAAAATCAGGAACAAGCGCGCGCAAAGGGCCGCCAGGCCGCCATCGACGTGGCCGAGCACTGGTCGTTGACCCGTAGCTCGCAACGGATGAAGCAGCGCATCGTCGAGATATCGAAAAGCGCGTCCAACGACGAAGGCGAGTCCGCCGCCGATTCGGCGACGCTGCGCGACGGCGCGATCCGCCCGCGCATCGGCTTCGACGTTTCGCGCGCGATCGGCAGCGAGTTGTCGGGCGTCGGCCGCTACACCGCCTCGCTGGTCAAGGGCCTGTCGCATTGGCAGTCCGAGCACGGGCGCGAGGTCGATTATCTGATGCTGCCGGGGTTCGCCGATTTCGTGCATCCTGCTTACGTCGCCGGCGAAGAAAGTGATTTTTCGGTCAAGGCCGGCAGCGGCATGACGATGTACCGCGGCCCTTTGCCGGCCTTCAAGGACGCCGATCGCGCCGTGCCGGGCCTGGATGCGCTGTATTGCACCGGCAATGCGTTCCCGGCTGGTTTCAACGGCAAGGCGGCGATGGTGGTCTACGACACCACGTTCCTGTCGCATCCTCAGTTCCATACTGAGGAAAACATCGCGCTATGCACCTCGAATTTCGACCGCGCGGTCGCTTCGGGCGCTCATTTTGTCGCGATATCGGAAAATACGAAACGCGATTTCATCAAGTACTACCGGGTCGAGCCGTCGCGCGTCACCACCATTGCCTGCGGCGTCGACCTGAGTCTGTTCAAGCCGGCCTCGGCGGTGCGCCAGCACAGCGTTCGCCAGCGGCATAACTTGCCGGACAAGTATTTCCTCTACGTCGGCAGCATCGAGCCGCGCAAGAACCTGCGCAGCTTGCTCAAGGCGATGAAGAGCTACCGCGGCGAGGAGTCTCTGGTCGTCGTCGGCGCTTCGGGCTGGCTCAACGACGACGTCAAGAAATTGATGGTCGCCGCGGGCGGGCGAGTGAAGATGCTGGGTTACGTGCCGCTCGACGACATGCCGGCGCTGTATTCGATGGCGACCGCCTTCGTCTATCCGTCCCTGTACGAAGGGTTCGGTCTGCCGGTGGTGGAAGCGATGGCGTGCGGCGTGCCCGTCATCACCTCGCGCAACAGTTCCTTGCTCGAGATTGGCGAAGGCGCGTCGCTGCTGCTCGACAATCCGGAGGATTCCGACGAAATCGCCCGCGGGTTGCAGCGGATCGCCGAGGATCCGGCGTTCGCGCAAGGTCTGCGCGAAAGCGGAAGCGCGCGAGCGCTGAACTTCTCGCTGGACGTACAGGTGCGGCGTCACGTCGAATTCTTCAGAAATTTCATCGCGGGGGAGTCATGAACTTGAATCGTATTGGGTTGGTTTGCGTGGTGTCGTTGCTGGCCGCATGCGGCCAGAATGGGGCCGGGCCGAGTCTGGCTCCGGCGGCCTGGGGCGAACCGCCACAAAAGGATCCGCCCGCGTGGATCGTGCAGGCGGCGGCCGATCCCGCGTTGGCCTGTTTTGTGGACACGATCGAAGGCGCCAAGCGAAGCGACGCGAATTGGCAGGCGGAAAAGAGCGCGCCGATCCGTGTGTCCGGCTGGTCGGTCGACTCGAAGTCCGTCGATCCTATCCAGCGCGATGTGGTCGCGGTGCTGTCCGGCGGCGGTCAGCGCTTCGTGTTCAAAGGCGTGCGCTCGGATCGGCCCGACGTGAGGGCGGCAGCGCAATTTGCGCAGCTCGGGCCGCAGCAGGCCGGCGTCACCGTGGAAATGAACTTGAATTCGCTGGCACCCGGGAAATACGAGTTGTCCTACGTGGTCGGCGACGAGGCGAAAGCGGCGAGTTGCGATCTCGGGGCCGCGCACGCGATCGAAGTGCGCTGACCCCGGCGGTTGGGTCTTACGGGGGCTGGCGGCGTCGGATCGACGGGCTCGGTGCCCGGGTCGGTCGCCTTGCAGCGGTTGTCAGTCGGCAGCGTTTCGTCCACGCTCCGCCGGGATTGCGTCGATCCTGGATGAGCGGTGAGCCTGTCAGCGCGGCGCCGGTCGTCCTGGGGCGGCAGGGGCCTGCGCGGCTCCCGTTTTCCGCATTGCCGGCGCCGCCGTCGGGTGTCGCCGGGAGGTTCAAAGTCCTTGCGAGCGCATGCAGGTCGCGGCCAAGGAGTGTCTTGCTATTTTCAGATAGGTCCGCGATGACGCACGAAAATCTCTCCGCTCCCGCATGGACCACCGGTATCGCCGTGGTCATACCGAGCTACAAAGTGACCCGCCATATCATGGGCGTCCTGGCCGCCATCGGCCCGGAAGTGGATGCGGTGTACTGCGTCGACGACGCATGTCCGGACGGCAGCGGCGATTTCATCGAAAGCAACGTCGTCGATCCGCGTGTCCGCGTGCTGCGCAACCCGCAGAACCAGGGCGTGGGCGGCGCGATGATCACCGGCTATCGCCAGGCCGTCGCCGATGGCGCGCTGGTGATCGTCAAGATCGACGGCGACGGCCAGATGGATCCGACCCTGCTGCCGGCGTTCGTGGCTCCGATCCTCGAGGGCGAGGCCGACTACGCCAAGGGCAACCGCTTCTGGGATCTGAGTCAGATCCGGCAGATGCCCGCGCTGCGCCGCATCGGCAACCTCGGGCTGAGCTTCATGGCCAAGGCCTCGACGGGCTATTGGGACATTTTCGATCCGACCAACGGCTATACCGCGATCCATGCGCGAGTCGCGGCGAATCTGCCGTTCGACAGTATCAGTCGTCGTTATTTCTTCGAGACCGACATGCTGTTCCGGCTCAACACCATCCGTGCGGTGGTGATCGATGTTCCGATGGATGCGCGCTACGGCGACGAGACCAGCGGGCTGAAAGCCTCGAAGATCTTCTTCGAGTTCTTGTTCAAGCACGTGCGCAATCTCGGCAAGCGCATCGTCTACAACTATTTCCTGCGCGATCTTTCGCTCGCTTCGCTGGAGTTGTTGGCGGCGGTCGGATTGCTGGTGTTCGGCGTGTGTTTCGGAGGCTGGCACTGGTTGCAGTCGATTCGCTTCTCCACCGGCGCGCCGCTGGGGACGGTGATGATCGCGACCGTTTCGGTGGTGTCGGGGTTGCAGTTTCTGCTGGCCTTCCTTGGCTACGACATCGCATCCATTCCGCGACGGCCGCTCGCCCGGGTGCTGGCCAAACATCGCACCTTGATCAATCGGACTTCCAACCATGAATGACCACGCCGGCCTCAATGTCACGACCATCGCGATGATCGTGGGCACGATCGCGATGCTCGCCGCTGGGCAAGTGCTGTTCAAGTACGCGGCGGGTTCGCTGGATTTCGCCAACCTGCGCAGCTTGATTTCCTTGCCGCTGTTCGCCGCCCTGTGCGTTTACGCGCTGGCGACCTTGGCCTGGCTGGCCGTGCTGGCGCGCGTGCCCTTGTCGGAAGCATTTCCTTTCTACGGGCTGGGCTTCCTGCTCGTGCCGATGCTGTCGGTGCTGATCCTCGGCGAGAAGTTTCGCTACTCGACACTGGTCGGTGGCAGCATCATCATTGTCGGCATCATCGTCAGCACCAGGGATTGGTAAATGAGCGCAGTCTTGCCGGTGTGCGATTCTTGTGGCGGCGCAAAGCGCAGGGGGCTTACGCCCTGGCACGCGACCTGCCTGGCGTGCGGTCTGGAAACGGCGACTTTCAGCGTCCACATCGATCAGCGCGATGGGCCCGACATCGACGAGGACGAGCGCGAACTGGCCTTGCGGCCGATTCGCGAAGCGAACTTCGCCTCCTTGCTGACGTGGCTGCTGGGCCGGCCCGATCTGCCCGCGGGTGGCGCGACGAAGCCGCGGCTGCTGGACGTGGGCTGCGCGCACGGCTGGTTCCTGGAGCGCGCAGCGGAACATTTCGAAGTGTTCGGCATCGAGCCCGACCCGGAGGTCGCGCGACGCACCATGGCGCGCGGCCTGCCGGTGAGGCGCGGGTACTTTCCGGATGCGCTCGCGGACGACGAGGTTTTCGACGTGATCGTATTCAACGATGTCCTGGAGCACATACCCGATGTGGTCGAGGTCCTGCGTAAGTGCCACGAGCGCCTGCGGCCCGGCGGGATTATCGTGGTGAACGCGCCCGATCGCCGAGGTGCGCTGTATCGGCTTGCCAGCGTACTGGTGCGATTCGGTATGAGCGGTCCGTTCGATCGCTTGTGGCAGAAAGGTCTGCCGTCGCCGCATTTGTATTATTTCGATTCGCGTTCGTTGCTGGTCGCCGCGCGCAACGCGGGGCTGGACATGACCGCCAGTCGGCGCTTGCCGACCTTGCTCGCGCGCGGTCTGTACTCGCGGATTCGTTGTTCCGGCGAAGTCTCCAGGATCAAGGCCTTGTTCTTGAGCATGGGCATTTTGCCGTTGGTGCCCGCGCTGAAGATATTGCCTGCCGACATCACGGTCTGGATCCTCGCTCGAAAAGGATAAGGGCCGGATCGGTTTTTCTTTGTCAGGAGTCCACCTGTGGAAATTCGCGCAGTAAGCACCGACGCCGCCGCGCTGGCGAGCTACGAGCAGCTGTTCCAGCATTGTTTCCCGGGCGCGTCGCATTTGAACGCGACTTACCTGGACTGGCTGTATGCGCGCAACCCCGCCGGACAGGTGATCGGCTGCGATGCGTGGGAAGGCGACACGCTCGCCGCTCACTATGTTTGCGTGCCGGTGCAGGCGGTGGTCGCCGGCCGGCCGCTGCGGGTCATGCTCTCGCTCAATACGGCGACTCATCCGGATTTCCAGGGCAAGGGCTTGTTCACCCGTTTGGCCGACGCGACGTATCAGGCCGGCGCGGCGGCCGGCGTCGGCGCGGTGTACGGCGTCGCCAATGCCAATTCGACACCGGGTTTCATCCGCAAGCTCGGCTTCACCTTGGTTCGGCCGCTCGACGCGCAGATCGGTTTGGGTCGTATCGACGATCGCGATGCGCAAGCGGCGCGCGAGCAGGCCGAATTCCGACGAGACTGGTCGCAAGCCGCATTGGCGTGGCGAGTCGCCAATCCGCAGCGATCTTACGCGCTGGTTCGTGCCGCCGACGGCGTGGTTGGCGCGCAGGCGAGCACCGGCAAGCCGGGTTTGCGCGCGTGGGACGAAGTGCCGCTGCCGTCGGGCATGAGCGCGCCGTCCGCCTCGCCGTCGTTCGGGATGCATCTGCATCTGGGCTTGCGTCCACGCGGGGGCGATCGAAAAAGCGCCATGTGGTTCGACATCCCGCAACGTTTCCGACCCAGTCCGCTCAATATGATTTTCCGTCCGCTTGGCGAAGGCGTGCTTGTGCCGTCGGCCGATTCGGTGCGGCTCGGACAGCTCGATTTCGATGCGTTCTGATCACCTCTCATCGAAGCCGTTGCTGGTGGTGTTCGCGCACCCGGACGACGAGTTCGCGGTGTTTCCCTGGCTGACGCGCGCGGTCGCGGCCGGCCGTCGGGTCGAAACGGTGTGGTTGACCGATGGCGGCTGGGGCGGCCAGGACACGGCACGCCGGCGCGGCGAGAGCATCGCCGTGTTGACCGGGTTGGGCCTGGACCCGGCGGACATGCATTTCCTCGGTGAGGAGTGGTCGGTTCCCGACGGTGGTCTTCACCTCCGGCTGGGCGACGTAGTGCCGCGCCTGCTCGAGCGTCTGGGCGCAGCGGACGCCGCTGGCGAGGTGTTGATGCCGGCTTGGGAGGGAGGGCATCACGATCACGATGCCAGCCATCTGGCCGGGATCCACCTGGCTCGCGCGCGTGGCGCGCAGATGAGCCAGTACTCGCTGTACCACGGCCAGGGCCTGACCGGCCCGTGGTTCAAGGTATTGTCGCCGCTGCCCGCCAACGGTGCGGTCGAGGCGCTGCCGACCACATTGGCCGAGCGTTTGCGTTGCGCGGCGCTATGCCTGCGCTATCGCTCGCAATGGAAGAGTTTCGTAGGGCTGTTGCCGTTCTATCTGTGGCGGATGCGTCGCGCGGACGCATTCTGGCGGCAGTCGGTCGAGCCGCGGCGAACCGCGCAGCGACCGCATCCCGATCCGATGCTGTACGAGCGTCGTGGCGGTCCGCAGTGGAGCGAATTCGCGGCGGCGACGGCGCCCTATCGTCACGTTTGAAGTTGCTGGATGGCGCTTGTGCGCGCCATGCCGCTCGGTTGCCGAAGCCGACCTGCGGTATCCGGCCGATGCGAGGCTTGCCTGCATCGACCGGATTCCGGTGAGCGGCGTGGTTATGCCAACGCCGCTTCCAACTCCGGCAGCAACTTGAACAAATCCCCCACCAGGCCGATATCGGCGATCTCGAAGATCGGCGCTTCGCCGTCCTTGTTGATCGCGACGATCGTGCCGGCGTCCTTGATGCCGGTCAGATGCTGGATCGCGCCGCTGATGCCGACGGCGACGTACAGCTCCGGGGCGATGATCTTGCCGGTCTGGCCGACCTGCAGTTCGTTCGGGACGTAGCCGGCGTCGACCGCGGCGCGCGAGGCGCCCACGGCGGCGCCGAGCTTGTCGGCGAAGTCGTAGATGATCTTGAAGTTCTCGGCCGAACCCACGCCGCGGCCGCCGGAGACCACGCGCTTGGCGCTCTGCAGGTCGGGACGGTCGGACTTGCCGGCGGCCAGGCCGACGTAGCGGGTGTGGGTCGGCAGGGTCGCTTCGACCGAAGTCGCTTCGACCGTCGCGCTGCCGCCCTTCGCCGCTTCCGGCCACGACGCCGCGCGCACGGTGGCGACGACGGTGTGGTCGCTCGGCGCTTCGACGGTGACGATGGCGTTGCCGGCGTAGATCGGGCGCTTGAAGGTGTGGCTGCCTTCGACCGCCATCACGTCGGAGACCTGGGCCACGCCCAGCAGGGCCGCGACGCAGGGCATCAGGTCCTTGCCGAAGGTGGTCGAGGGGCCGAACACATGGCTGTAGCCCTGGGCCAGCGCGGCGATCTGCGGCGCGAGCACCTGCGCGATCGGCTGGGCGTTGGCGGCGTTGGTCACGCTCAGCACCTTGGCGACGCCGGCGATCTGCGCGGCATCGGCGGCGACGGCGGCCGGGTCGGCGGCCAGCACCACGATGTCGATCGATTCGGGCTTGAGCGCCTGCGCGGCGGACACGCACTTGGCGGTGGCGGCATTGAGCTTGCCGTCCAGATGTTCGGCGACGATCAGAACCTTGCTCATCACAGCAACCCCTTCTGCTTCAGTGCGGCGACCAGTTCGGCCGCGTCCTTGACCATCACGCCCTTGCTGCGCTTCGGCGGCGGTGCGTAATGGGTGGTCTTGAGCGTGTCGCCGGTGTCCACGCCGAGGTCGGCGAACTGGATCGTCTCCAGCGGCTTGCTCTTGGCCTTCATGATGTCGGGCAGCTTGATGAAGCGCGGCTCGTTGAGGCGCAGGTCGGTGGTGACCACCGCCGGCAGGTCGACTTCCAGCGTTTCCAGGCCGGCGTCGACTTCGCGCGTGACCGTGGCCTTGCCGTCGGCGACTTCCAGCTTGGAAGCGAACGTCGCCTGCGGGCGGCCCCACAGGGTGGCGAGCATCTGGCCGGTCTGGCTGGCGTCGTCGTCGATCGCCTGCTTGCCCAGGATCACGATGTCGGGCTGTTCCTTTTCGATCAGCTTGAGCAGCGCGCGCGCGGCGGTCAGCGACTGGATCGGCTGGTCGCAGACGATATGCACGGCGCGGTTGGCGCCCATCGCCAGGCCGTTGCGCAGATGCGGCTGAGCGTCGGCGGGGGCGATCGTGGCGACCACGACCTCGGTGGCGATGCCCTTGTCGCGCAGGCGCAGGGCCTCTTCCAGGGCGATTTCGTCGAACGGATTGGCCGACAGCTTGACGCCGTCGGTGACCACGCCGGAGCCATCCGGCTTGACCTGAATGCGGACGTTGTAGTCCACCACGCGCTTGTAGCCGACGAGGATCTTCATCGTGCGGGGATTCCTTGTGGGGGTGTCCGGCCGGGAGCGGCCAAGAGCCGCCAATTCTAACGGAGACGGCCGGCGGGCGCAGGTTGCCGGGTCGCCGGCCGGGCGCGGTGTCGGCGGGCGGGGGACTGCGCGCTGCGCGGGCCGATGGCCGCCGCGGCGGGCGCACTGCGTGTTGTGGAGGGGCGGGCGCGGCACGCATCCGGCGGCTTCGGGGTCGGACGGCTGGACGGCGAGTCGCTGAACGCCGCATTCAGGATAAATCGCGACTGCGTTCACGGCTTGGGCATGGCTTGGGCCGAGGCATGCCATCGACGTCACCTCGGGCGCTGATATGGTGTCGCCGCGGCGCAATGGATCCGCCGCTACGCACGCAACGTGATCAAACCGATGATGGTCGAACCGATTCAGGCTTGGATGGCGATGGAGAGGCTGCGCGCATGAAATATCTCAAGGCATTGTTGGCCACGTTCGCATTCGTGCTCGTGCTGCTGGGGGTGTATGCCCTGCATGTGCGCTACGGCAAGGTCAACGTGGTGTTGTACAGCGCGATCCTGGATGCCGGCATCGCCGCGGCCGTGGTCGGGATCGGGGTGTTCCTGCTCAAGGCCTTTCGCGACTTCAACCGCTTCGAGAAAGTGCAGTTGATCTGCATGTGGATGCTCGGCGGCTACGCCTTCGCGATCTCGGTTCCGACCGTGATCGACCGTTCGCTGTCGTTCTATATCCTGGAAAAGATCCAGCAACGCGGCGGCGGCATCCATGCCGATCATCTGCACGACGTGCTGGCCAAGGAATACATGATCGAACACCGACTGGTCGACGTGCGCCTGACCGAGCAACTGCAGTCGGGCACGATCGTGATCGACGAACGCTGCGTGCGCCTGACCGGGCGCGGCCACAACCTGGCCCGTTTCAGCCGGTTTTTCCGCGGCAATCTGCTGCCCAAGCAGCGCCTGCTGATGGGCGAGTATTCCGACGATCTGACCGATCCGTTCCGCAACAGCGTCAGCGAAGTGAACTACCGCTGCGGTTGACAGCCAGATACGCGCGAACCGCAAGGCGCGGCTCGTCAGCGCAGCGTCTCTCCGACGATCAGGTGTTGCGCGCCGGTCCAGCCGGTGCCCGGTTCCAGGCGGACCGGTTCGAGAATCCGCGCCGCTTCCACGCAGACGAAATGGCGGTGTTCGCCCGGGCCCAGGTCGGCCAGGCCGGCGGCCAGTTCGGCGCCGGGATTCCACACCACGGTATCGGCGAAACCCTCGCTTTCCACGCGCAGCATCTGCTCACCGTCGGTCACCCGCAGGACTCGGCGTGTACCGGGATAAATGCGATCGACCTCGCCCTCGAAGCGCACCGGCGCATCGGTCGCTTCGACGTGCTTGCCGTCGCGCGCGGAATCGAAGTACGGACGATCCTCCAGCCCATGCACCAAGGTGCCGGCGATGTCGGCCACGCGCAGGTAGGTGTGCAGCGCGGCGGTGAATTCGAACGCGGCGTCATCGAGATTGCGCACGGTGAGGGCGATGCGCAGCCGGTTGTCGCTCGGCTCCAGGGCCAGTTCGGCTTCGAAGCGGTGCGGCCAATGCAGGCGGGTGTGTTCGTTATCGCGCAGGCGGAAGGCCAGGCGCGGCGCGCTCGAGCCCAGGCCATCCAGCGGTTCCCAGGCCGAGATGCGGGCGAACCCGTGGCGCGGTCCGCCGCCGCGTTCGCCGAACTGCGGAAAGACCACCGGAACGCCGCCGCGGATCGCCTTGCCTTCGCCGAAGCTGGCGCGCGGACTCAGGTACAGGCGCTCGCGGCCCTGACAGCGCCAGGACAGAGCGTGGGCGCCGAAAGGACTGGCTTCGATCCGGTCGTCGTCGCCGACGTTCAGCTGCAGCGGTGGGGCGAGGGTCATGGCTTCCGTCCTTGGAGGGCGTGCGGGGCGCCGGGTGGGCGTATTTTATCGGTCTCGCGGCGGATAACGCCGGTTAAGTGCCGTGAAGCTGGCCGCACGGGCCTTCGGCTATCCTTGCGTCCCTTTTCCGTTCCGATATCTGGAGCCAGGATGCTTCATCCCGTCGTTCTCAGTGGCGGCAGTGGTTCACGCTTGTGGCCGCTCTCGCGTCAGAATCAGCCCAAGCAGTTCCTTTCGCTGATCGGCGACCACTCGCTGTTCCAGGAAACCATTCTGCGCGCCAGCGCGCTACCCGATACCGGGGCGCCGGTCACGGTCTGCGCCGACGACCACCGTTTCATGGTCGGCGAGCAGTTGCAGGCCATCGGCGTGGCCAACGGCGCGATTCTGCTCGAACCGGTCGCGCGCAACACCGCGCCGGCGATCGCGCTGGCGGCGTTGCATCTGGTCGCGAGCGAACCCGACGCGACCATGCTGGTGCTGCCGGCCGACCATCTGATCGAAGACGTCGAAGCCTTCCGCGACGCGGTCGCGCGCGCGGCGGTGCTGGCCGATCAGGATTGGCTGGTGACCTTCGGCATCCATCCGGACTATCCGGAAACCGGCTATGGCTACATCGACCGCGGCGCCGCCCTGGGCGACGGCGGCTACAAGGTCGGCCGCTTCGTCGAGAAGCCCGATCTGGCCACCGCGGAAGGTTACCTTGCCGCCGGCACCTACGCCTGGAACTCGGGCATGTTCCTGTTCAAGGCCCAGCGTTACCTCGACGAACTGGGGCAACTGGCGCCGAAGATCCTCGAATCCGCGCGCGCCGCGTATGCGCAGGCCAGCACCGACCTGGACTTCATCCGTCTGGGCAAGGACGCCTTCGCCGCCAGCCCGAACGATTCGATCGACTATGCGGTGATGGAGAAAACCGATCGCGCCGCGGTGGTGCCGGTCAGCTGCGGATGGAGCGATATCGGCTCGTGGTCGTCGCTGTGGGCGGTGGCCGAGCGCGACGACGACGACAACCGCTACGAAGGCGACGTGATCTCGGTCGACACCCGCGGCAGCCTGGTGCGCGCGTCCGATCGGCGCATGATCGCGACGATCGGCGTGGAGGATCTGGTGATCATCGACACGCCCGATGCGACCCTGGTCGCACGCAAGGATCGCGTGCAGGACGTCAAGATGATCGTCGACAAGCTCAAGCAGGCCGGCCGTCAGGAGCATCTGTTCCACCGCAAGGTCTATCGGCCGTGGGGCAATTACGATTCGATCGACATGGGCGATCGTTTCCAGGTCAAGCGCATCGTGGTCAAGCCCGGTGGCGTGCTGAGCCTGCAAAAGCACCACAAGCGCGCCGAGCACTGGATCGTGGTGTCCGGCGTGGCCGAGGTGACCTGCGACGACAAGGTGTTCGATCTGCACGAAAACCAGAGCACCTATATCCCGCTGGGCAGCGTGCATCGGCTGCGCAACAACGGCAGCGAACCGGTCGAGTTGATCGAAGTGCAGTCGGGCAGTTACCTGGGCGAGGACGATATCGTTCGGCTGGAAGATGTGTACGGGCGTTCGTAAGTTGTTCGTGTCGTGATGCGCGCGACAATCAAAAAGACCGGCCATGGGCCGGTTTTTTTTTGTGCCGTCGTCGCTGCGGATCGAAAGGCGTCGGGGCTCAAGCCCCTCCCACAAAAGACTTCGTGGGATCGCAGCTGAGACTGTTGCTGTAACAGACCTCGTGGCATCGCAGGTGAAGTTCTTGATGCAACGGACTTTGTGGCACCGGAGCGGAGTTCTTGCCGCAACGGACTCCATGGGGTGAGCGTCGAAGCTCTTGCTGCGACCTGCTTCATGGCAGCGCAACCGACGTATGGCCAAAACAAGCTTCGCGATCGCGAGGTCTTTTGTGGGAGGGGCTTGAGCCCCGACGCTGTTCGATCCGAAGCCCACGCCGCCCCATGCGCGCGCGACTCAATCCGAAGCGTCAACCGCCAACAGTTCCACCAACACCTGCGCAAACCGATCCGCACTGCCCGGCGCATGCTCGAAAAACAGCGAAGGCTCGCACAACTCCAGCTCCAGCAATTGCGGCCGGCCATCGCCATCGCGGATCAGATCCACCCGCGCATACGGCAACGGTTCTTCCAGATCCAGCCGCGCGGTCATCGCGGTCAACGCATGCAGGGCGACGGTGCGTTCGTCGTCGCCGGCTTCGCGCGGGTTGATGCGCTCGATCGCGCGCAGGTTCAACGCATCCTCGCGCTGCAGCATCGCGCCCTTGCGGATCGCATGGCTGAACACGCCGTTGAAATGGATCAGCGCGGTTTCGCCGTCGCGATCGACCGAGGCCAGGTACGGCTGCAGCATCGCGCTGCGGCCTTCGTCGAGCAGGCGCGCGATGTGGTTGGCGGCGGCGAACTCCTGCACCCGCGCGTAACGCAGGGTGTCGCGCGAACCCGCGCTCACCGCCGGCTTGACCACGAACTCCTCGGCCTGCGGATAGGCGAGCAGGAACTCCTGCAGCGCCGGCATCGCGTCCATGTCCGGTTCGACGAAGGCGGTCGGCACCACCGGCACGCCGCGCGCGGCCAGGTCGGCCAGGTAATGTTTGTCGGTATTCCAGCGCAATACCGGCCAGGGGTTGAGCAGGCGGCTGGCGGCGTCGACGCGTTCGCACCAGGCCAGGAATTCGTCGAGGCGCTCGGTGTAGTCCCAGGGCGAGCGCAGCAATACGGCGTCGTATCGCGTCCAGGCCACGCTGGGGTCGTCCCAGGCGCGGATTTCGGCGCGCAGGCCGTGCGCGGTGCAGGCGGCGAGCAGCGGCGACAGGTCGTCATCCTGTCCGGCGGCGGCGATGGCGGTGACCAGGGCGATTGAACTCATGGTGACAGTCTAGCGTCGGCACACAATCAAGGCATTGTCGCGGTATTGCCCGAAAGTCCGCTACGTCCCGGGCCGGCCGCAGGCTAAACTGCGCGCATCCCGAAAAGGAGTTGTCCCATGGCCCAGGCCATCGCCGCGACGCCCACCGGCGCCGCGAAGAGCAAGCTGTACCCCAGTGCGAAAGACGCGTTGCAAGGCGTGAGGCGGTCGGCACCACCGGCACGCCGCGCGCGGCCAGGTCGGCCAGGTAATGTTTGTCGGTATTCCAGCGCAATACCGGCCAGGGGTTGAGCAGGCGGCTGGCGGCGTCGACGCGTTCGCACCAGGCCAGGAATTCGTCGAGGCGCTCGGTGTAGTCCCAGGGCGAGCGCAGCAATACGGCGTCGTATCGCGTCCAGGCCACGCTGGGGTCGTCCCAGGCGCGGATTTCGGCGCGCAGGCCGTGCGCGGTGCAGGCGGCGAGCAGCGGCGACAGGTCGTCATCCTGTCCGGCGGCGGCGATGGCGGTGACCAGGGCGATTGAACTCATGGTGACAGTCTAGCGTCGGCACACAATCAAGGCATTGTCGCGGTATTGCCCGAAAGTCCGCTACGTCCCGGGCCGGCCGCAGGCTAAACTGCGCGCATCCCGAAAAGGAGTTGTCCCATGGCCCAGGCCATCGCCGCGACGCCCACCGGCGCCGCGAAGAGCAAGCTGTACCCCAGTGCGAAAGACGCGTTGCAAGGCGTGGTGGCGGACGGGCAGACCCTGGCCGTCGGCGGTTTCGGCCTGTGCGGCATTCCCGAGGCCCTGATCGGCGCGCTGCGCGACAGCGGCGTCAAGGGCCTGACGGCGATCTCCAACAACGCCGGCGTCGACGGTTTCGGCCTGGGCCTGCTGCTGGAAACGCGCCAGATCAAGAAAATGATTTCGTCCTACGTGGGCGAGAACAAGGAATTCGAGCGCCAGTTCCTGTCGGGCGAGCTCGAACTCGAGTTCAACCCGCAAGGCACCCTGGCCGAGCGCCTGCGCGCCGGCGGCGCCGGCATCCCGGCGTTCTTCACCCGCACCGGTTACGGCACGGTCGTGGCCGAGGGCAAGGAGACGCGCGAGTTCGACGGCCATCATTACGTGATGGAGACCGCGCTCAAGGCCGACGTGTCGCTGGTCAAGGCGTGGAAGGCCGACACCGCCGGCAACCTGGTGTTCCGCAAGACCGCGCGCAATTTCAATCCGGCCTGCGCGATGGCCGGCAAGACCTGCGTGGTCGAAGTCGAGGAACTGGTCGAGGTCGGCGCGATCGATCCCGATCACGTGCATCTGCCGGGCATCTATGTCGACCGCATCGTGGTCAATGCCACGCCGGAGAAGCGCATCGAGCAGCGGACGGTGCGGGCTGGGTAAGTGGGGCGGGGTGGGGGCTTGATCGTTTTGATCTCTTGCTTGCGGTGGTTGTCGCCGCGCTGAAGTCGAAACGTTCGTTGCTGCGCTCCCCATCGCCTTGCTGAAGTCAGATCCCTCGTTGTTGCCGACTCTCGTTCTCGTGGTTGCCTTGGCGGCCACTTTCAAATCAAAGGAACCACTCTCATGCCTTGGACCCGCGACGAAATGGCGCAACGCGCCGCGCAGGAACTCACCGACGGCGCTTACGTGAACCTCGGTATCGGCCTGCCGACCCTGGTGGCCAATTTCATTCCCGACGGCATCGACGTGTGGCTGCAGTCCGAAAACGGCCTGCTCGGCATCGGTCCGTTCCCGACCGAGGACGAAGTCGACGCTGACCTGATCAACGCCGGCAAGCAGACCGTGACCGCGCGTTCGGGCGCCAGCTACTTCGGCAGCCACGACAGCTTCGCGATGATCCGCGGCGGGCATATCGACCTGGCGATCCTCGGCGCCATGCAGGTCACCGACAAGGGCGACCTGGCCAACTGGATGGTGCCCGGCAAGATGGTCAAGGGCATGGGCGGCGCGATGGACCTGGTCGCCGGGGTCAAGCGCGTGGTCGTGCTGATGGAGCACAGCGCCAAGAACGGCGAACACAAGATCCTGCCCGAATGCACCTTGCCGCTGACCGGCCTGGGCGTGGTCAATCGCATCATCACCGAACTGGCGGTGATGGACGTGACCGAGCAGGGGCTGGTGCTGGTCGAAACCGCGCCGGGCGTCAGCGAGGATGAGCTGCGCGAAAAGACCGGCGTGCCGTTCACGCGCAACTGAGCGAGCGTTCGCCGAGTCCCGAAAAGCCGCCGAAAGGCGGCTTTTCGTTTTTCGCCGGAATACGACCCGAGTTCGCAGGCCACCGAAGCCGGGCCGCATGCGACTGCTTTCGCGCCGCGCAGGTTCAAATGCAGCGAAACAAAAAGGCCGCCTTCCGGGCGGCCTTTTCGCGAACGGGCGGATGCAGCTTACAGATTCTGGTAATTCGGCCCCGCGCCGCCTTCCGGGGTGACCCAGTTGATGATCTCGTACGGGTCCTTGATGTCGCAGGTCTTGCAGTGGACGCAGTTGGCCGAGTTGATCTGCAGGCGCTTGGCGCCTTCTTCCTCGACGATCTCGTACACGCCGGCCGGGCAGAAACGGGTGCAGGGGTTGCCGTATTCCTCGGCGCACTGGGTGATGCAGATGTTGGTGTCGGCGACCTTGAGATGCACCGGCTGGTCTTCGTCGTGCTCGGTCGCGGCGAAGTACACCGAGGCCAGGCGATCGCGCGGCGCCAGGGTGCGGTCGAGGTAATCGCGCTTGGGCTTTTCGGCCTCGCCGAGTTTCTGCAGCGAGGACCAGTCCGGCTTGTTCTTCAAGGTCCACGGCGACAGCCCGCCGGTGACGGTTTCCCAGGCGGCGTTGAGCATGCCGAACCATAGGCCCTTCTTGAACGCGGGCTTGATGTTGCGGACCTTCTTGAGTTCGGCCATCGCGTCCGACGCGCGCAGCTTGGCGTCGAAGCCTTCCGCCGCGAGTTCGGCCGCGACCAGGTGCTCGGCGGCGAGCATGCCGCTGCGGATCGCCTGGTGGGTGCCCTTGACCTTGGGCACGTTGAGCAGGCCGGCGGTGTCGCCGATCAGCAGCGCGCCGGGCATTTCGACCTTGGGCAGCGACTGGTAACCGCCGGTGACGATCGCGCGCGCGCCGGCCGAGACCAGGTTGCCGCCTTCCAGCAGCGGCTTGACCATCGGGTGGTTCTTCCATTGCTGGAAGGCCTCCCACGGCTTGTAGTCCGGGTCGCGGTAATCCAGGCCGCTGACGTAGCCCAGGGCGATGCGGCCCTTGTCCAGGTGATACAGGAAGCTGCCGCCGTAGGTGTGGCTGTCGGCCGGCCAGCCGAAGCTGTGGACGATCTTGCCGGGGCTGACGCGGTCCTCGGGCACCTGCCACAGCTCCTTGATGCCGATCGAATACCCCTGCGGGTCGCTGTCGGCGTCGAGCTTGAAACGCTTGATCAGGCGCTTGGTCAGATGCCCGCGCGCGCCTTCGGCGAACACGGTGACCTTGGCGCGGATGTCGATGCCGGCGGTGAAGCCGTCCTTCGGGGTGCCGTCCTTGGAGATGCCCATGTCGCCGATGCGCACGCCGACGACGCGGCCGTCGGGGTCGTGCAGGGTTTCGGCGGCGGCGAAGCCCGGGTAGATCTCCACGCCCAGCGCCTCGGCCTGCGGCGCCAGCCACGCGCACATCGCGCCGAGGCTGACGATCACGTTGCCGTGGTTGTTCATGCCCGGCGGCACCGGCAGCTTGCGCCCGCCGGTCTTGGTCAGCAGCCAGAACTCGTCGTCGGTGGCCGGCACGCAGATCGGCGGCGGGTTGTCGCGCCAGTTCGGCAACACGCGTGTGGGGGTCGGTGTGTGTGTGTCACCCCACCGGGGGGGGGGGGGGGGGGGGGTGGGGGGGGGGGGGGGGGGGGGGGGGGGGGGGGGTGGGGGGGGGGGCGTGGGACAACAACGCGTCGAGCGGGCCGGTCTCGATCACCGCGCCGGACAGGATGTGGGCGCCGATGGTGCTGGACTTCTCGATCACGCAGACCGAGATCTCCGGATTGAGCTGCTTGAGCCGAATCGCGAACGACAGGCCGGCCGGACCCGCGCCGACGGTGACGACGTCGTATTCCATGACGTCGCGTTCGATCTCGATGGCTGGCGTGTCGGACGGCTGGACCGTATCGATCGGCTGTTCGCTCATGCTGGCGGTACTCGTGCGTGCAATCCGGTCATTGTCGCGGGTTTGCGCGGGCGGCGCCATTTCAAACGCCGGCACGGTGAACGATTGAACTGTTTTAAACGGACCGCGGCCGGTGTTTTGTGCCGGAAGTGGGCCGTCGGCGGCCGGGGTTCGGCCGGATCCCGCGCCGTCGACGGCCCCCGCGGCCGGCGCAGGAATCGGATCGCGGCGCGCGCCGGACGCGTGCTAGCGTCCTCGCCCATGCCCTGGACCCGACTGCCGCTGGAAGACGCCGAGCTGGCCTACGACCCGCATTGGCTGGACCGCGAGGCCGCCGACGCGCTGTATGCGGCCTTGTTGCAGCAGGTGCCGTGGGAGGTGCATCGCATCCGCCTGTTCG
The DNA here is from genome assembly GCF_018732085.1 of Lysobacter capsici. Classification (NCBI taxonomy): domain Bacteria; kingdom Pseudomonadati; phylum Pseudomonadota; class Gammaproteobacteria; order Lysobacterales; family Lysobacteraceae; genus Lysobacter; species Lysobacter capsici. The sequence continues at coordinate 4,942,180 of NZ_CP076103.1, read as the reverse complement.
GGCGCGAGCACGATTCGCCGCGGCTGAGCAGCTGGATCGGCGACGCGGACGCGCATTACCGCTATTCGGGCGCCGACTTCCAGCCGCATCCGTGGCCGCCGGCGCTGCGCCCGGTGCGGCAGCGGCTGGCCGAGGAACTGGGCGCGGCGTTCAACAGCGTGCTGGCCAATCGCTACCGCGACGGCCGCGATGCGATGGGCTGGCACAGCGACGACGAGCCCGAACTCGGGCGGACGCCGTTGATCGCCTCGTTGAGCCTGGGCGCGACCCGGCGCTTCACCTTCAAGCATCGCCGCCGCGAGGGCCTCAAGGGCGAACTGGCGCTTAGCCACGGCAGTGTGCTGCTGATGTCGGGGCCGACCCAGGCCAATTACCGGCATGCCCTGCCGCGCACGGCCAAGCCGGTGGGGGAGCGGATCAACCTGACGTTTCGGGTGATCGGGCGGCGGTAAAGGGGGCGGTTGCACTTCTTAAGCCGACGCACCCGAATCTTCCAGTCCGTCATTCCCGCGAAGGCGGGAATCCAGGGCTTCACCGAGGAATGACTCTGAAGTCTCTGGATTCCCGCCTTCGCGGGAATGACGAGCTGAGAGCGCACGAGCACTCGGGATTAATAGCCCTCCCACAAAAGATTGCGATGCAACGAAGTCTTTTGTGGGAGGGGCTTCAGCCCCGACGCTGTTCGCTCGGATCGCGCCGAACTCATCGCAGATGCCCGAGTTTTCCAGCTTGATCGGACTTGCGCCGACACCTGTATTTCGCAGTCGGGGTTGAAACCCCTCCCACAAAAGATTGCGATGCAACGAGGTCTTTTGTGGGAGGGCTTCAGCCCCGACGCTGTTCGCTCACGTCGCGTCGAACTCATCGAACTGAATGCACAGGCATCGGGCCTGAAACGTCCCGCAAAACGAACTTCCGCTACTGCCAGCGAATCCGACTCAAGGCCGCTTCCACGCCCGAATGTAATCCACCTGCGTGATCGCCGACTGCGTGCTCGCGGCAGGCGGTTTTCCCGCGTAGACGAAATGATCGACCAGGATCGAGCTGTCGATCTGGCTGACGTTGGCGGTGGTGCGCACCAGTTTGCCGTCGACGTAAAACCGCGTCGCGTCGGGCGCGATGTCGGCGCCGTACACGTGATAACCGGCGCTGGGATCGAAGCCGATGGTGAGGATGTAGCTGTCCAATTGCTCGGCGCCGTTGTTGATGACGTACTGGTTCAAGTACAGCCGGCTCTTGTTGTCGGAGTAGTACTCGAACACATCGGTTTCGTTCCACTGCTGCGCCCCGGGTGCCTGGAAGGTCCAGAACGCGGGCCAGAAACCGGCCGCCGCCGGCAGTTTCATGCGCGCTTCGATGAAGCCGTACCGGAAGTTGTAGCGCTTGTGCGAGGACAACAGGCACGAGGTCCAGTCGTAGCTGCGGCCCGACGGCGAACGCACGCGTTCGCGCTTGGCGGTCAGGGTCAGCACGCCCGCGGCGACCGCGCAGTTCTTGCCCTGATTCCATTCCAGCTGTTGATTGCCGGGGTTGCCGCGGCCGTTGTCGGATTCGGCCGAGGAGGTGTCGGCCCACTTGTTCCAATCCACCGCGGCGCCGTCGAACTCGTCGCCGAAGGTGTAGACCCAGTTGCTGCCCGCGCCGAGCGGCCGCGTCGAGGCCGGGTCGCCGGTCGGCGCGGCGTCGACGCTGAAACTGCGTTCCGGCGCGAGACTGGTCCATTGGCCGTTGAGGTAATACGACAACCAGTACCGGTACTGACCCGGCGGGAACGTGGCGCTGGCGGTGAGTTCGCGCACGCTCGCGTCCACGCGGTAAGCGCTTTGGTGGCCCAGGTCGAAATTGGCGTCGTTGGCATCGCGCACGGCGAAGACGATCTGCTCGTAGGTCGTCGGAGTGGGGCTCGACAGCCGCGCGCCGAACAGCAGCGCGGTATTTGCATCGGGCGCGACGATGTCGCGGCCGATCGCGCGCAGCGGCGTGGCGTCGACGGTTTCGTAGTCGATCGTGCCCGGCGGCGTGGCCTGGGCCAGGCCGATGCAGGCGATCAGTTCGGCGCCCAGTGCGAGGGCGAGCAGGGTGCGTCGCGCCGATGCGCGGCGGCGTTGCGGGAACGGGACGGTCATGCAGCCTCCTTCAGGCGCGCCAAGGGGTTGGGCGCGCAGTCTAGGAGCGCGGCGCGGGGCCGCTTGTGTTGTCGGTCAAGCTAATACAACGCTGTCGCTAACCTGTCATGCAGGTCTTGAAGCGCGCGACGCCGTAGTCGTGGTGTCGACGGGGCAGGGCGCACGGGGATTGTTCATGCGCGCGCCCACATGCACTCAGCGCTTGTGCGTCTTCTCGTGCACGTCGCCCGAGGTCAACGTCCATCCGGCGATCTCGCCGGTGATCGTTTCCAGCGCGCGTCCGAACGCGTTGACCACGTCCGGCACCGCGGTGGTCGCGGCCGGCTGCGCCTGCAGGAAGGTGCGCGAGGCGACGACCTTCTGGTCCGCGTTATGCATCAGCTTGGCATTGATCTCGATCGTCGCCGACGGCAATGCCGCGCCCTGGCCGTAGTCGGATTCGAACCGGCGCAGGTCGAGCACGAGCTTGTAGTCCGCGCCGATGCCGCTGCCCTGGCGCGCGACCGCGGCGATCTTGCCGGAGTCCTCGAGCGTGCGCAGCAGCGAATCCTCGATCATGCTGCTGGGCAGCTTGGCCCAGGCCGCGCCCTTGTACACCTGGATCTCGTTGCCGCTCGGACGCACCGCGATGCGCAGGCTGTCGATCATGCGCGCGGCGTTGGGCGCGCTCAGCGACAACTGCCAGCTCGCGCTCGGCCAGCTCGGGTCGGCCGGCACGCGCGGATCGGGCGCGTACTGCACGGTCGGCGCCTTGGGTTTTTCGCCGAGGATCGACGAGCAGCCGCTCAGCGCCAGCGCGGCCAGCAGGGCGGCGGATAGCCACCCGAAGTTACGTAAGCGAGCGGAATTCTGAGAAGCGAAACCGCCCCCAGCCAAAAGCCCACCATCCAGATTCTGGTTCATATCCATCATGCCGATAACCATGTCGTGGCTATTGCCGTGAGCCGCGCCCACCGATAAGTCGATAACCCGCTTCATTTAGGCTCGAACTCCTTGGTCGCATCGCGTCCCAGCAGATACCGCGTCGGGTTGCTGTCCAGGCGGTCGCTGATCCTGCGCAGATCGCGCACCAGCGAACGTAGTTCGCTCAAGGTCGGGCCGAGCTGGGCCAGGCCGTCGTTGGCGAAGCTGCCGATCGCGGCGCGGTTGTCGTTGAGGATGCCGTTGGCGCCGGTGGCGGCCGAGTCGAGCTTGGTCAGGGTGCTGTCGAGCTTGTTGATGATGCCCGGCAGCTTGCCGGCGAGTTCGCGGTCGACCGTCTCCACCGCCTTGTTGGTGGTGGCCAGGGTCTGGCTGAGCTGTTCGCTGGACTTCTTCGCGTTGGCGATCAACTCGCGCAGGTCGCCGCGCTGATCGGCGATCGAACTGGTCAGCGATTCGATGTTGGCCAGGGTGTTGGACACGTGCTTGACGTTGTCGTCGCTGAGCACCTGATCCAGGCGCGCGACCAGGCGGTTGGCGGTGTCGGCGATGTTCTGCAGCGCCGAGGCTTCGGTCTGGATGATCGGGATGTCGCTGCTGCGCTCGGCGTCGGCCAGCGCCGGGCTGTTGGGGCTGCCGCCGGTGAGCTGGATGATCGGGCTGCCGGTGATGCCGGTGAGCGACAGCTTGGCGCGGGTGTCGGTCTTGATCGGCGCGTCGGCCTGCAGGCGCAGTTTGGCGATGACGCGGCGCGGGTCGTCCGGCGCCAGGCTCAGCTGCTGCACGGTGCCCACGCCGATGCCGTTGTACTGCACGGTGCTGCCTTCGGTCAGGCCGGTGACCGGCTCGTTGAAGATCACCGCGTATTCGCGCCAGCTCTTCTCCGAGGAGTACTTGGCCGCCCACAGCGCGAACAGCAGCAGGAACAGCGTCACGATGATCGTGAACGCACCGATGAGGACGTAATTGGCCTTGGTTTCCATCAGGCACCTTCGAGCGCTAAAGCGGCAGCCGGCATCATGCCAGCATGGGGTAGGTAAACGCGGTGAAATGAATCAGGTTGAGGCCGAAATGGGCGAGCACCGCGCCGAGCAGGCCGCCCTTGCGATAGGCCCAGCCGTAGACCAATCCGGCCAGGGTGGCCATCAATACCCAGCGCCAGCCGCCGCCGGCATGCACCAGGCCGAATGCGAGCGCGGCCACGAAGGTCGCGTAGACCGGGCCGTGCCGGACCTCGCTCCAGCGCTGCTGCAAGGCTTGTTGCAGATAGCCGCGGAACATCGCTTCTTCGGTCAGCGCCACCAGCAGCAGATTGTTGAGCGCCCACAGCGCGCCGAACGCCGGCCATTTCGGTGCCCATGCGACCGCGTTCAGCGCCAGGGCCAGACTCAGGCACACAACCGCGACGAGAATCGCGCCGATCAGTCCGGCGGCCAGCGAGGCCGCGACTGGCTGCGCGCCCTCGCCAAAACGACGCAGCAGCGGCCAGCACAGCAGCAGCCAGAACCCGGCCAGCGGCTTGTCGAAATTCAGGTACAGCGACATCGGCGCCGCGTCGGGCGTCAGCCGCAGCTCGCTGATCAGTTGCGGATTGTTGAAGCCGGGCATCAGATGCAGCCCCAGCGCGAACGCGACCAGCACGAACAGGCCATGGCCGGCGATGCGCGCGCCCTTGGGCCGCGCCGGCAACACCAGCCAGGCGGCCAGGCCGAGCAGGGCGAACGACAGCAGCGCCGGCGGATCGAACAGGCCGCGGATCAATCCCGCGACGGCGACCGCGCCGAGCAGCAGGTACACCGCCGAACGCGCTTTGGGCCACCACAACAGCGCCGCGGCCAGGCACAGCACCGCCCAGATCGACACGCTCCACAGCGCATCGGGATGGGCGAACACGGCGTTCATCGCGCCGGCGCATCGGGCGGTGCGGCCGCGTGGCCCGCCACGTTCTTGTCGCGCGCGACTTGCGCGGCGCGCGCGCGCGGGCCGTGGAAGTATTCCTGCACCCACGGATGATCGAGTTTCTCGACCTCCTCGATCGACGCGCAGGCGATGACTTTCTTGTCGGCGAGCACCGCGATGCGATCGCAGATCGCGTACAGCGTGTCCAGGTCGTGGGTGATCAGGAACACGGTCAGGCCCAGCGCCTGCTGCAGGGTGCGGATCAAGCGGTCGAACGCGGCCGCGCCGATCGGGTCGAGGCCGGCGGTAGGCTCGTCGAGGAACAGCAGCGGCGGGTCCAGCGCCAGCGCGCGCGCCAGGCCGGCGCGCTTGCGCATGCCGCCGGACAACTGCGAGGGCAGCTTGTTGATCGCATCGGCCGGCAGGCCCGACAGCTTGACCTTGAGCAATGCCAGTTCGTAGCGCAGCGAATCGGGCAGGTCGCCGTGGTACTCCTTGAGCGGCACCTGCACGTTCTCGCCGACGGTCAACGACGAGAACAAGGCGCCGTCCTGGAACAGCACGCCGGTGTTGCGTTCGATCTCGCGGCGCATGCGCGGATCGGGATTGCGCGCGTCGATGCCGAGCACTTCGATCTCGCCGGCGTTGGGCTTACGCAGGCCCAGGATCGACCGCATCATCACCGACTTGCCGGTGCCCGAGCCGCCGACCACGCCGATGATCTCGCCGCGCTTCACGTCCAGGTCGAGCCCGTCGTGGACGACTTGATCGCCGAAGTGATTGACCAGGCCGCGGATGCGGATGATCAGGTCGTCGCCGTTGGCGTCGCCCTCATCGGGAATCGGGAGTCGGGAATCGGGAGTCGTCAAAGCGGTTTCCCCGCGAACTTGGCGGCCACCAGCGCAGACCGCTTTTCAGCGATTCCCGATTCCCGATTCCCGATTCCCGTAGCGATCACCAGCCCATCTCCATGAACCAGATCGCGAAGAACGCATCGAGCACGATCACCAGCGAGATCGACTGGACCACGCTGGAGGTGGTGCGCTCGCCGACCGACTGCGCGGTGCCCTTGACCTGCAGGCCTTCCAGACAGCCGATCAGGCTGATCAGCAGGGCGAAGATCGGCGCCTTGGACATGCCGACCAGGAAATGGCGCAACTGCATGGTCTCGTGCATGCGCGCGAGGTATTGCTGCGGCGGGATATCCAGGCCGTAGGCGCCGACGGTCAGGCCGCCGAGCAGGCCGGCGATCATCGCCACGAACGTAAGCAGCGGCAGCATCACCAGCAGCGCCAGCACGCGCGGGATCACCAGCAAGTCGATCGGGTCCATGCCCAGGGTGCGGATCGCGTCGACTTCCTCGCGGCTGACCATCGCGCCGATCTGCGCGGTGAACGCGCTGGCGGTGCGGCCGGCGAGCACGATCGCGGTCAGCAGCACGCCGAATTCGCGCAGGAAGGCGATGCTGACCAGTTCGACCACGAAGATGGTCGCGCCGAAATCCTTGAGGATGGTCGAGCCCAGGAACGCCACCACCGCGCCGACCAGGTAGCACAGCAGCGCGATCAGCGGCACCGCGTCGAGGCCGACCTGTTCCATGTGATGCACGGTCGCGGTCGGACGGAAGCGGCCCGGGTTCTTGAACAGCCGCAGCATCTTGACCAGGGTTTCGCCGAAGAAGGCGACCAGGGCCAGCACTTCCTTCCAGTTGTCGGTGACCGCGTAGCCCAGGCGCGCCAGCGCGGCCTGGAAGCCGTACTCGCGTTTCTTCTTGGGCCGCTCGTCGGCCACGTCCTCGATCGCGCTGACCAGCGCGCGGTGGCTTTCGTGGAAGTTGAACGCGGCGTCGAAATCCAGATCGTGGCGACGCGCATAGCGCATCAGCTGCAGCACGCCGACCGAATCCAGGCGCTCGACCCCGCTCGCGTCGATTTCCTCGGCGCCCTCGGGCGCCTGCTTGAGCACCTCGCCGATGGCGACCGCGTGCTCGAGGGTCCAGCAGCCGGAAAGGCGTAGCCGCGAAGGCGTGGAGCCATCGGCGGCGAGTTCCGGTGCGTGCGTGGTCGATAGGGTCATAGAGCCTCGGCGGGAGGATACAGGCTAGGGATGACGAGGTGAGCGTTGCGTCACTTAGGTGCGGGAGTCGGGAATGGGGAATCGGGAATCGGTAAAGCGGGCGATCGACACGGCGAGGGCCTTTCCGATTCCCCATTCCCGATTCCCGATTCCCGGCAACTCAAACGCGTGCCATGCTTTCCGACTATGTCGACCCCGCATCCGCTCAGCGCCGCCAGTTACGCCGCCCGCATCGCGTTCGTGGTCGAGCTGGCCGAGCGTCTGCACAGCTACGGCACCACCGCGCAGCGGCTGGAGGGCGCGGTGAGCGCGGTGGCGCAGAAACTGCGCCTGGAGTGCGAGCCGTGGTCGAACCCGACCGGCCTGATCCTCACCTTCAGTGATCCCAACCGGCCGCTCGGCGACAGCGACACCACCCGGGTGATCCGGCTGCCGCCCGGCGAGAACGACCTGTACCGGCTCAGCGAAACCGACCGCATCGCCGAGGAGGTGATGGCCGGCCGGCTCGATCTGGCCGCCGGCCACGCCGCGCTGGAGACGCTCGACCGCCCGCGCAGCCTGCGCTGGCGCTCGATGCAGGTGCTCGCCTACGGCCTGGCCGCGGGCGCGGTCGCCAGCCTGCTGCGGCTGCCGTGGCTGGACATCGGCGTGGCCTCGATCAACGGCCTGATGATCGGCCTGCTGGTCGACATCTCCGGCCGCCGGCCGCGGCTGCGCGAGGCGCTGGAGGCGATTGCCGGCATGTTCGCCGCGCTGACCGTGCTGCTGGTGGCCAATTTCATCGCCCCGCTGAACCAGAACACGGTGATCATCGCCTCGCTGATCGTGTTGCTGCCCGGGTTGGCGCTGACCAACGCGGTCAACGAGCTGACCAGCCAGCATTTGGTGTCGGGCACGGCGCGCTTCGCCGGCGCGGTGACCACGGTGGTGAAACTCGCGGTCGGCACGGTGATCGGCCTGTACCTGGCCGATCTGGTCGGACTGGAGCCGGTGGTGCGCGCGTCGCGCCCGCAGGCGGCCTGGGTCGAATGGGGCGGGCTGGCGGTGGCGTCGTACGCCTTCGCGGTGCTGTTCCGCGCCCACCGCGGCGATTACCTCAAGGTCATGGCCGCGGCCGCGAGCGGTTATCTGATTTCGCGTTTCGTCGGCCTGGCCTGGGGCAGTCCGGCCGGGATCTTCCTCGCCGCGCTGGTCATGACCGCGCTCGGCAACGCCTACGCGCGCTGGGGCAACCGGCCCGGGGCGATCATCCGCGTGCCCGGGATCATTCTGCTGGTGCCCGGCAGCGTCAGCCTGCGCGGGCTGCTGACGATGATTCAGCAGCAGGACGTCAACGTCGGCCAGGACGCGGTGCTGGCGGTGCTCAATATCCTGCTGGCGCTGATCGCGGGGCTGATATTCGGGAATTTGTTGCTGCCGGCTCGGCGGAATTTGTGAGAGGCCGGGATTGGGGATTGGCAAGAGCGGGGGCGTCGCAGGTTGATGGGCTCTGCCTTTGACTTGGCTTTTTCGAATCCCGAATCCCGTTTCCCGAATCCCGGCTTTCAAATGAAAACGCCGGCTCAAGGCCGGCGGTTTCGGTGATTTTGGTTTTCAGTCCCGTTACTTGATCAGGAAATCTTCCAGCTTCTTGCCCTGCGCGGTGTAGGCGGCCAGCCAGCGCGGCTGCTTGCCGCGGCCGGTCCAGGTTTCGCCGGTGTTGGCCGGGTTGCGGTATTTCGGCGCGACCTTGCCCAGCGGCTTGCGCGCCTTGCGCGCGGCGGGAGCGGCCTTGGTGGCGGCCTTGCTCGCCTTCGGGCCGCGGGTCGCCGGAGCGGCGTTGCCGAACAGCTCTTCCAGGGTGTAACCCTCGGTCTTGAGCAGGGCGCTGATTCTCTTGCGCACGGCCGCCAGCGGCTTGCGCTTGTTCAACGTGGTCTTGCGCTTCTTGGCCTGGCTGATCAGGGATTCGAGTTCTTTCGCGGACAACGTGGAGAGATCGATCGACATGTAGCCTCCGGGGAGTATGGTCGGGAATGACGGCCAGTCCCTGGCGCGCGGCAGCATAGTAAGGGCAGTGAAGTCTGCCGTAAATGCGCCGGAAGATATACACGAATATCGACCGCCAAAGCCAGTGGCGCGAACGCGGAGGTTTGTCGGCGTGTAAACGGTTTAAACAAATGCGTGCGGCGACGCCGTCGCGACGGCCGCGCAAAGCTTGCGCGGCGCGGGTTTGCATCGATTCCATGGGCGGGCCGTCGTGGCGGTGAGGACAGGCCGCCGCGTCGCGGCCGATTACGGGCGCTGTTTGAAACGGGTTATCGACACACCGGTTATCGAGCCGGGCCGGCGGAGGTATCGGGCCGAATACGGAGGTTTTTCGAACCAGGCACGAAACGTGCTTGGGACGGTGCGAAACCGGGGCCGTCGCGATTACCCCGCCGCGATCGGCGGGGTAATCGGATCGTATCGCGACGATGCTCGAAGGCGGTATCGAAACCGCCGCCGGGCTTACTGGGACAGCCCGGCGATCCGGGCCAGCACCGCGGCGCGGTCGAGATTCTCCGCCTCGCTGGCGCGGCGGTGGCGGTACTCGAAACTGCCCGCGGCCAGGCCGCGTTCGGACACCACCACGCGGTGCGGCACGCCGATCAGTTCGATGTCGGCGAACATCGCGCCCGGGCGCAGGCCGCGGTCGTCGAGCGCGGCGTCGACGCCGGCCTTGACCAGGTCCTGGTACAGCGCCAGCGCGGCCTCGGCCACGGCCGGGTCGTTCTTGGGATTGATCACGCACACCACCGCCTGCCACGGCGCCATCGCCTCGGGCCAGGCGATGCCGGCGTCGTCGTGGTTCTGCTCGATCGCCGCGGCGACGATGCGCGACACGCCGATGCCGTAGCAGCCCATCGCCGGGGTGGTGGCCTTGCCGGTGTCGTCGAGCACGGTCAGCTTCATCGCCTCGGCGTATTTGCGGCCGAGCTGGAACACGTGGCCGACCTCGATCCCGCGCGCGATGCCCAGGCGGCCCTGGCCGTCGGGCGAGGGGTCGCCGGCGACCGCGTTGCGGATGTCGGCGACCTCGTCGGCTTCGGCCAGATCGCGGCCCCAGTTGACGCCGGCCAGGTGGTAGCCGTTTTCGTTGGCGCCGACCACGAAGTCGGCCATCGCCGCGACGCTGCGGTCGGCGATCACGCGGATCGCCTTGACCGGCTTGACCGGACCCAGGAAGCCCGGCTGCGCGCCGAGGTGTTCGACGATCTCGGCCTCGGTGGCGAGGCGATACTCGGCCAGCCCGGCGAGCTTGGACAGCTTGATCTCGTTGACCGCGTGGTCGCCGCGGACCAGGGCCAGCGCGAACTGCGGCTTGCCGTCGGCGTCGCTGCCGACGATCGCGATCGACTTGACCGTGCGGGTCAGCGCGATGCCCATCAGCGCGGCGACGTCCTCGCAGGTCTTCTGGGTCGGCGTATCGACCTTGCGCAGGTTCTCGCCCGCGGCCGCTCGCGGGCCCGGCGACACCGCTTCGGCCAGCTCGACGTTGGCGGCGTAATCGGAGCCGTCGGAGAACGCGATCGCGTCCTCGCCCGAATCGGCGAGCACGTGGAACTCGTGCGAGGCGCTGCCGCCGATCGCGCCGGTGTCGGCGAACACGGCGCGGAACTTCAATCCCAGACGGGTGAAGATGCGGCCGTAGGTGTCGTACATGTTCTGGTATTCGCGGCCCAGGTCCTCGTCGGTGACGTGGAAGGAGTAGGCGTCCTTCATCAGGAACTCGCGCGCGCGCATCACCCCGAACCGCGGGCGGATTTCATCGCGGAACTTGGTCTGGATCTGGTAGAAATTGACCGGCAGCTGCTTGTAGCTGGCCAGTTCGTTGCGGGCGAAGTCGGTGATGACTTCCTCGTGGGTCGGCCCGAAGCAGTACCAGGCTTCCTTGCGATCCTTGATCTTGAGCAGCTGGCCGCCGAATTTCTCCCAGCGCCCGGTTTCCTCCCACAGCTCCTTGGGCTGCACCGCCGGCATCAGCACCTCGATCGCGCCCGCGGCGTTCATCTCCTCGCGCACCGCGCGCTCGACCTTGCGCAGCACGCGCAGGCCCAGCGGCGACCAGGTGTACAGGCCGGCGGCGAGCTTGCGGATCATGCCGGCCTTGAGCATCAGCTTGTGGCTGATGATCTCGGCGTCGGCGGGGGTTTCCTTGCTGGTGTGGAGATGGAAGTGCGACAGGCGCATCGGCAGGGGTTCGCGGATGGGGAAAGCGAACAGTTTGCCATGGCGGGAAACGGGAATCGGGAATGGGGAATCGGCGCGGCGGCTCGGACCGGCGTAGTCGGTCGTGACTATGGCCTCGCTCATAAGCAAACGCCGGACCGCCCGTGAGGGCGGCCCGGCGTTCAGGCATCAGGTCAATCCAGCAGATCGCGAGCGCAAGCCGCTCTTACGACTCCCTATTCCCGATTCCCCATTCCCGGCTTCTCAGCTATCGGCCTGCTTCTGCGGCGTAGTGCGCGACGACGGCGGCGAGGAGCTGGCCGCCGGGGCGGAGGCGGGCGCGGTCGGGGCCGCGGCGGTGCAGTTGACCCGGATCTGGGCCTCGGCGAGCTGGACCTGGGCGGCGCGCTGCTGCGCATCGAGCACGCCGTCGGCCTTGCCGTCGCCGTTGCTGTCCATGCCGACCGAGGCCGCGCTCTGCAGTTGCTTGAGGTTGGCGCGCGCGCCGGTGCATTGCGCGTTCTCGCTCGGCGCGGCGGCGCTGGCGGTCTGGGCCGGGGTGCCGGTGCGGTTCTGGATCACCCGGTTCTTGACCCCGGCCTGGCCCTGTTCGGGCGGCGGCGAGTCGGAGTAATGGGTAACGCCCTTGGCGTCCTTCCATTGGTACAGCTCGGTGGCGGCGGCCGGCGCGGCGGCCAGCAGGACCAGCAAAGCGGTCGGGGCGGCGCGCAAGCCCAGCGCCGACAAGGCGCGGCGGGCGGAATAACGGGAGGTGCAGGACATGGCGAGGCTCCGGAGCGGGGCAGGCGGAACGAGCGGAAACTACGGTACAGCGGGGGAGGCGAGATTGCAGCATCCTGCTCGGGCGCAGGCAAGCGCTACACTTCCCAGTTATGGAACCTCAACCCACGCCCCGCCCGCGCGGACGCGGCATCTATTTGCTGCCTAATTTGTTCACCACCGGCGGCCTGTTCGCCGGTTTCTACGCGATCATCGCCGCCACCCAGGGCCGTTTCGACGAGGCCTGCATGGCGATCTTCATCGCCGCGATCCTCGACGGCGTCGACGGCCGGGTCGCCCGGCTGACCAACACCCAGAGCGAATTCGGGGTCCAGTACGACTCGCTGGCCGACCTGATCAGCTTCGGCCTGGCGCCGGCCATGGTCATGTACCACTGGGCGCTGATCTCGACCAAGCTCGACGGGGTGATCCCCGGCAAGATCGGCTGGGTCGGCGCGTTCGTGTACGCCGCCTGCGCCGCGTTGCGCCTGGCGCGCTTCAATTCCCAGGTCGGCCAGGTCGACAAGCGCTGGTTCATCGGCCTGGCCAGCCCGGCCGCGGCCGGACTGGTCGCCAGTTTCGTGTGGACCTGCCACAGCTTCGACCTGGACGGCGAGCAATTGCGCTACGCCGCGCTGGCCCTGACCGTGATCGCCGGGCTGCTGATGGTGAGCCGGCTGCGCTATGTCAGCTTCAAGGGCAGCGGCCCGCGCAACGACCGGGTGCCGTTCCTGGCGGTGCTGATCGTGGTGGTGGTGGTGGTCGCGATCGCGATCGATCCGCCGCGCGTGTTGCTGGCGATCTTCGCGCCGTACGCCTTGTCCGGCCCGGTCCAGGCGCTGTGGCGCCGCATGCGTCGCACGCCGCAGGAGCCGCCGCCGCCCAGCCAGACCGGTGCGCCATGAGCGGGCTGTGGAGCGCGCAGCAGCGCGAATGGCTGCAGGCGATGGGGCATACGGTGATGAGCCTGGCCGGCAGCGAGCCGCCGGCCGAGGCGCCGATTGCGAATGCCGCGTCCGCCGACGCGAACCGAAGCGCCGAGCCACCCGCGCCCGCGCGTGCATCGCAGCCGACGCGCGAGCGCGCTGGGTCCGAATCCGCCACCTCCGAACGCATCGCCTCCGAACGTACCGCGCCCGCGCCGCGCGCCGCCGCTCCCGGCGACGACGTGCCGCCGTTGCTGCGCAACCTGCTGCGCGCCGCGCGCCGCGCCGCCGGCGATGCGCAGGTGCTGGCGCTGTTCGATGCGTCCGCCTTGCGCGGCAATGCCGCGGCCAAGCGCGCGCTGTGGCCGCAGCTGCGCAAGCTGCGACGCACGGGTCAGCGCGGATGAGCGCGCAGGCGTCGCAGTTCGATCCTGCCGCCGCGCCGCGCGCGTTGCGGCCGATGCGCGAGGACGACCTCGAACTCGTCCACGCCATCGAGATCCGCGCCTACGAATTCCCCTGGACCCCGGGCATCTTCCGCGACTGCCTGCGCGCCGATTACCCGGCCTGGGTGTTGACCGAAAACGAGCGCATCGTCGGTTACTTCCTGATGAGCCTGGCCGCCGGCGAAGCGCACGTGCTCAACGTGTGCGTCGCGCCCGAAGCGCACGGCCACGGCTTCGGCCGCAAGCTGCTGCGCGCGCTGCTGCACGTGGCGCGCGGCCGTGGCGCCGAGCGCGTGTTCCTGGAAGTGCGCCCGTCCAATCCCGGCGCGATCGCGCTGTACCACAGCGAAGGCTTCAACGAGATCGGCCGCCGCCCGCGCTACTACCCGGCGCGGGGCGGACGCGAAGACGCTTTGGTGATGGCGATCGAACTATTGCCCGGCGAGTGAGCCGGTTCGATTCGCGCTCGAACGTGCGCGTGGTCATGCTTCGATCCGTGCGGTGAAGGCCGATGACGCGCGAACGGTGATCGGTTTAGCGCAATCAGGCATGGCGAATAGCCGATGGCTATCGCTGCCATCCAAACAAACGATTTTTCCTGATCGCATGCCTGTAGGACGCTGCCGCGCAGTCCCCACAGAGCCATGCCCATGCCCCATCGCAGTTTGATCGCGGCCTTCGTTTCCGCGCAGTTGCTTCTCTCCGGCGCCGCCTTCGCCCAGGCCGCGCCGCCCCTGACGCGCGACAACGGCGCGGTGGTCGGCGACAACCAGAACTCGCAGACCGCCGGCGCCGACGGCCCGGTCCTGCTGCAGGACGTGCATCTGATCCAGAAGCTGCAGCGCTTCGACCGCGAGCGCATCCCCGAGCGCGTGGTGCATGCGCGCGGTACCGGCGCGCACGGCAGCTTCGTGGTCACCGGCGACATCTCGCGCTACACCCGCGCGAAAGTGTTCCAGCCCGGCACCACCACGCCGGTGTTCGTGCGTTTCTCCACCGTGATCCACGGCAACCACTCGCCGGAAACCCTGCGCGATCCGCGCGGCTTCGCCACCAAGTTCTACACCAGCGAAGGCAATTGGGACCTGGTCGGCAACAACCTGCCGGTGTTCTTCATCCGCGACGCGATCAAGTTCCCGGACATGGTGCATTCGCTCAAGCCCAGCCCCGACACCAATGTGCAGGACCCGGCGCGGGTGTTCGATTTCTTCTCGCACGTGCCCGAAGCCACGCAGATGCTGACCCGGGTGTATTCCGACTACGGCACCCCGCGCAGCTATCGCGAGATGGACGGCAACGGCGTGCATGCCTACAAGCTGGTCGACGACCAGGGCGGCTACGTCTACGTCAAGTTCCACTGGGACAGCCGCCAGGGCGAGCACAATCTGTCCGGCGCGCAGATCGCCTCGGTGCAGGGACGCGATTTCAATCATCTGTCCAACGACCTGATGAAAGCGATCGAGCGCGGCGACTATCCCAAGTGGGACCTGTACGTGCAGATCCTCAAGCCCGATCAGCTCGACCAGTTCGCGTTCAATCCGCTCGATGCGACCAAGGTCTGGACCGGCGTGCCCGAGGTCAAGGTCGGCACGATGACGTTGGACCGCAATCCGGCCAATATCTTCCAGGAAACCGAGCAGGCCGCGTTCGCGCCGGCCAATCTGGTGCCAGGTATCGAGCCGTCGGAGGATCGTCTGCTGCAAGGGCGCATGTTCTCTTACGCCGACACCCAGTTGTATCGCGTCGGCACCAACGTCAATCAGCTGCCGATCAACGCGCCGAAGGTCGCGGTCAACAGCAACAACCAGGACGGCGAACACAACAGCGGCGCGCGCATCGGCAAGGTCAACTACGAGCCCTCGCGCATCCAGCCCAAGCCGCAATCCGACGCCGCGCGTTACAGCGCGTTGCCGCTGAGCGGTTCGACCCAGCAGGCGCGCATCGCCAAGACCTTGAACTTCCGCCAGGCCGGCGAGTTCTACCGCTCGCTGTCGGCCGAAGAACGCAAGAGCCTGATCGCGAACCTGGCCGGCGATCTGGGGCAGGTGCGCGACGAGACCACGATGTACACGATGCTCTCGTACTTCCACAAGGCCGATGCCGACTACGGCACGCGTCTGGCGCAGGCGCTCAAGCACGATGTGGCCAGAGTGAAGGGTTTGTCGGATGCGTTGAGCGACTGATGCGGCGCCGTTGCGGCATTGCACGGATCGGGTCGTCGCGTATGACCCGGTTCGTCGTGCGGCTCGCGGTCGCATGCGCATGACCTATGCGCGCGATGCATGGGCGCGACCCATGCGTCGGGTTGGCGGCGCGCGTTTCGACCTGGTCGGATCGACTCGGATGTTGTTTCGCGGCGCGGCGACTGTGGATGGCAACGGTCGCGGATCGATGGCCGATCGGTGTCGCGGCCTTGCATCGCATCGAAGCTGCAATTTTGGATGGCCTGGAGACTCCATGAATTATTCGTTTTCGAGATTTTCGTTCGGTGCGCTGCTCGTGTTTGGCTTCGCGGCGATGCCTGCGTACGCGCACGATCCGGCGGGGCGGGGACCGGCCGCGAATACCGGTACCGGTAACGAACAGCATGTCCATGCGAACCCTCACGCGAGCCCGCATGCCGCGGTGCAGCCGGATCGTGGGCGCGCCGTGTCCGCGGCTGATCCCGCGGTGGCGAACCAGTCTTCCGCGCTCGTGGGTCAGGACCTGAGTCGCTACTTGTTCGACGCTGCGCGTGCCGGCGATGTCGGCGTACTCGAGTCGCTGCTGGCGCGCGGCGTGCAAGTCGACGCGCGCGACGAACGCGGCTCCACCGCGCTGATCCTCGCCGCGTACTACGGCAAGAGCGATGCGGTGCAAGCCTTGTTGGCCGCCGGCGCCTCGCCGAACCTGGGCGACAGCGCGCGCGGCAATACCGCACTGATGGGCGCGCTGTTCAAGGGCGAGATCGAAAGCGCCCGGCGCTTGCTGGCCGACCCGCGCACCGACGTGAACGCGCGCAACGCCGCCGGCCAGACCGCGGCGATGTTCGCGGCCTTGTTCGGCCGCGCCGATCTGATCGAAGCCTTGGCCGCGCGCCAGGCCGACTTCGCCCTTACCGATGCCAGCGGCGCCACCGCCGAAACGCTGGCGCGCACGCAGGGCAATGCGGCGCTGGCGGATCGCTTGGCGGTGTTGAGTCGAAGGCGGCCGGGCTGAGAATCCGGGAATCGGGAATCGGGAATCGGGAATCGGGAGTCGGGAATCGGGAGTCGGGAGTCGGGAGTCGGTGGTGGTAGCGAGCGCTCGGCTCCCGATTTAGAAGCGAAGCCACGAGGTCTTTTGTGGGAGGGGCTTCAGCCCCGATGCTGTTCGTTCCGATCGCCGGCATCTGTTCGAAAGCGGTAGCGGGAGGCCGGTGCTCGGCTAAGAGGCGAAGCCGCGAGGTTTTTTGTGGGAGGGGCTTCAGCCCCGACGCTGTTCGATCCGACGCGGCGACCTGAGACAAAAGCGTCGGGGCTGAAGCCCCTCCCACAAAAGACCTCGCAGGTTCGACTCGTTTTTGCAGCGAATTGGGCGGAATGCCGCGTGCTGGCGGCGACAGCGCAACATGCCGCTTATGCCCGCCGATGGCTTATGGCCGAGGCGCGAGGCGCGAGGCGTCGCCGCGCAGATATTCGAGCCGATAGTCCGAGCCGACAATTCGAGTCGATCAGTCGGAATAAAGCTCAGCCGGAATGCCGTTGAACGCCGGTCCCCCCATCGAGCCCCCTTCAAGCGAGTCGACCTGATCGAGCGCCTGGCTGACCGCATTGACGATCGACGCACGCGAGGCGATGGCGCGGAAACGATCGCGTGGGCCATCGTGGTACATGCGCGTCGCCGCGACCGCGGCCAGAGCGAACAGCGGCTCGCGTTCGCACGGAATCGAGCGCCACTCGCCGTCGGCGGTTCGAGCCGAAAAGGTGTTCGGCAATGCCATGCCGGCGCAGGCCGGGGGACGGTCGCGATCTTATGCGCCGCAATCGCGCGACCACGACACCTGCGAAGGCCTGCGGGATTTGCCTAACGCGAGACGTAGTTGCGCGCGTCGAGTCTTAACGTCGCCCACCCCCCCCAACCCTCTCCCCCCCCCCCACCCGTTGGCAGCGATCGGGACCGCCCTCGCGGCTGATCCTCCCCACAAACGATATGCCCTGAGCCATACACCCCCGGGGTAGAGATGGGCCTGGTGATATAGATGATGACACGCCCGGCGACTAGGAGAAGCGCCCCCCCCACACCCCGCGACGCCCCCCCACCCACCCCCCTTCACCACCCGAAGCGGTCCCCCCCCCACCCCCGAACCCCACACCCCCGCGGGTGTCCCCCGCACCCCCCCCCCCACCCGCACCACCAAACCCCCCCCCCCCCCACGGCAAACGCTCCCCCCCCCCCGCCAACGTTCGATCGTGTTATTGGCGGCGAGAAGCGGAGGAATCAGGGGCGATCCAAATCGGAATGTAAGCGGATGTCCGGCGCCAGTGCGTGGCTAGCGCTGCGAGCACACGACGGCGGGGACCGATTTCCTTCCAATTGCGGTGATTTCTTGTGCCAGAGCTTGGCGATCCGAGTTCTCACGTCGCCGCCCGACGCCGGTAGGCCGACGGCTCGGCGGTGAGGCTTGAGGGGACGGGGGTTACGGTCCGCGCCGGCGGGGCTTCAGCGCAGACAGGCCTCCAGCGCCCGACTCGAGACAACTTGTGGGGCTGAGTGCCGGCCTAGCCCCGACTCGTTGGAGTTGCGGCCGCGACGCCGCGATGAAGCGGAAACCCCTAAGCCGAGCTTTTAGCGTGCCGCACGCCGGCCTCGCCTCGACGGGCCGCCCTCCGAGCGCGACCCTTTTTCGCGAGCGGATAAAAGCAGACCCCCGAGACCCCCTGCCCGAGCCGAGCGCTGAGCTGACCCCATGCGACCCAGCGCAAAGATACTATTGGACGCGCGATTCGGCCGGCGCGGACCCGGGCCCGCGCCCTCGCCCGCACGCGGAGGCCGACGTGAGCTGCATCAGCAGAGCTTGTTCGAGCGTGAGCAATGCGAGGCAGTCTAGGAGCGAAGCCGTGATGCAGCGCGCGACCAGGCAATCCGCGACAGTAGCACGTCCGCACGACCGCGTATAAAGTTCCACCCGACCGGGCGAGCGCGCGGCCGCGCCGTTGCGTTGAGCCGCGAGAGCGCCTGCGTCGCCTGTGAAAGAGCGACGTCCAGCAAAGCGAGTAGCTGAAACTCTCAGCGCCGCGCAACGAGTTGTGGGCGCATAGCGCAAAGCCCAGTGCGCCGCCAGCAGTGCCGCCGCCGCTTTTTGCGGCAAGGCGGTCGCACGCGCCGCTCAGTCCAGCTTCGCGCGCTCGCGCCGCTGCCGCGCGTGCGTGGTCAGCCCTCGAAGCTGCACTGTTCGACGTTCCAGTCGACCAGACGCTTGCGCTCCTGTTCGACCACCGCCGCCGGTGCGTTCTGCACGAAGGTCTCGCTGGACAGCTTGCCGCGGCTCTTGCCGATCTCGCCGTCGACGCGCTTGATTTCCTTGTCCAGGCGCACGCGCTCGGCATCGAGCTTGTCGGCCGGCAGCGGCACCAGCAGGGTCAGCTCGCCGACCACTGCGGGCGCGGCCGGCGGCGCCGACGCCGCGTCGTCGACGAACTCGATGCGGTCGAGCTTGTTGAGGAACTTGAGTTCCGAGGCGAACCGTTCGCAACGCGCGCGATCGCGGGCGTCGCCCTTGGTCAGCAGCAGCGTCACCAGGTCCGACGGCTTGACGTTCAACTCGCTGCGCACCTTGCGCAGCGCCGACACCATCGCCTTGAGCCATTCGATGTCGCTTTCGGCCTGGGCGTAATCGCCGTCGAACTGCGACGCCTGCGGGTACGGACGCAGCATCACCGTGGTCTCGCTGATGCCGAGCTTCGGCGCGACCTGCTGCCACAGCTCCTCGGTCACGAACGGGATCAGCGGATGCAGCAGCGACAGCAGGCGCTCGAGCACGTACAGCAGGGTGTGGCGGGTGCTGTCGGCGGCCGCGGCGTCTTCGCCCTGCAGCGCCGGCTTGGACAGTTCGACGAACCAGTCGCAGAACGCGTTCCAGGCGAATTCGTACAGCGACTGCGAGAGCAGGTCGAAGCGATACGCGGCAAAATGCGTTTCCGCTTCGGCCGCGGTCTTGGCCAGCTGCGCCAGGATCCAGCGCTCGGCATCGGTCCTGGGCTGCGGCGCGCCGTTGAAGCTCGCGCCTTCGGTGTTCATCAGCACGAAGCGCGTGGCGTTCCACAGCTTGTTGCAGAAATTCTTGTAGCCCTCGGCGCGGCTCAGATCGAACTTGATGTCGCGGCCATGCGTCGCCAGCGCGGCGATGGTGAAGCGCAGCGCGTCGGCGCCGAAGGCGGGAATGCCTTCGGGGAATTCCTTGCGCGTGGCTTTCTCGATCTTCTCGGCCTGCTTGGGGTTCATCAGGCCGGTGGTGCGCTTGTCGACCAGCGCTTCCAGGGTGATGCCGTCGACCAGGTCGATCGGATCGAGCACGTTGCCCTTGGATTTGGACATCTTCTGGCCGAACTGATCGCGCACCAGCCCGGTGATGTACACGTCCTTGAACGGAATCTGCCCGGTGAAGTGGTCGGTCAGCATGATCATGCGGGCGACCCAGAAGAAGATGATGTCGAAGCCGGTCACGAGCACCGACGACGGCACGAAACGCTCGAACCCGCGCGCGCCCATCGTCGCCGCATCCGGCCAGCCCATCGTGCTGAACGGCCACAGGCCCGAGGAGAACCAGGTCTCCAGCACATCGTGGTCCTGATCCAGGGCGACGTCCGCGCCGATGCCGCCGCGCGCGCGCGCATCGGCTTCGTCGCGGCCGACGTAGATCTTGCCGTCGGCGTCGTACCACGCCGGAATGCGATGGCCCCACCACAGCTGGCGGCTGATGCACCAGTCCTGGATGTTCTCCATCCAGTGGCGATAGGTGTTGATCCAGTTCGGCGGGACGAAACGGATAGCGCCCGGCTTTCCATCGGAATGTTCGACCAGTTCCAGGCCACGCTTGGCCAGCGAGTCCATCTGCACGAACCACTGGTCGGTCAGGTACGGCTCGATCACCTGGTTGGTGCGGTCGCCGCGCGGCACCTGCAGCTTGTGCGGCTTGGTCTCGACGAGGAGGCCTTCGGCTTCCAGGTCGGCGAGCACGACCTTGCGCGCTTCGTAACGATCCAGGCCGACATACTTCGCCGGCGCGTTGTCGTTGACCGCCGCGTCGGGGGTGAAGATGTTGATCATCGGCAGGCCGTGGCGCTGGCCGACCGCATAGTCGTTGAAGTCGTGCGCGGGCGTGACCTTGACCACGCCGGTGCCGAATTCGCGGTCGACGTAGCTGTCGGCGATGATCGGAATCTCGCGCGCGCTCAGCGGCAGCGTGACGGTCTTGCCGATCAGGTGCGCGTAGCGCTCATCGTCGGGATGGACCATGACCGCGGTGTCGCCGAGCATGGTTTCCGGGCGCGTGGTGGCGACCACGAGGGTGGCGCTGCCGTCGCTGAGCGGGTAGGCGATCGACCACAGGAAGCCGTCTTCTTCTTCGTTGATGACTTCCAGGTCGGAGATTGCGGTCTTCAGCACCGGGTCCCAGTTGACCAGGCGCTGGCCGCGGTAGATCAGGCCCTGCTCGTGCATGCGCACGAAGGCTTCGATCACCGCGTTCGATGCGATCGGGTCCATGGTGAACATCGAGCGCGACCAGTCGCCGGAGGTGCCCAGGCGACGCATCTGCCGTTCGATGGTGTCGCCGGACTGGCCCTTCCACTCCCACACTTTTTCGATGAAGCCGTCGCGGCCCAGACCGTCGCGGGTCAGGCCGTCGGCGCCGAGATTGCGCGCCACCACCATCTCAGTGGCGATGCCGGCGTGATCGGTGCCCATCTGCCACAGCGTGTCGTAGCCGCGCATGCGGTGGTAGCGGATCAGCGCGTCCTGCAGGGTGTGCTGGAACGCATGGCCCATGTGCAGGGTGCCGGTGACGTTCGGCGGCGGCAGCAGGATGGAATAGGGCTCGCCCTCGCCGCGGGGCTTGAATACGCCGCTGCTTTCCCACTGTTCGTACAGGCGGGTTTCGAACTGTTTGGGGTCGTAGCTGGGGGCGAGGGACATGGGCGGGAATCGGGAATGGGGAATGGGGAATCGAGAAGCGGGAGACGGGAGACGGGAGACGGGAAACGGGAAACGGGAATCGGGAATCGGGAATCGGGAATCGGTAAAGCAACGGCGGCGACGATCTGACGGGTGAGCGTCGAAGGGTGGGTGGAGGGCCTTTACGACTCCCGATTCCCCATTCCCGATTCCCGCCCTTACATATCGTGCTTGTTCAAAGTCAGCCCGCGCGCCTGGTACTGCTTCCAGCGCTCGCGCAGCGGGCCGCGCGCGGAGTCGTCGGCGGGGACCACTTCGAGCACGCGCTCGAAGCCGTCGGCGACCGCGGCGTCGCGCAGGTTGATGACCAGCGCGCGCAATGCGGCCTGCGAGTCGGGCGTGGCGATCAGCACGTCGGCTTCGTCCTCGTCCTCGTCCATGCCGGCGATCTGGTGCGGGATGTAGGCGTCCTCGCCCATGTCCCACAGCATGTCGTCGAGCTGTTCGGCCTGCTCGGCGCTGCGCGCCAGGATCAGCGTGGACAGCCCGGCGTCGTGCGCCTTGCGCGTCAGCTCGCAGACCAACCGAAGCGGTTCTTGTTTGAAGCGCGGCGATTGGATCAGGTAGAAGTCAGCGCGGGGCATAGGGGCCGGGAATCGGGAATGGGGAGTGGGGAATCGGTTGAAGCGAAAAGCGAGGAGCGGAAAGCGAGAAGCGGGAAGTGGGAAGTAAGAAACGGGAACCGGTCGCGACGCAAACGCTTCGCCGATTCCCGACTCCCGATTCCCGGCTCTTGGGAACCGGTCGCGACGCAAGCGCTTTACCGATTCCCGACTCCCGATTCTCAATTCCCGTTTCTTTCCAGCAACCACTGGCTCAACAAGCCCACCGGCCGGCCGGTCGCCAGGCCGCGCTTGCCTTCTTCGTTGGATACGCCGGCGATGTCCAGATGCGCCCAGCGCTGGCCTTCGGTGAAGCGCGCGAGGAAGCAGCCGGCGGTGATCGCGCCGGCCCAGCGGCCGCCGATGTTGTAGACGTCGGCGAAGGCCGATTCGAGCTGGGTCTGGTATTCGTCCCACAGCGGCAGGCGCCAGGCGCGGTCGAACACTTCCTCGCCGGCGCTGAGCAGTTCGGCCGACAGGTCGTCGTCCTTGCTCATCAGGCCGGTGGCGAACTTGCCCAGCGCGACCACGCAGGCGCCGGTCAGGGTCGCCACGTCGAGCAGCGCCTGCGGTTCGAACCGCTGCGCGTAGGTCAGCGCGTCGCACAGGATCAGGCGGCCTTCGGCGTCGGTGTTGCCGACTTCGATGGTCTTGCCGGACATGCTGGTGAGCACGTCGGAGGGGCGGTAGGCGTCGGCGTCGGGCATGTTCTCGACCGCCGGCACGATCACCACCAGGTTGATCGGCAACTGCATGCCGACCGCCGACACGAACGCGCCCATCACGCTGGCGGCGCCGCACATGTCGAACTTCATTTCCTCGATGCCGCCCTGGACCTTGAGGTTGATGCCGCCGGTGTCGAAGGTGATGCCCTTGCCAACCATCACGTACGGCTTGGCGTCGCCGCCGTTGCTGTACTTGAGCACGATCAGCTTGGGCGGATTGGCCGAGCCGCGCGCGACCGCGAGCAACGAGCCCATGCCCAGTTCCTGCATCTGCTCGCGATCGAGCACTTCGCAGTCGGTGCTGTCGAAGCGGGCGGCGAACTCCTGCGCCTGCTGGGCCAGGTAGGCCGGGTTGCACACGTTCGGCGGCAGGTTGCCCAGTTCTCGCGCGAACTGCACGCCGGCGGCGATCGCCTGGCCCTGGGCCAGCGCGGTCGCGTCCGAGCCGCTGATCGACAGCGTGCGCAGGCCGGGTTCGTCTTTCTTCTTGCCCAGGGTGGCGGTGTAGCGGTAGCAAGCGTGATCGGCGGCGATCGCGGCCTGGCGGATCGCCCAGGCGGCGTCGCGGCCGGCGACCGGCTCTTCGCTGATGGTGAAGATCGCGTGCGCGACCGGACCGGCCTTGAGCGCGCGGGCGGCGTCGCCGACCGCCTTGAGGTACTGGGCGACGCCGAACTTGCCGGCCTCGCCCAGGCCGACCACCAGCACGCGCGGCGAGGCCACGCCGGGCAGGTCGTGCAGCAGCGAGGTCTTGCCGGTCTTGCCGCTGATGTCGCCGCGCTCCAGCAGCGCGGTCAGGCGTCCGCCGCTGGCTTCATCCAGCGTTCGCGCGGTAGCCGTCAGGGTCTTGTCGGCAAAGGCGCCTACCACGACGCAGTCGGTTTGAGCGGCGGCGGACGCGTCGCGGTTCAGGTCGAATTCGAGGGTCATCCAACAGATTCCCGAGCAGATAAGAGGTTGTGTACGTACAATCGATCGGCTTTGCGCAATGCGATGAACCGGGGCGGAGGCCGCGGAACCTGCATTGCCCATATCGCACCGGTGATGGCGTCGGAGGTGGATCGCCCGTGGTGAATCACCATTGGCAACTCCGACACCAGCGCTGAATCTGGGGCCTGTGCCGCGCAACCCCAACCGGGGCGATCGCGGGACGGCCGGCCGTCGAACGAACTCCCGAGTTTAAAGCAAGCCCGCCCGATGCCGAAGCCCAACCCGAAGCGCGCCTTCCTACCCGATGCTCAAGCTTGACCGATACCTCTCCGGCGAATTCGCCCAAGCGATCTTCGCCACCCTGGTGGTGCTGCTGATCGTAAGCGTCGGCGGCGCCTTCACCGACGTGCTCGAGGACATCGCCAAGGGCAAGGTCCCGGCCGGGATGATGCTGATCCAGCTGGGCCTGGTGCTGATCAAGTGGTTGCCGCTGATCCTGCCGCTGGCGCTGATGCTGGGGCTGATGCTCGGCATCGGCCGGCTCTATCGCGATTCGGAAATGCCGGTGATCTCCTCGATCGGCGTCGGCCCGCGCCGGCTGCTCAAGCCGCTGCTGCTGGTCGCCGGGCCGATCGTCCTGCTGGTCGGCGCCTGCTCGCTGTGGCTGGGCCCCTGGGCCGACCGGGCCTCGCGGCAGATGATCAACGAGGCCAATCGCAGCCTGGTCGTGGCCGGCCTGGAGCCGGGCGCCTTCACCGGCCTGCCCAACGACAACGGCGTGATCTACGTGGGCGCGATGTCCAACGACGGCACCCGATTCGAGCGCATCTTCATCTACCGCAACAAGCCCGGCCGCCAGGACGTCACCACCTCCAAGAGCGGCCGGCTGACCGTGGACGCCAACGGCGACCGCTACCTGACCCTCGACGACGGTTTCGAAGTCGAAGGCCCGGTCGACGGCAGCCTGAATTTCCGCCTGATGCGCTACGTCAGCAACGATGTGCTGCTGCCGGCCAGCGAGGACCGCTACGACCCCAAGTCGCCGGAAATGCTCAACACCGTCCAGCTGATCGGCGATCCGCGCCCCGAGGCCGCGGCCCAGCTGCATTACCGGATCGCGCCGCCGCTGCTGGCGCTGGCGTTCGCGCTGCTGGCGGTGCCGCTGGCGCGCAGCACGCCGCGCCAGGCCCGGTACGGGACCATGCTGATCGGCTTCCTCGCCTATCTGATCGGCAACAATTTCATGGTCATGGGCACCGGCTGGATCGAGGACGGCAAGACCCCGGTCGCGCTGGGCCTGTGGTGGCTGACCTTGCCGATGCTGGCGGTGACGTCGTGGATGTATTTCCGTGACGGCCGGGTCGGCCGGCGCAGGGCGATCGTATGAAGCCGTTTCCGAAGATCCACGACATTTATGTCGGCAAGGTCGTGCTCAGCACGGTGCTGCTGACCTGGGCGGTGCTGCTGGGCCTGGATTTCATGCTCAGCTTCGTCAGCGAGTTCGGCGATGTCGGCAAGGGCCGCTACGGCGTGGTCCAGGCGCTGGCCTACATGCTGCTGACCGTGCCGCGGCGTGCCTATGCGCTGTTTCCCTACGCCTCGGTGGTCGGTTCGCTGATGGCGCTGGGCCAGTTGGCCTCGACCTCCGAGTTGACCGTGCTGCGCGCGATCGGCCTGTCGCGTCGACGCCTGAGCATCGCGGTGGCCGGCGCGCTGGCGATCCTGACCGCGCTGATGGTGATCAACGGCGAGACCATCGCGCCCGAAGCGCAGCGTCGCGCCGAATCGCTCAAGGCCGCGGCCAAGTCCAACAATCAAGTGGTGGCCGAGTACTCCGGGCTGTGGGCGCGCGAGGGCGATGTGATCCTCAGCGCGAGCCAGGGCCAGGAACGCAGCGCCGGCAACGACAGTTGGCTGGAACTGCGCAACGTCAGCCTGTACCAGTTCGGCGCCGACGGCCGCCTGGTCTCGATCGCGGTCGCCGGCATCGCCGAGCACCGCCCGGGCGGCTGGCTGCTGCGCAACGTCACCCGCACCACCTTCCATGCCAAGTCGGCCGAGAAGGTGCAGATTCCCGAGGAACGCTGGGAGTCCAAGCTCGACAGTTCGGCCTTGATGAGCGGCACCAACCGGCCGCGTTACCTGACCGCCAAGGCGCTGCACAAGGCGATCGAGGACCGTCAGCGCAACCAGCTCGATGCCGGCGAATTCGAAGCGCATTACTGGGGCCGCTGGTTCTATCCGATCAATGTGCTGGCGCTGTGCCTGGCGGCGGTGCCGTTCGCGTTCGGCAGCCTGCGCAGCGGCGGCATGGGCAAGCGCTTGTTCATCGGCATCGTGTTCGCGCTGGTGTTCTGGCTGCTGCAGACCCAGTTCGTCGAGCTGGCCAAGGTGTTCCGCTTCGACTTCCGCCTGGCCTATCTGGCGCCGACGGCGGTGATGCTGGCGGTGTCGGCGCTGTTGTTCAGGCGAAGGTCGGGTTAGCGCGGGCGGGCCGGCGGGAGCGGCCGCAACTGCGGCCGGCGGGTCGAGATTGCGTTGCCGCGAAGTCTGCGTGGGAGGGGCTTTCAGCCCCGACGCTTTTCTATCAGCTCACCATTTTGCTTCGGCTAGTGAAGCGCAAGCAGTGCGCAGCGAGCTGAGAGAAAAGCCTCGGGGCTGAAAGCCCCTCCTGCAAAAGACCTCGGCGCTCGCGTTGGTGGGTGGTGGCGCTTACTTCTTGTGCTTGGGTAGGCGAATCGTGCCGGTCCCGCTGATGCGGTCGTGCCAGGTCAGCCGATCGCGGTCGAACCAGGCCCACCAGAACCCCAGTCCCGCCGCGGCCAGCGACAGCGTGCCGACGGCGTAACGCAGCCACAGCGCTTTCCAGCCGGGTGCCTGCTCGCCCGTGCCGGTCACTTTCAGGCGCCACGGACGCATGCCCAGGGTCTGGCCGCCGCGGCGCCAGCTCACCGTCGTATAGGCGCCGGCGAGCAGCCAGCACACCGACCACTGCAGCGACCACCACCAGGTGTAGGGGCGGATGTTCTCGTGGGTGTCGTGCCCGGCCAGGGTGAACGCCAGCACGAACGCGGCGCCGGCCAGCATCCACAAGGCCAGCACCGGCCAGAAGTCGTAGAACATCGACAGCAGCCGCCAGCCGATCAGGGCGGCGGGGCGGGCGGGCGCGGTGTCGGGGTCGGAGTCGGTCGGGTCGGGCGAAGTCATCGCATCAGGATAAGCGAGGCCGGGTCGCGAGCCACCTGCACCAGGATGCGGCGCAGGCGATGGATGCGCTGCCGCGGCGGCGCGCCATCTGTTCGGACCGGCCCGGCTTTGCCATTCGACGGTCGCGGCCCGATCATGCCGGCATGAGCTCCACCACCCCCGCCGAACGCCGCGTCCAGGCGATGTCGCTGCCGCCGCTGGACGAGGCCGACGCCACCGCCATCACCGGTTTCCTCGACACGATCTGGGCCGAGAACGGACTGGCGCAACAAACGCTCGACAGCTACCGCCGCGACCTGGAAGGCCTGGCGCGCTGGCGCGACGGCGCCGGCCTGGCCGATGCCGATCGCTCGGCGTTGTACGACTACCTGGCCTGGCGCACCCGCGAAGGCTATTCGCCGCGCAGCAACGCCCGCCTGCTGTCGGCCTTGCGCGCGTTCTACGCGTTCCGGGTGCGGCGCGGCCAGCGCCACGACGATCCCACCGCGCTGCTGACGCCGCCGAAACTGCCGCGCTCGCTGCCCAAGGCGCTGGCCGAAAGCCAGATCGACGCGCTGTTGAACACGCCCGACCTGGACACCCCGCTGGGCCTGCGCGACCGCGCCATGCTCGAGCTGATGTACGCCGCCGGCCTGCGCGTGAGCGAACTGGTCAACCTGCCGGCGACCGCGCTCAACCTGCGCCAGGGCGTGCTGCGGGTGATGGGCAAGGGCAGCAAGGAGCGGCTGGTGCCGCTGGGCGAGGAGGCCCAGCACTGGCTGGAGCGCTACCTCGCCCAATCGCGGCCGCAACTGGCCGGCAAGCGCGCGCTGGCGCCGTTGTTCATCGAGGCCAGCGGCAACGCCCCGACCCGGCAGGCGTTCTGGCATCTGGTCAAGCGCTACGCCGTGCTGGCCGGGATCGACCCGGCCAAGATCAGCCCGCACGGCCTGCGCCACAGTTTCGCCACCCACCTGCTCAACCACGGCGCCGACCTGCGCGCGCTGCAGATGTTGCTGGGGCACAGCTCTCTGTCGACCACCCAGATTTACACCCTGGTCGCGCGCGAACAGCTCAAGCGCCTGCACGCTCTGCACCATCCGCGTGGCTAAACGGCACTGATCGCATGCATGCATCGACGGCCTGTCCGGGTCGGCTCCCGCAGCGGCGATGTCTATCGCGAAGCGACCTTGGTTGTGATCTATGTGACCCAGGTCGCGGAACACGACCGGCAGCGCCTCGCGCGCCACCGGCCGTCGAACCTAGTGCTCGCCGAGCGGTCGATTCGCTCACCCGACCAAGGACCCGCAGCAGATGAAGCGCATCCTCTTTACCGTGTTCGGCGCCGCCATCAGCCTGTCGGCCTGCGCCCAGGCGCCCCAGGGCGCCGCGGCGGCCAGGAGCGATCCGGCCCGGGACGGCTCGGCGACCCAGCCGGCGAAGCCGGCCGGCACTGCGCCCAAGGTCGCCGCCGGCAGCGCCGATGCGCGCGCCATCGAGGCGATGCGCGCCCTCAACCCCAGCGTCGCGATCGACAAGGTCGGCCCGGCGCCGATGCCCGGCCTGCGCGAGGTGCTGGTCCAGGGCCAGGTGGTCTATGTCAGCGACGACGGCGGCTATGTGTTCCTGCCGGGCACCGGCGGCGCGCTGTTCAACGTCAAGGCCAAGCGCAACGTCACCGAAGACAGCCTGGCCGGCATGCGCCGCGACCTGGTCAAGACCATTCCGGCCAGCGAACGCATCGTGTTCGCGCCGGCCAACCCCAAGCACACCGTCACCGTGTTCACCGACGCGGAATGCGGCTACTGCCGCAAGCTGCACAGCCAGATCGCCGAGTACAACCGCCAGGGCATCGCGGTGGAGTACCTGGCGTACCCGCGCATGGGCCTGGGCAGCGAGGACTACAAGAAGATGGTGTCGGTGTGGTGCGCGGCCGACCGGCGCGAGGCGCTGACCGCGGTCAAGTCCGATCGCGCCGTGCAGGCCCGGGAGTGCAAGAACCCGGTCGCCCGCCAGTATGAGATCGGCCAGCGTGCCGGCGTCGGCGCGACCGGCACGCCGACGATCCTCAACGCCGACGGTTTCCATGTCGGCGGCTACGTCCCGCCGGCGCAACTGCGCGAGCGGCTGGACAAGCTGGCCGCCGAATCCGCCGGCGCGTCCAGGCCGGCCGCGGCGGCGGCCGCACCGGCCGGCGGCGTGTAAGCCGCTGTCTTTCGCCCCCTGGGCGAGCGCCGCGGCCGGCGCGACCCATGTCGCAGAACACGAATTGCAAACCCGCTCCATGCCACAATCGGCTGAACCTGATGTCCCACGGGCGGTCGAACGCCCACTCGCTCCCGCCAAGGATCCACAGCAAATGAAGCGCATCCTCCTCGTCCTGCTAGGCGCCATCAGCCTGTCCGCCTGCGCCCAGGCGCCGCAGGCCGCAGCCGCCAAGACCGATCCGGCCAAGCCCGCCGCGCAAGCGTCGAAGGGCTCCGCGCCGAAGGTCGACGCCGGCAGCGCCGACGCGCGCGCGGTCGACGCCATCCGCACCCTCAACCCCAACGTCACCATCGACAAGGTCGGTCCGGCGCCGATGCCGGGCTTCCGCGAAGCGCTGGCCCAGGGTCAGGTCGTGTACGTCAGCGACGACGGCCGTTACCTGTTCCTGCCCGGTTCCGGCGGCGCGCTGTTCGACACCCAGGTCAAGAAGAACCTCAGCGAAGACAGCCTGGCGGCGATGCGCAAGGATCTGGTCAAGACCATCCCGGCGAGCGAGCGCATCGTGTTCGCGCCGGCCAATCCCAAGCACACCGTCACCGTGTTCACCGACGTGGAATGCGGCTACTGCCGCAAGCTGCACAGCGAGATCGCCGAATACAACCGCCAGGGCATCGCGATCGAATACCTGGCGTTCCCGCGCATGGGCATCGGCAGCGAGGACTACAAGAAGATGGTCTCGGTGTGGTGCGCTCCGGACCGCCGCAAGGCGCTGACCGACGCCAAGAGCGATCACGGTTCGGTCGCCAGCAAGGACTGCAAGAACACCGTGACCGAGCAGTACAACGTCGGCCAGCGCGCCGGCCTGACCGGCACCCCGATGATCCTGACCGCCGACGGCGTGCAGCTCGGCGGCTACGTCCCGCCGGCGCAGCTGCGCGAGGCGCTGGACAAGCTGGCGGCCGAGTCGAAGAAGCCGGCCGGCGCGGCCAAGCCGACCGCGGCGGTGGCCGCTCCGGTGGGCGGGCTGTAAGCCGACCGCTGCTTTAAGCCGGAACGATCCGGTGGGTGCCGCGAAAAGGCCGCGCATTGCGCGGCCTTTTCGTTTGCGCTGGCGGGCCTGAGCGTCGGCGAGCGATGCTCGCAGCGAGCACCGGATTGGCATAACGAGATGACGCGAGCGATCTCGCGCCGGGAGTTCGAAGTGAGCACGGAACTCAGAAACCGATTCGATCAGACCCTGCAAACCGCGCTGCACGACCTGTCGTTCGACGGCCTGGCCTTGAAAGCCGGCAAACGCAAGCTGCGGGTGTCGGCGCAGGGCGAGGCGGTCGCCGAGCTGAGCTTCGTCCATCTGGCTCGCGCCGACGGCGTGCATCTGCTGGCCCGGGTGTTCGACGGCGCCACCTGCCGCGCGCTCAAGGCCCTGGACCTGTCGCCGCTGAACATCGTCCTGTGGGACCCAACCGCCCTCCGCCCTGTCAGCCCCGATCCACGCTTCTGTCGGAAGCACGGCCAACAGACACACAGCGAGCGCCGCCGAATGGCCTCACCCGACGCACAAACGGCGCTTCCCCTGCTCCGCCAAGCCGGCCCACGCCGCGATGAGACCGCAGGCATCCGCACACAGCATCGGCGCTCCCCCGGACAAAGCACTTTCGCCAGGCAATGACTCTGCGACCGGAGCTCGACGCCGATGCCTCGCACCTCGGCACCACTGATCCTCGACCGCCCCCCCGGTTGCCATCGCAACGCGCAGGCGGGCCCATAACCGGCCAGACCGCGCACCCGCTCGGCTCCTCGCGGTCGCATCCGACCGCCGCTACGCGTTAAGAAGCTCCCGGCGCCGACCGCGCGCCATTAGTGCCGGGACCGGATCGTCGCAACGCGGCGATGCCGCATCGAGCACCGGGCGGGTGACGTGCGTGACGAGCGACTCTCGCTTCGAAGATCCAGGCCGCAAAACGAACGATGAGCGACCCCGGCCCCCCGCTCCGAAGCCACGAGATGGCAGTCAAACCGCCTACCCCTCACGCGCTGCACGCCGCCAGGGCGTGCCAGAGCGGCCCAACCCGATCCACTGAGCCTCATCTCCCCCGACGTCCCGTGATCAGACGGCGCCCGCGAGCACACAACGCGCGAGCATCTACCCCCCCTGGCCTGTCCAGGAGGCCGAAAAGACTGGAATCCCAGCCTGTCCAGAGCAGTGAGCGTGATCAGGAGCTCGCTGCCAATCGCCTGGCAAAGAAGCTGGCAAACGGCACCTGACAGACCCCTGCGCGGACAAGTTCACCGCGATCTGAGCATCCGGCCGGTTCTCTCACGCTCTTCCTCACCCCCGCGGTTCCCTGAGCGTCTGCTCTCCACAACCCGCCCCCCACCGCGGCGACCGCGCCGCTATCGCGTTCAAGGCGCGACCGTCCCCCAGCCTCGGGGCCGCGACGGCCCACCCGAATCGATTTTGGCACCTCGAGTTTCCAGCTCGATACGAAACAGCTCCCCCCTCCCCCCGATCGAACACCGGCTCCCCCCTGCACCTCGCTCCTCCCCGCACTGGCCCCGTGCCGACCTGCCCGCCACCCGCTTTCCTCGATGGCTCCGGGCCCAGCGAGCGCCCGCCCGGCGATGTACTCGAGCCCTTGCCCTCTGTTCGATTTTTCCGCGTCCGAGGCGAGCGCCAAGCCCTCTCTGGCCGCACTGCTCAGGCTACACGCCCTCTCCCCAGGGCGCGCGCGGCCCGTTACTGGGTCGAACACGGCGCCCGCCCCGACGAGCGACCCCTGTCGCCGCGCAAGCTCACTCCCCCCGACCGCCGCAGCGCGCCTTCGCGCTATGCCCACCCCGCAAACCCGGGCACCGGCCACTCAAAAGCGGCACCCGCTCAGCGCAAATCCACGGGCTCGCTCCCATGTGGAAGCCTCCGCCCTGAGCAAGAACACCTGCACATGCACCCACTTGGACCCAGTCGCTCACCGACACCACAGCGACGACGCGGCCGCGCTGTTTTCGGTGCCGGCGCGCGGCGAGCTCGAACGCATCGCCCTGGACGATCTGGAATCGGCCAATACCCGCCTGGGCCTGGCCCTGGCCGAGGACGAAATCGGCTACCTGCGCGAACGCTACACCGCGCTGGGCCGGATGCCGTCCGACGTCGAACTGATGATGTTCGCGCAGGCCAATTCCGAGCATTGCCGGCACAAGATCTTCAACGCCTCGTGGACCCTCGACGGTCGCGAACAGCAGTACTCGCTGTTCAAGATGATCAAGCACACCCACGCGCAGACCCCGGAAAACACCTTGTCGGCGTACAGCGACAACGCCGCGGTGGTGGAAGGCTATCCCGCGCGCCGGTTCCGGCCGCAGCCGCGGCGCCTCTCGGGCCCCAACACACCGCCGAGTGCCGCAGGCCTCCCCGTCGGCGTGTCTGCACCAATCCAGAAGGTCAAACCCACAACCCGGCGACCGCGATCATCGCCCGCCGTCCCCGGCGCAACACCGGCACTCATGGCGGCGAAATCCGCGACGAAGGCGCGACCGGCCGCGGCGGACGGCCCAAGGCCGGCCTGTGCGGTTTCGCTGATGCGCAATATCTGCCGCATTCGACCTTGTGCCGCATCGCAGCCGAGGGAAAGGCGACGCCCTCGCTCAGACCCCCGCATCGCGCTGCTCGGCCCCGTTGGAAATCATGCTCGACGGCCCGATCGGCGCGGCCGCGTTCAACAACGAATTCGGCCGGCCGAACCTGGTCGGTTATTTCCGCAGCTTCGAATTGTCCGAAGGCGAAACCGCCAACGCCACGCTGACTCGCGCCTACGACAAGCCGATCATGCTCGCCGGCGGCCTGGGCGCGATCGATCGCGTGCAGGTGGCCAAGCTGGGTTTGAAGCCCGGCCATGCGGTGATCGTGCTCGGCGGCCCGGCGATGCTGATCGGCCTGGGCGGCGGCGCGGCCAGTTCGGTCGCCTCCGGCGACAGCGCCGAAGCGCTGGATTTCGCCAGCGTGCAGCGCGACAACCCGGAGATGGAACGCCGCTGCCAGGAAGTGATCGACCGCTGCGTTGCGCTCGGTGCCGACAACCCGATCGACAGCGCCCACGACGTCGGCGCCGGCGGTCTGTCCAACGCGATTCCCGAACTGCTGCACGACTCTAGCCTGGGCGGTGTGATCGATCTGGCGAAGGTGCCCAGCGACGATCCCTCGCTGTCGCCGATGCAGCTGTGGTGCAACGAATCGCAGGAACGCTACGTGCTGGGCCTGCCGGCCGATCGCGTTGCCGATTTCGCCGCGATCTGCGAGCGCGAGCGTTGCCCGTTCGCTGTGGTCGGTTATGCGACCGCGGAGGAACGCCTTGTCGTCGGTTACGGTGCGACGATTGAATCGGTTTACGGCGCGCACGGCCCCGAATCCCAAATCCCAAATCCCGAATCTCCGCTCCACCCCATCGATTTCCCCATGGACGTGCTGTTCGGCAAACCGCCGAAGATGCACCGCGACACCCGCCACCCCGCCGCCGCGCCGTGGCCGGCGCTGGACTGGAACGGCCTGGACCTGCGCGAAGCCGGCCTGCGCGTGCTCGCGCATCCGACCGTCGCGGCGAAGAACTTCCTCATCACCATCGGCGACCGTACCGTCGGCGGCCTGGTCGCGCGCGACCAGATGATCGGCCCGTGGCAGTTGCCGATGGCCGATTGCGCGATCACTTTGAGCGACTTCGACGGCTTCGTCGGCGAAGCGATGGCGGTCGGCGAACGCACCCCGCTGGCGCTGCTCGACGCGGCCGCGGCCGCGCGCATGGCGGTCGGCGAAGCGATCACCAACCTGTGCGCCGCGCCGGTCGAATCGCTCAACCGGATCAAGCTGTCGGCGAACTGGATGGCGGCGGCCTCGCATCCGGGCGAAGACGCGCTGCTGTTCGACGCGGTCAAGGCGGTCGGGCTGGAGCTGTGTCCGGAACTCGAACTGAGCATCCCGGTCGGCAAGGATTCGTTGTCGATGCAGGCGCAGTGGAGCGGGAATCGGGAATCGGGAATTGGGAGTCGGGAAAGCGGGGCTGCGCAGGCTGGCAGTGACGTTGGCTCCGAATCGCCAAGCGCGAAGCCTATCGCGCATAAATCCGTATCGCCGGTTTCGCTGATCGTCAGCGCATTCGCGCCGGTGGTCGACGTGCGTCAACAGCTCACGCCGCTGTTGTCGCGCGAAGGCGACACCGAGTTGTGGCTGATCGGGCTGGGTGCGGGCAAGCAGCGTTTGGGCGGTTCGGTGCTGGCGCAGGTGCATCCGCAGGCGGTCGGCAAGCATGCGACGAACGGCTTGCCGGCATTCGCCGGTCAGACCGGCGACGGCGCGCGGCATGAAAGCGGCGTGCCCGATCTCGACAGCCCGCAGCGTCTGCGCGATTTCTTCGAACTCATCCGCGATGCGCGCGAAGCCGGTCTGCTGCTGGCCTATCACGACCGCAGCGACGGCGGCGCGTTCGCGACCCTGGCGGAAATGGCGTTCTGCTCGCGCCTGGGCCTGGACATCAGCCTCGACGGCTGGGGCGAAGACCCGTTCCGCACCTTGTTCAACGAAGAACTCGGCGCGATCGTGCAGATCCACAACGACGACCGTGCCGAATTCGCCGACCTGATCTCGCGTCACGGCCTGATCGATTGCGCGCAGCGCATCGCCAAGCCGACCACCGCGCCGTCGGTCCGGGTCAAGGACGACGGCAAGGTGCTGATGGAATGGCGCTGGGACGAATTGTTCGACGCGTGGTGGTCGACCAGCCATGCCTTGCAGAAGCTGCGCGACAACCCCGACTGCGCCGACGAGGAGCGCGCGATCGCACGCGATTTCGCCGCGCCGGGCCTGAAGCCGAAGTTGAACTTCGACCCGAACGACGATGTCGCCGCGCCGTTCATCAACACCGGCGCGCGGCCGAAGGTCGCGATCCTGCGCGAGCAGGGCGTCAACGGCCAGATCGAAATGGCCGCGGCGTTCGATCGCGCCGGCTTCGAAGCCTTCGACGTGCATATGAGCGACCTGATCAACGGCCGCTTCGCACTGGAAGATTTCAAGGGCTTCGCCGCCTGCGGCGGCTTCAGCTACGGCGACGTGCTCGGTGCCGGCCGCGGCTGGGCCACCAGCATTCTCGAGCGCAGCGCGTTGCGCGATGCCTTCGCCGCGTTCTTCGCCCGCGACGACAGCTTCTCGCTGGGCGTGTGCAATGGTTGCCAGATGCTCGCCCAACTCAAGCCGATCGTGCCGGGCGCCGAGCATTGGCCGGTGTTCCTGCGCAATCGCAGCGAGCAGTTCGAAGCGCGTCTTGGATTGCTGGAAGTGGTCGAATCGCCGTCGCTGTTCCTGCGCGGCATGGCCGGCTCGCGCATCCCGGTCGCGGTCGCCCACGGCGAAGGCCGCGCCAGCTTCGCCAACAACCTCGACCAAAGCGCCGCCGACATCGCGCTGCGCTACATCGACGGCGAAGGCCGGGTGGCCGAGCGTTACCCGCTCAACCCGAACGGTTCGCCCGACGGCATCGCCGGCCTGACCAGCCGCGACGGCCGCGCGACCTTGCTGATGCCGCATCCCGAACGCACCCTGCGCAGCGCCAATTTCAGCTGGTCGCCGAAGGACTGGGCCGGCGACTCGCCGTGGCTGCGGATGTTCCGCAATGCGCGGGTTTGGGTGGGGTGATTTGCTCGCCGGATCAGACGGATTGAATCATCGCGCCCTTCGGGGCGTGGTGAGTTCGTCGCGCGAAGCATCGGCCGACGGCCGACGCAGGAATTGAGAATCGGCCGATGCATACTATGGCCGCCTTCTTGATATGGACGTCGACGATGAAACATCCCAACTGCATCTGGTTGATGGTACTGGCGCTGTTGATGCCCCTGCAGTCGCTGGCGGCAAGCCAGTGGTCGAAGGAGGCCGAAATCGTCGCGGGCGGCCAGGTGGTTGCCGATGAGGACGCCAGCAACGCGCAAGCGGTCACCCGCGCCGATGCCGGCATCTATACCTGGTGGACGCTCGATGCCGCGGAGCTGAGTCACGGGCGTT
This sequence comes from Lysobacter capsici, assembly GCF_018732085.1. Classification (NCBI taxonomy): domain Bacteria; kingdom Pseudomonadati; phylum Pseudomonadota; class Gammaproteobacteria; order Lysobacterales; family Lysobacteraceae; genus Lysobacter; species Lysobacter capsici. Next base: position 4,905,932 of record NZ_CP076103.1, on the reverse strand, counting down.
ACGCGATTTATGTGCGTGCTCGCTCGCTGGACGGCCAGCCGCGCTCGTTCTCCGAGAACGTCAAGATCGATGGGCAGTTGCTCGACACCTTGTCGGCGACCGTCGACCATCGCGCCTATCGCTGGTATCGACTGGGTTTCTTCGATTTCGCCGCTGGCCAGACTGTGCTGTTGGCGGACTGGTCGAGCCCGTCGCTGCAAGTGGACAAGCTCATCATCGAGCCGATCGTCTCCGCCGCCGGCGCCGAGATCGCCGGCGGAAACCTGGTCGCCGATTCCAGCGCCAGTACCGGGCAGGCGATCGTCAGACAGGCTGCCGGGCCTTACACCTGGTATGTGCATTCGGTGTCCCCGCCACACGGGTATTACTCGGTGTATGTGCGGGCGCGCGCGTTGGGTGCGGCGACCACGTTCACCCAGCACGTCGTGGTCAACGGCAAGACCGTTGCGGTGAAGGCCACGCAGATCGGCGATTCGAATTACCGCTGGGTACGCGCGGCGGACTTCGAATACACCGGCTCGAATCTGCGGTTGTCGGACTATTCCTCGCCAGGGCTGGCGGTGGATCGGGTCGCCCTGGTCCAGTCCAAGCCGAAGGACGAGACCTTGGGCCTGTATCACCTGTGGTACGGCAATGCCCATCTGGCCGGCATCCACACCCAGCAGGCCGAAGCGGTGGCGGGCGGTTCGGTGTTCGACGACGAACTCGCCGACGATGCGCGCGCGGTATCGCGCGATTCGGTCGGCATCTATACCTATTGGACGCCGGCGGCGTCGCAACTGGTGGCCGGCCAGAGCTATACCGTCGACGTGCGCGCGCGCTCGCTGGACGGCGCGGCGCGCAGTTTCGGCATGATCGTCAAATCCGGCAACACGGTCCTGAGCAACAAGTCCACCTCCGTCGCGGGCTCGGCCTACAAGTGGTACTCGTCGACGGATTCGTTCGTCGCCGACGGCGGCCCCATGACCGTGAGCGACTGGTCCGACCCGGGTCTGGCGATCGATTCGATCCGGTTGGTACGCACCAGCGTGGATACCCAGAGCGATGGCTACCGGCGCATCGGCTTTTTCGCCCAAGGCAATCCCTCCGTGCCGGGCAACAGCGAGACGGCCGGGCGCGTGTCGATCGTTCCGGTGAACGCGCAGTCCACCTATGCGTATTTCCGAGACCGGGTCAGCACCGATCCCAAGCGTCTGAAGCTCATGGTCGGCACATCGACGGACGGTGGACTGAACTTCGAAGTGCGCACCCAGCCCGCGATCGATAGCACGGTGGCGTTCAATGTCCCCGGTGCTGGCTTGATCGATCAGGCCTACGATCCATCGGTGGTCCGCACCGGCAGTGGCTATCAGATGGTGTTCGAAGGACTCGGCCCGCAGACGCGCGTGTCGTCGTTCCTGGCCGACTCGGCCGACGGACTCACCGGCTGGACCGTGCGCGGACCGGTGGTCAAGTCCGATCACGCCGAAGGCAGCGCCAGCACCCCGACGTTGATCCCGCACGCCGACACCGGTGAATTGCATCTGCAATGGGTCAACGTGCATGAATTCTCGGAGCTGACCAGCCGGCATCAGGCGTCGTTGAGTCATCTCAAGTCCTGGAATCCCGGCGCGGTTTGGCCGCAGCCGGCAGCCGTGTTCACCGACACCGACTACGGCCGTTTGCCGCAGGGCGGAGCTGGCTCCTGGGACGACAAGAACTTCGGCGCCGGCAGCGTGCTGTTCGAGGACGGCGTCTATTACCTGGCTCACGAAGGCGCCAACTACTTCGGGTGCGGCGGCGACTGGGCGCTCGGCATGGCCCGCAATCAAGAAGCGACGTTCACCGATCCCTCGGCCTGGGAAAAATCCGCGCTCAGCCCTTGGATGAAGGCGTCCAACACCGGTAGTTGCTGGATTTCCTATCCTTATCTGAGCAAGCTCAACGGACGGTATTACGTGTATTACCAGCAGCCTGAAATCGAATGGGTGCCGGAGCATCAGACCAACGATATCTATCGTCGGCGGGTTGTGATCGGGGCTGAATAAGGCGTCGCATCGCCAGAGCACGCGCGCGGGCGCGCCATCATCGCCCCGACTTCAGCTCGATGGGGTTGATCAGGCCGGGTGACCCGCGTTTGTCTCGGGTTTGTGCAAGCGGGCGTCCGAGAGGGCGCCCGTTTGCATATGAGCGTCCGGGGCATTCCGGGTTTGCGATCCCGGCAGGCGCATTCGTCGTCGTGGAGCGAAATGTGACGACTCCTGCAGTCCTTCGTCGGTCCAGACCTGAATCCGATCTTGCCAGACGCCTCGTTCGCAGAATCGCTGAAGTTTCGGCGCGCCAGGCGCTTGACGGGGAACCGAGTCCGTCCGCCAAGGTCTGGTAGAGACCCCGAATGAAACTGCTAAAGTCCGGGGTTCACGCGCAGGAGGATGACGTGAACGCAGTACCCCAGGTTTCCGGCGACACATCCAGCGAATCCAGCACTGCGACCGGCCCGGCGCCGGGCGCGACGGGTTCTTTCGATTCCGGCCAGGCCGCGATGGACGCACGCATCGTCGATGCGCTGGTAGCCAAGGGCCGCCTCAAGGAACCCGATCTGTCGCGGGCGCGGCGGTTGCAGGAGGAAACCGGCGGCAGCCTGCTGGCCTTGCTGGCGCGGCTGGGCCTGGTGTCCGAGCGCGACCACGCCGAGACCGTCGCGACCGCGCTGGACCTGCCGCTGGTCAGCATCAAGGACGCGCCCGAGCTGCCGCCCGAAGGCGTGGCGCTGACCCTCAAGTTCATGAAGCAGTTCGCGATCTGCCCGGTCGGCGAAGGCGAAAGCCACGTCGAGGTGCTGATGGCCGATCCGCAGGACGCCTATCAGGTCGACGCGCTGCGTCTGGCCACCCAGCGCGAGGTCCGCCCGTTCGTGGCGCTGCGTTCGGAGATCGGCGACCTGATCGAGCGCTGGCACGGCCAGGGCCGCAGCGCGATGGGCGCGATCGTGGAAACCGCCGAAGGCGAGGGCGCGGGCGATCTTGACGACGTCGAGCATCTGCGCGACCTGGCCTCCGAGGCGCCGGTGATCCGGCTGGTGAACCTGGTGATCCAGCGCGCGGTCGAACTGCGCGCCTCCGACATCCATATCGAACCGTTCGAAAACCGCCTGAAGGTGCGCTACCGCATCGACGGCGTGCTGACCGAGGGCGAAAGCCCGCCGGCCAACCTCACCGCCGCGGTGATCAGCCGCATCAAGATCATGGCCAAGCTCAACATCGCCGAGCGTCGCCTGCCGCAGGACGGCCGGATCATGCTGCGGGTGCAGGGCAAGGAACTCGACCTGCGCGTGAGCACGGTGCCGACCGCGCACGGCGAGTCGGTGGTGATGCGCCTGCTCGATCGCGAAACGGTGGTGTTCGACTTCTACAAGCTCGGCTTCACCGACGAATTCCTGCCGCAGTTCCAGAAGGTGCTCGACCAGCCGCACGGGATCATGCTGGTGACCGGTCCGACCGGCTCGGGCAAGACCACCACGCTGTACACCGCGCTGAGCAAGCTCAACACCAGCGACGTCAAGATCATCACCGTCGAGGACCCGGTCGAATACCAGATCGAGGGCATCAACCAGATCCAGGCCAAGCCGCAGATCGGCCTGGACTTCTCCCACGCCCTGCGCTCGATCGTGCGCCAGGACCCGGACATCATCATGATCGGCGAAATGCGCGATCTGGAGACGTGCAAGATCGCGATCCAGTCCGCGCTCACCGGTCATCTGGTGCTCAGCACCCTGCACACCAACAACGCCGCCGGCGGCATCACCCGCCTACTCGACATGGGCGTGGAAGATTACCTGCTGACCTCGACCATCAACGGCATCCTGGCCCAGCGCCTGGTGCGCAAGCTCGAGCCGACCCACGCCGAGCGTTATCCCGCCTCGCCGGAGGAAATCGAGAAGTTCAACCTGCGCCGCTATCAGCCCGAAGGCGAGATCTGCCTGTATCGGCCGAAGCCGTCGGCGCTGGCGCCGAGCGGTTATCACGGCCGCACCACGATCATGGAATTCCTGGTCATGAACGACGACCTGCGCCGCGCGGTGATGCGTCACGCCGGCATGGGCGAGATCGAACAGATCGCGCGCGAGAGCGCCGGCATGCGCACCATGTACGAGGACGGCATCATCAAGGCGATGGCCGGCCAGACCACGATCGAGGAAGTGCTGCGGGTGACCGAGGATGCGTGATGCCGGGAATCGGAAATGGGGAATCGGGAATCGTGGTCGTCCCGACTCGCCGCCATCCCGCACGCTGACGCTTTCGCTCTGACCGATTCCCGACTCTCCATTCCCGATTCCCGTCTATGCCTCTGTTCCACTACAAAGCCCTGAACGCGCGCGGCGAAATGCTGGACGGCCAGATGGAGGCCGCCAGCAGCGTCGAGGTCGTGCAGCGCCTGCAGGAACAGGGGCACCTGCCGGTCGAGGCCAAGCTCGCGTCCGAGGCCGGCGCGTCGTCGTCGTGGAAGGGGCTGTTCAAGCCCAAGCCGTTCACCGGCGCGCGGCTGGTGCAGTTCACCCAGCAGCTGTCGACCCTGCTCGGCGCGGGCCAGCCGCTGGATCGCGCGCTGACCATCCTGCTCGACCTGCCCGAGGACGAGGCGGCCAAGAGCACGGTCGCCGACATTCGCGACGCGGTGCGCGGCGGCACCTCGCTGTCGGTGGCGCTCGAACGCCAGCACGGCACCTTCTCGCGCCTGTACATCAACATGGTCCGGGCCGGCGAGGCCGGCGGCAATCTGCACGAAACCCTGTCCCGGCTCGACGATTACCTCGAGCGCAGCCGGGTCATGCAGGGCCGGGTCATCAATGCGCTGATCTATCCGGCGATCCTGCTGTGCATGGTCGGCGCCAGCCTGATGTTTTTGCTCGGCTACGTGGTGCCGCAGTTCGGCCAGATGTACGAAAGCCTCGACGCCGAGCTGCCGATGTTCACCCAGGTGATCCTGTGGCTGGGCCTGTTCGTGCGCAATTGGTGGATCGTGCTGATCGCGGTGCCGGCGCTGGCGGTGCTGTGGTTCGACCGCAAGCGCCGCGACCCGGCGTTCCGCGAGGCGCTCGACGGCTGGCTGCTCAAGCGCAAGTTCGTCGGCGCGCTGATCGGCAAGATCGAGACCGCGCGCCTGACCCGCACCCTGGGCACGCTGGTGCGCAACGGCGTGCCGCTGATGACCGCGATCGGCATCGGCCGCAACGTGCTCAACAACCGGGTGCTGGCCGCCGACGTCGACGCGGCCGCCGAAGAGGTCAAGAACGGCGTGTCGCTGTCGACCGCGCTGTCCAAGGGCAAGCGGTTCCCGCGGCTGGCGCTGCAGATGATCCAGGTCGGCGAGGAATCCGGCGCGCTCGACGCGATGCTGATGAAGACCGCCGAGACCTTCGAGCAGGACACCGGCATGGCCCTGGACCGCATGCTCGCGGCGCTGGTGCCGATCGTGACCGTGGTCCTGGCCGGCATCGTCGGCACGGTGGTGATGGCGGTGCTGCTGCCGCTGTACGACCTCACCAACTCGATCGGTTGACCATGACCGACTCGCGCCCTGACGCCCTCTCCGCGAAACACCGCCAGCGCCCGCGTGCGCATTGCGAAGTTGAGCGCCGGCTCGCCGCGACAGTGTCCGAAAGTCTGCGTGCCCGTCATGCAAAGGTCGCTACCGGTCACGCTTCGCCGCCTGTTCATGTGCCGGCGTTGAACGCAGGCTGTACCGGCGCGACCGCGTGGCGGTGGCCGGTGAACTTTGCAAATCGTCGCGGAACAGAATCCTTGAGCAAGGCTCAACCCCGTCCGCGCCCGCGAGACGTTACCAGTCCAGCATTAGCCCGAATCCCCTCCTAACGGATGACCGACATGCGCAAATCCCGTTCGAACAGCCGCCGCCTCACCCGTTCCCCGTCTCCGGCCGGCCAGCGCGGCATGAGCCTGATCGAGATCATCATCGTGATCGTGCTGATCGGCGCGGTGCTGGCCTTCGTCGGCAATCGCGTGCTCGGCGGCAAGGACCGCGGCGACTACAACCTCGCCAAGGGTCAGGTGCAGACGCTGGCCGGCAAGATCGATTCGTTCCAGATGGACACCGGCCGCCTGCCGTCCTCGCTCGAGGAACTGGTCAAGGCCCCGGCCGACGCCAACGGCTGGCTCGGTCCGTACGCGAAGGAAGCCGAGCTCAAGGACCCGTGGGGCCATCCGATCGAATACCGCGCGCCGGGCGAAAGCGGCCCCTACGATCTGGTCAGCTTCGGCAAGGACGGCAAGGCCGGCGGCACCAGCGTCGACGGCGACATCAAGAACAACTGAGTAGCCAGCGACCGCGCATCCAATGAGCATCCGCCTGCGGCACAGTCCCTCCGCCCGAGGAGGGCGAGGGGACCCGGCCGCGGCGCGCAGCGCACGCGCGGGTCCGCGCGCGCGCATGCCGATGGCGACGCGCGCGGGTCGTGACCAACGCGGCATGTCGCTGCTGGAAATGCTGCTGGTGATCGCGTTGATCGCCGGCATCGGCGTGCTGACCATCGGCATGATGAACGGCGGCATGGCCGGCATGCAGCTGCGTTCGGCGTCCAAGGAAATCGCCTCGCAACTGCGCTACACGCGCAGCCAGGCGATCGCCACCGGGCGTTCGCAGAAATTCACCATCGATCCGACCGCCCACACCTGGACCGCACCCAACGGGCGCAGCGGCGATATTCCCAAGACCCTCGGCATCGTCTTCACCGGCGCGCGCGAAGTCCAGCCGCGCCGCGGCGAAGGCGCGATCATGTTCTTCTCCGACGGCGCGTCCACCGGCGGCCGGGTCAAGCTCAGCGCCAAGCAGGCGGCGTGGAATGTCGACGTGGCCTGGCTGACCGGCGAAGTCAAACTCAAACGCGGCGAGGCGCCGCGATGAACGCGCGGCGGTCGTCGTCGCCCGGTTCGGCGCGATCTTCGCGACCCGCGCGGGCCATGCAGCGCGCATCGTCGTTGCGCCAGCGCGGCTACACCCTGCTCGAAGTGATCGTCGCGTTCGCCTTGCTGGCGATGGCGCTGACCTTGCTGCTGGGCACCTTGTCGGGCGCGGCCAAGCAGGTGCGCTGGTCCAGCGACGCCGGCCGCGCCGCGTTGTACGCGCAGTCGCTGATGGATCAGGTCGGGGTCGGGCAGCCGCTCAAGCCGGGCCAGCGCAGCGGCGATTTCGAAAACGGCCGTTATCGCTGGACCCTGGGCGTCGCCCAATGGCGCGACCCGCTGCCGGCCTCGTCGCAACCGATCGATCCCAATGCGCCGCGCCTGTTCGAAGTGCAGCTCGCGGTGGAGTGGGGCGACGGCGGCGCGGGCCGGCGATTGTTCCTGCGTTCGTTGCGCAGCAGCGCGGCGTCAAGCGAGGTGTCGCTGTGAGACGCGTGCAGGCGACGAGGTTCGCGCGAGCACGGCCGCGACCGCGGCCGTCGGCGCATTCGCGCGGCTTCACCCTGATCGAAGTGCTGCTGGCGATGGTGTTGCTGGTCGCCGGCCTGACCCTGGCCTTCGCGACCTTGTCGGCGGCGACCAAGACCGCCACCCGCGGCGAAGTGCTGGCCCAGCGCAGCGAGCGCGAGCGCGCGGTCGAAGGTTTCCTGCGCAAGCGCATCGCCGCGACCCGGCCGATTCCGTTCGCGTTCGACCAGAGCACCGCGGTGCCGCAGCGTTTCGTCGGCGAACCCGATCGCCTGCGTTTCGTTGCCGACCTGCCCGATTACCTCGGCCAGGGCGGCCCGTACCTGCACGATTTCGCGATCGAGAACGACGGCGACCAGACCCGCATGGTGCTGTCGCTGTCGATGGTGCTGGCCGGCGAGACGATCAAGGAATCGCGCGAACGTCCGCCGGAGTTGCTGGTCGATGGGCTGAAGTCGGCGCGTTTTCGTTATCGCGCGATCGATCCGCAGCGCGGCCAGCTGGGCGAATGGCAGGAACGCTGGCAGACCCCGGATCAGCTGCCGTTGTTCGTCGAAGTCACGCTTACCGATCGCGATGGCCGCGATTGGCCGCCGCTGATCGTGTCGCTGCCGCTGGCCACCGCCTCGGCCGGCGGTTTCGTGCCGGAGCTGTGATGCGTCCGCGCGCCCTCGTCGTAGCCTCTCTCGCAGCCCGCCGCAGCGCGCGCGGCGCGGCGTTGCTGCTGGTGATGTGGATGATCGCGCTGCTGACCGCGCTGATCGGCGCATTCGCGCTGAGCGCGCGCACCGAAAACCTGCAGGGCCGGGTGATGGTGCGCGGCCTGGTCGCGCAGAACGCGTCGCGCGCCGGGCTGGAATACGCGATGACCCGGGTGGCGATGACCGACCAGAAACTGCAGTGGCAACCCGACGGGCGCCCGCATCGCTGGACATATGGCGATGCCAAGCTGGAGATCACCATCGTCGACGAGAACGGCAAGATCGATCTCAACCAGGCCGACGCGGCCTTGCTGACCGCGTTGCTCCAGGGCGCGGGCAAGCTCGAGCAATCCGAAGCGGCGCGACTGGCCGCGGCGATCATCGACTGGCGCGATGCCGATACGCTGACGCAACCGGCCGGTGGCGCGGAAGATGCCGACTACGCATCGGCGGGACGACCTTATGGGGCCAAGGATGCCGAATTCGAAAGCGTGGCCGAACTCGAACAGGTGCTGGGCTTCACGCCGGCGCTGTTTGCCAGGATCGAGCCGCACGTCACGGTTTACAGCGGACGTACCCGGCCCGAGCCTGCGTTCGCATCGGTCGAAGTGCTCAATGCTATGGGGATGAATGGCGCCCAGCTCGTCGAGCAGCGGCGCAGAACGCAGCCCGGATCACAGTTGCCGGGTGCGGGGGCCGGTGGCGAACTCGCCGGTCTCGTCGGCGAACGCAGCGGAACCTATAGTATCGACAGCCGTGCACGGCTGGCGGATGGCCGCGAATCGGTGTTGCGGGTGGTCGTGCGAGCGGGGGGGAGTCCCTTACCGGGAATGACCTACACACCGCTGCGTTGGGAGGAGGGAGCTTCAACACGATGAACTCGCAAGTTGCCGAAAGCCGGTTGGGCGCCAACCGGTTGAGAAGTCTGAGCGCGCGGCTTGCACCGGGAGCGGGCGGCTTTTTCTCGTGGTGGGGACGCACCCTCGCCTCGTGGCTGCCGCTGCGCGCGCGTCAGGCGCTGGGCGTGGATCGCGGTCGCCTGCTGTTGCAGGTCGACGGCGACAGCGTGCATCTGCGCCTGCAGCAGGGCGGCGAAGTGCGCGATCTGGCGGTGCTGCCGAGCCTGGCCGATCTCAATGCGCCGGCCGAAGCCAATACCGGCACGGTCGCCGCCGACCCGCTGGCGCCGTTGCTGCCGCCGCGCATCGGCGATCTGCCGCGCTGGTTGTTGCTGCCGCCCGCCGCCAGTTTGCGTCGCCGGCTGACCTTGCCGGCGGCAGCGGCCGATCGGCTGCGCGATGTGGTCGGTTTCGAAATCGACCGGCAGACCCCGTTCACCGCCGACGCGGTCGCCTACGACGCGCGCGTGCTTGCGCGCCGCGACGGCGACGGCCAGCTCGACGCCGAACTGGTCGCGGTGCCGCGCCAGGCGCTCGACCCGCAACTGGCCAAGATCGGCCCGCTGGCCTCGACCCTGTCGGGCATCGAAGTGGCCGGCGCCGACGGCGTGCCGCTCGGCGTCAACCTGTTGCCGCCGTCGCAGCGGCGCACCCGCAGCGACCCGTTCCGTTTCTGGAACCTGGCCCTGGCCGCGGTGGCGCTGTTCGCGCTCGCCGCGGCGATGTGGCAGGTGCTGGAAAACCGCCGCGCCGCGATCGACGACCTGCAGCAGACCATCGCCAAGAACGCCGCCGCCGCGCGCCAGGCCTCGACTCAGCGCCAGCAGCTGGTCGATCTGATCGAAGGCCAGGCCTTCCTCGACCGCACCCGCGCCGCGCGCCCGAGCACCGTGGAAATCATCGACGAACTCAGCCGGCGCATGCCCGACACCACGTATCTGGAAAAACTCGCGATCGAAGACGAGAGCCTGCTGATGATCGGCCTCAGCCGCGAGGCGTCCTCGCTGATCGGCAAGCTGCAGGGCACCAAGCTGTGGCGCTCGCCGGCGTTGACCGGCGCGGTCCAGCCCGACCCTGCGACCAACCGCGACCGCTTTACCCTGACCGCCGAGATCGGTCCGCCGAAACCGCAGACGCCGGAGGCCGCGCGTGGCCCCTAAGTCGAGCGTGGCCGCCGCTTCGGGCATGAACCGTCTGCGCGCATTGACCGCCGATCGCGACCGCTGGCTGGCCCTGGGCCTGCTGCTCGGCGCACTCGCCATCGCCTATGCGGTGCTGATCCACCCGTGGTGGACGGTGCCGATGATGGAAGCCGGCGATTCGCTCGAAAGCCTGCGCGAACGCGAACTGCGCCAGCGCATGGAGCTCAAGCAGGCGCCGCAGATCAAGCAACGCCTGGAACTGGTGCGCAAGCAGCAGGAAACCCGCCCGGGCTTCCTGCCCGAGGCGACCGCCGAACTGGCCACCGCCGGCCTGGTCCAGCGCCTGGAAACCGTGGTGCTGCAGGCCAGTCCCGGCAATCGCAGCTGCGGCATCGTCAACCGCTCGCCCCTGGCCGAACCGCGCCGCGACCGCTACGCGCGCGTGGTCGTGCAGGTGCGCCTGCGCTGCGGCGCGCCGGAAACCGCGGCGGTGCTGCATTCGCTGGAAAGCGGCTCGCCGCGGCTGTTCGTCGGCAATCTCAACCTGCTGTCGACGCGCGGCTATTTCGTGCCCGGCACCGCCGGGCCGGCCAACGATGGCGGCCTGGACGTGAGCTTCGATCTGTACGGCTACCTGCGTCCGACCCCGGCGCCCGCGCCGGCCGCCGCGGCGGCCGCGGGCGCAGGCGCGAGCGACGCCGATCGTCCCGAATCCGCCGCCGGAGCCAACGATGCGCCTTGACGACGCCAGCCCGCGCACCTGGTTGCTGGCCACCGCGGCCGGCTGGGCCTTGCTGACTTGGGTATTGGCCCTGGCCGGCATGGGGCGCCAGGTCGATCCGCTGGCCGAAGATCCGACCCTGGTCAAACCCTTGCCGCAGGTGCAGAAGAGCCAGGCCGACACGCTCGGTCCGCTGAGCCAGTACGGCGAGATCGCCTCGCGTCCGTTGTTCGTCGACGACCGCCGGCCCAAGCCGTTCTTCATGCAGGGCAAGGGCGAGGGCGAGAACCAGGCGGCGACGTTCGACTACCTGCTGACCAGCGTGCTGATCACCCCGCAGTTGTCGATGGCGTTTTTGCAGCCGGCCGACGGCAGCGAGTCGGTGCGGGTCAAGCTCGGCGAAGTGCCCGAGTCGCATCCGGCCTGGCGCCTGACTTCGTTGGAGCCGCGCCGGGCGGTGTTCGAAGGCCCCGAGGGCCGGCGCGAACTCGACCTGCGCATCTTCAACGGCCAGGGCGGGCAGCCGCCGACCGCGGTCACTTCGCCGCCGCCGGGCAGCCCGGGCGCGCAGCCGGTCGGACGCACCGTGCCGCCGGCCGGGCCGATCGCGCCGCCGCAACCCAATCGCTCGCCGCAGGTGTCGCAGACTCCGCCGCCGTCGCAACCCTCACCGTCACCGAATGCAGCACCGACCGACAGCAACACCTCCGCGCCGCTCACCGAGCAGGCGCAGATGGAAGCCATCCGCAAGCGGATCGAGGCGCGACGCGCGCAATTGCGGCAGCAGCAAGCCGCTCAACCCCCGGCCAACACGCCGTAGAGTGAACGCATGAAGCTACGTTCTCAGCAATACGCCACCCATGCCCTGGTCGCGGCGATCATCGCCACGCAGTTGGCCTCCTGCGCCAGCGTGGTGTCGCCGCGCGTGCAGCGCGACGGCGATCCCGCCGCGCTCAAGGGGCCGCAGACCGAGCAGGCGGGCGCGCGCCTGGTCCACAACGGCGTCGAGCAGGAGCCATTGCAAGGCACGACCGACGAGGACGGCCCCAAGGCGCAGATCCGTCGCGGCACCGGCCAGACCATCAACCGCGGCGCGGCCTCGCGGCCGCCGCCGGGCTTGCCGGCGACCACCGGCACGGCCAGCTTCAACTTCGAAGGCGAGTCGGTCCACGCGGTGGTCAAGGCCATCCTCGGCGACATGCTCGGCCAGAACTACGTGATCGCGCCGGGCGTGCAGGGCACCGTCACCCTGGCCACGCCGAAGGAAGTCAGCTCGGCCGAAGCGCTGAACCTGCTGGAGATGGTGCTGAGCTGGAACAACGCGCGCCTGGTCTACACCGGCGGCCGCTACAACGTCGTGCCGGCCGATCAGGCGCTGGCCGGCAACGTCGCGCCGAGCACCAATTCGGCGGCGTCGGCGCGCGGCTTCGAAGTGCGCACCGTGCCGCTGAAGTTCATCTCGGCCACCGAGATGGAAAAGATCCTCAAGCCGTACGCGCGTCCGAATGCGATCGTCAACGTCGACAACTCGCGCAACATCATCACCGTCGGCGGCACCCGCGCCGAGCTCGAGAACTACCTGCGCACGGTCGAGGTGTTCGACGTCGACTGGCTGTCGGGCATGTCGGTCGGCGTGTTCCCGCTGCAGTCGGGCAAGGCGACCAAGGTCGTGGCCGACCTGGAAAAAGTGTTCGGCGAACAGAGCAAGTCGCCGGTCTCGGGCATGTTCCGCTTCATGCCGCTCGACGGCGCCAACGCGGTGATGGTGATCACCCCGCAGGCCGATTACCTCGACGACATCAAGGACTGGCTCGACCGCATCGACAGCGCCGGCGACAACATCCAGCTGTACACGCTGGAACTCAAGTACATCAAGGCCAAGGACCTGGCCGATCGTCTGTCGGAAGTGTTCGGCGGACGCGGCGGCAGCGGCAGTTCCGGCGGCGAAGGCGCGCCGTCGCTGATGCCGGGCCTGGAATCGACCGAAGTGCGCGACAACGGCAGCGGCACGTCCACCGCCGACATCGGCAAGAGCAGCGACGGCAGTTCCGATTCCAGCGGCGGCGGCGGCCTGGGCGGCGGCGCGTCGCTGGGTTCGCGCCAGTCGGGCAACGGCGCGGTCACCCTCGAGGTCGACGGCAGCAAGGTCGGCGTGGCCGCGGTCGAGGAAACCAATTCGATCCTGGTGCGCAGCAGCCCGCAGGCGTGGAAGTCGATCCGCAACGTGATCGAGAAGCTCGACGTGATGCCGATGCAGGTCCACATCGAAGCGCAGGTGGCCGAGGTCGAACTCACCAACGGCCTGGAATACGGCGTGCAGTGGTTCCTCGAACGCGCCACCATCGACAACGGCTTCGGCGATCTCAACCGCAGCACCAATCCGCTGGTGCCGGCGAAGTGGAGCACCATCGCCGGCAGCATCGGCGGCAAGAGCGGCGACGGCCTGGCCTGGTCGTTGATCAAGAACAACGCCGCCGCGGTGCTCACGGCCCTGGACAAGGTCACCGACATCCACATCCTTCAATCGCCGTCGGTGTTCGTGCGCAACAACGCCGAAGCCACGCTCAACGTCGGCACGCGCATTCCGATCGAATCGGTCTCGGTCAACACCGGCACCGGCAACAACAATACCTACAGCCAGGTGCAGTACCTCGACACCGGCGTGATCCTCAAGGTGCGTCCGCGCGTGAGCCGCGACGGCATGGTGTTCATGGACATCGTGCAGGAAGTCAGCTCGGCGGGTAACGCGATCAACGGCAGCACCAACGTCACCATCAACACCAAGAAGCTCAAGACCGAGGCCGCGGTGCAGAGCGGCGAGACGGTGCTGCTGGCCGGCCTGATCTCCGACACCACCACGCGCGGCTCCAACGGCTTCCCCGGGCTGAGCCGGATTCCGGTGCTCGGCGGCCTGTTCGGCAAGCAGAACACCAGCACCACGCGCCGCGAAACCATCATCCTGCTGACCCCGACCCTGGTGCGCAATCCGCAGGAATCGCGCGACCTGACCGACGAATACAGCCGTCGTTTCCGCGCGATGGAACCGTTGAATCCGAAGAAGAAATAAGCCCCTCGCCGTGGAGGTTTCCACGGCGGCGGATCGAACGGGGCCGGCATCGCCGGCCCCGTTTGCGTTGGATTGCCCCGTTCGGCGTCGACCGGAAACGCCTCTCAAGACGGAGCCTATTGCCGGGGGCTTTTGTGGGAGGGAGCTTCAGCCCCGAAGCTTTTCGTTCCGGCAAGGTGATCTGAAAGAAAAGCATCGGGGCCAAAGCTCCCTCCCACAAAAGCGCCCGTATCCGCCGCCCCGGCCCGTACCCGGCGCCCCGACACCGCCATCACCCGCACCCGTCCCCGATCGCGCACACTATGCGCGTCCCTTACGAACGCGCAGATGCCCGAACGTCAGCACCCGTCCGCGCTCCACCCCGCCGCGCCGCCGCCCGCGCGCGGCCCGGCCGGGATTGCGCCGCCCACCGCCCGCGTCATGCACGCGCAAGCGCCATGAGCGAACTGCCGATCGTGGTGGTGCCGGTCGGCGTCGACGACGACGCCCTCGACGCCTGCCTGGCCGCGCTGGAGTTGTGCACCCCGCCGGGTACGCGGGTGTGGCTGGCCGACGACGCCCAATCCGGGCCGCGCGGCTACGCCATCATCGAACGCTGGCTGCAGCGCACCGCGCTCAAGGCCGACTACAGCCGCCGCCAGCGTGGCATCGGCGAGGTCGCGCACCTGGACGAAGTGCTCAGCGCCTGCGGCGAGGCCGACGTGGCCGTGCTCGCCGCCGATGCGGTGCCCGCGCCGGGCTGGCTGTCGCGCCTGAGCGCGTGCCTGTCGGTCGATCGCGCGATCGCCTCGGCCACGCCGTGGTGCAACGCCGGCGAAGCCGCCGCGTGGCCGCGCATCGGCGAGATCGCGCCCTTGCCCGACGCCGACGACGCCGAACGCCTGGCCCGCGCGCTGGCGCAGATGCCGGCCGCACACCCGGAATTGCCGGCGGCGATCGGCCACGCCGTGCTGCTGCGCGGCAGCGCGCGCCGCCGCGCCGGCGGCCTGGACGCGGCCAGCTACGGCTCGTGGTACGCCGCGCTGACCGACCTGTCGCTGCGCCTGTCCGGCCTGGGCTGGCGCAACGTGCTGTGCGATACCGCCTACGTCGCGCGCCTGGGCGAAGGCCGCCCGAGCGACGGCGACATGGACGCGCTGGCCTCGCGCTGGCCCGACTGGCATGCGCGGCTGGCGAATTTCCTGATGCACGATCCCTTGCGCGAGCTGCGCCAACACCTCGCCGAACGCCTCGAACGCGTCGGCCCACCGGAACCGCAACGTGACCTCTTCCTCTGATCCGCGCCCCCTGCCGGCCTCGGCGGAATTCCAGGCGATCGTGGTCAGCTACCGCAGCGCCGCGACCATCGACGAATGCCTGGGCCGGCTGCGCGACTGCACCGGCGTCGCCGCGATCCGCGTCGTCGACAATCAATCCGACGACGGCACCCTGGAGATCGTGCAGCGCCACGCCTCGCTCGACCCGCGCCTGCGTTTCGTCGCCAATCCCGACAACCCCGGCTTCTCGGTCGGCTGCAACCAGGGCGTGGCCGACCTGGAACCGGCGCGCGCCGACGACTGGCTGGTGTTCGTCAATCCCGACTGCATGGTCGAACCCGACACCTTCGTGCGCCTGCATGCGCTGGCCGCGCCGCTCGGCGAGGCGCTGCTCAGCGCCGACCTGGTCAACGAGCACGACGAACGCGACGCCGCCGTGCGCCGGCGCGATCCGGACTTCGGCGCGATGCTGGCCGGCCTGCTGCGCCCGTGGGCCGCGCCGAAGATGGCGGTGGCGCCGGACGACCGCCAGGAGCTGCAAACGGTGGACGCGACCTCGGGCGCGTTGATGCTGATGCCGCGGCGTTTGTTCGCGCGCATCGGCGGTTTCGACGAAGGCTATCGCCTGCACGCCGAAGACCTCGACCTGTGCCGTCGCGTGCGAGAGAGCGACGCCACCGTCGCGGTCGCCAACCACGTGCGGGTGATGCACGTGCGCGGCGTGTCCAGCCGTTCGCGGCCGTTCTTCGTGGAATGGAACAAGCACCGCGGCCTGTGGCGTTACTTCAGCAAATTCGAAGCCCCGCGCCGCGGCGCGCTGGTGCGCGCGGGCGTGTTCGCGGCGATCTGGTTGCGGTTTCCGATCGCGGCATTGCGCGCGGCGTTTCGCTGAGCGTTCAGCACTGAGCGCGCCGAGCGGTGATCGTCGCGGCCACGAGGTCGTTTGTGGGAGGGGCTTCAGCCCCGACGCTTTTCGCTCAGCTCGCGGTGTCGCTTGAGGCCTCCAGGTTTTCGGCGATCTGAGACAAGAGCGTCGGGGCTGAAGCTCCTCCCACAAAAAACCTCGCGGCATCGCCGGCTTTTTTGACGTCGCACGCGCTCATCGATAGTTCGGAGCAAGCTGCATTGCGCGGCCAATCGATGGCATTACCCGACTGCGAGCGCCATTTCGCCGATGCCGCGCAACGAGCCCCTCTCCCGCAGCGCGGGAGAGGGGTTGGGGTGAGGGCGCGAGGCCTGTATCGACCTCACCATTCGCCGCACTCGCCCTCGTCCGCCCTTCGGGCACCTTCTCCCGCATCGCGGGAGAAGGGACACGGCGTATCTTTCCTCGCAGCTCCATCAGACCTCACAGCTCCATCAGATCCCGCCCGATCACCAATTCGCCCTTGAAATACGGCGCCACCGCTTCGCGCCAGACCTCGTCGGTCAGCGACGCATCCCCGCCGGGCACGAAATGGGTCAGCACCAAGGTCTTGACCCCGGCCTGAGTCGCCAACCGTCCGACCTGCTCGGTGGTGGTGTGGCTGTCGAGCAAGTGCTGGCGCAGCCGCGCGGCCTGCGCTTCGCTGGCGATCAATCGCTCCAGCGCCGGCAGGTACATCACCTCGTGCACCAGCACGTCGGCGCCGCGCGCCAGTTCGACCAGGGCCTCGCTGGGCCGGGTGTCGCCGGAAAACACGATCGAGCGATCCGGGCAGTCGAAGCGGTAGGCGAAGGCCGGAGCCATCGGCGGGTGATCGACCAGCGCCGCGGTGACCTTGACCCGATCGTCGTGCATCACCACGCCGCCGCGGCGCAGTTCGTGCGGCCGGATCAGCGGCGCCAGTGGCGGCCGGCCTTCGTCGGCGATGCGGGTGCGGATGTCGGTGTCGTTGAGCTGCAGGAACCGCCGGGTCATGCGCTGGAGCGGCGGCGGCCCCCAGGCGTCGACCGGGTGGCGCAGATCGGCGGCCCAGGCCAGCCACAGCAGGTTGCCGTAATCGGCGTTGTGATCGGAATGATGGTGGGTGATGAACACGTCGCGGACCGCGCCGAGCGACAGCCCGGCCAGCGCCATCTGCCGGGCCACGCCGTTGCCGCAGTCGACCACGTAGATCGCGTCGCCGACCACCACTGCGTTGGCGGGCGCGGCGCGCAGCGCCTTCGGCGTCGGCCCGCCGGCGGTGCCGAGCAGGATCAGGCGCGAACGCGAGGCCGGCGCGTTCGCGGCGACGCTCGCGGCGGCGACAGCGGGCAGCGCGCGGGTACCGAGCACGGCGCCGGCGGCGAGGGCGGTGGCGAGCAGGCGCCGGCGTGTGCGATCTGTGCGTGGGTCCATGAGCGCAGCCTAGCCGCTCGATGGGAATGTGACGATTGTGAGTACGGCCGCCCCGGGGCCGGGTCGTATAGTCGGCCGACCAACGACCACAGGGAACCGGTCATGTCCATTTTCAGCAAGTTGTTCGGCGGCAAGCGCGACCACGGCGGGCCCGCGCACCCGATGGATCTGCACAGCTTCGCCGACCGTTACGCGGCCGCGCTGCGCGCCGCCTGGCCCGAGGCGCAACTGAGCATCGCCCACGGCGCGCTGGTCTCCGATGCGCGCATCGACTGGTCGCTGCCCGACGGCTTCAAGGCCACTCATTTCCTCGGCAACAGCTACCAGCGCTACCTCGATGCGCCCGATTCGCTGGAGGCGGTGTTCGCCGACCAGATCGCCTCGGCGCGCGACGTGCAGCGCGGCCTGGACCGGCCCGCGGCGCTCGACGTGGCGACGATCCTGCCGGTGCTCAAGACCCGCGGCTGGCACGAGATCGCCTTGCAGCAGGCGCGCTCGACCGGCGCCGGCGACCGCATTCCCTTTATCGTCGAGCCGCTGGCCGGCGATCTGGTCCTGACCTATGTCGAAGACACCCCCGATTCGATGAGTTTCCTGTCGCCGGCCGACGCCGAACGCGGCGGTCTGGACGGCGAAGCCTTGCGCGCTCAGGCCCTGAGCAACCTGAGCCGGTTCCTGCCGGAGTTGAACGTGCAGGGCGCCGACGGCCGCTTCGTGGCGCGGCTGGACCGCAACTACGACGCCAGCATGGTGCTGTTGTTCGAGCATTGGGCCGAACGCATCCAGGTGCAGGGCGATCCGGTGTTCGCGATCGCCGCGCGCGACGAGGTGATGGTCTGCGGCAGCGAGGATCGCCAGAGTCTGGATTCGCTCAAGGACATCGCCGCGCAGATCGCGCAGTCCTCGGCCTACAACCTGTCGCACGCCTTGTTCGTGCATCGCGACGGCGAGCTGCAGGTGTTCGCGGACTGACGATGCGGTTCGGCGGGCGGCGAGCGCAATCCACGCATCGCGTCCGCGACCAGTCGGTTCATTGATCGGCCGCGGCCACCAGCGACGCGGCGATCGCATCGAGTTCGTCGTGCGAAAACGCGGCGACGGCCTGCAGCTGCGCGCCGTAGGCCAGGTCGTACTTCAGGTTGAAGCGGCGGCCCTGGTAGCGGCACGCGAACACTTCGGCCTCCGGCATCATGCCGCGATGGATCAGTTCGATCCGGCCCAGGTCGTACAGGCGCTGCACCGCGGATTCGATCTGCGCCAAGGACAACGCATCGAGCCCGGACTGCATCCGCGCGGCCATCATCGGTACCGGTTGATCTGATCGCGCAGCGACTTCGCCGCGCTCGCCGCGGCCTGCGCGTAATCCTCGCCGCTGGACGCGTACAGGATCGCGCGCGAGCTGCTGACCATCAGGCCGGTGCCGTCGGCGGTCTTGGCGTTGCTGACCACCGCCTCGACATCGCCGCCCTGCGCGCCGACGCCGGGCACCAGGAACGGCACCTCGCCGACGATCGCGCGCACTTCGCGCAGCTGCGCCGGCCAGGTCGCGCCGACCACCAGCGAACAATTGCCGTGGCCGTTCCACTCGCGCGCGACTTTTTCGGCGACGTGCTGGTACAGCGGACGCCCGTCGACCAGCAGGTCCTGCAGATCGCCGGCGCCGGGATTGGAGGTGCGGCACAGCACCACCACGCCGCGGTCGGCGCGATCGAGGAAGGGCTGCACCGAATCGCGGCCGAGGTAGGGATTGGCGGTGACCGCATCGGCCGCGTAGCGATCGAAGGCTTCGCTGGCGTAATGCTGCGCGGTGCTGCCGATGTCGCCGCGCTTGCTGTCGAGGATCACCGGGATGCCCGGATGATTCGCATGGATGTAGGCGATCAGGCGGGTCAGCGCATCTTCGGCGCCCAGCGCGGCGAAGTGGGCGATCTGCGGCTTGAACGCGCAGGCGTACGGCGCGGTGGCGTCGACGATGTCGCGATTGAACGCGAACACCGCGTCGGCATTGGCGGCGAAATGCGCCGGGAACTTGGCCGGCTCGGGATCCAGGCCGACGCAGATCAGGGTACCGGCCTGTTGCCAGCGGTCGCGCAGTGTCTGCATGAAGGTCATGAGGCTGGATCCTTTGTTCGGGAATCGGGAATCGGGAATCGGGAATCGGGAATCGGGAGTCGGGAATCGGGAGTCTGGAATCGGGAGTGGGAGTTGAGTTGGAACCGCTCAGCCTTTGCTTCTACCGATTCCCGATTCCCCATTCCCCATTCCCGCCCCATCAAGTAACGACGATAGGCTCCCCCGACGTCACCACCACCGTGTGCTCGAACTGAGCCGCGAAGCCGCGCCGGCAGCGCATCGCCCAGCCGTCGTCGCCTTCGTCGGTGTGGGTGCAATGGGTCGCCAGGAACGGTTCGACCGTGATCACCATGCCCTCGTGCAGGCGGCGGGTGTCGCGCGGGTCGTAGTAGCCGGGGATATTGCCCGGGGCTTCGTGCAGGGCGCGGCCGACGCCGTGGCTGCCGAGGTTGCGGATCACCCGCAGGCCGCGCCGCGCCGCGACCGTCTCGACCGTGCGGCCGATGCTGTTGAGCAGGTTGCCGGCGCGCAGTTGCGCGATCGCGCTATCGCGCGCTTCCAAGGTGGCGTCGAGCAGTTTTTGCTGGGCCGCGCTGGCCGCGCCGACCACGAAGCTGCCGCCGGTGTCGGCGAAGTAACCGTCGAGTTCGGCCGAGACGTCGATGTTCACCAGATCGCCGTCGCGCAACACGCTGGCGTCGGGGATGCCGTGGGCGGCGACCGAGTTGATGCTGATGCAGGTCGCGCCGGGGAAGTCGTAGGTCAGCTGCGGCGCCGAGCGCGCGCCGGCTTCGCGCAGCATCGCCGCGCCGATCGCGTCGAGATCGCGCGACACCGCGCCGGCGAAGGCGGCTTCGCGCATTGTGGTGAGGATGGTCGACACCAGCGAGCCGGCGCGGCGCAGTCCTTCGAGTTCGAATGCGTGCAATACGGTCATTGGAGCGTTCCTGTGTGGTCTTGAAGCTTGCGCCCGCTGCCCGGGGCGTATCGCGCCGTCGAACGCCGTCGTGCCTTCAGCGGCGCTCGGCCAGGGTCTTGCGGATTTTTTCGTCGGTCTTGTACTGGCTCAGCGCATACACCGCCCAGATCGCCGCGGGCAGCCAGCCGATCAGGGTGATCTGCAGAATCAGGCAGACGATGCCGGCGATGGGGCGGCCGATCGTGAAGAACGCCAGGAACGGAATCAGGATGGCAATGATCAGGCGCATGCGGGTAATGCCCTTATGACGCGTAGTTGAGAGGGAACCGGCCGATAGGTACCGCGTGCGTGGAGCCCGGACCCGGTCGCGTCCGTCCTGCGACGGACGCGGCCGGGGACATCACTTGAGCGCCTTGAAACGCAGACGATGCGGACGCGCGCCTTCCTCGCCGAGGCGGCGCTTCTTGTCGTCCTCGTACTCGCGGTAGTTGCCCTGGAAGAACTCGACGTGCGAGTCGCCTTCGAAGGCGAGGATGTGGGTGGCGATGCGGTCGAGGAACCAGCGGTCATGCGAGATGACCACCGCGCAGCCCGGGAACTCGAGCAGCGCGTCTTCGAGCGCGCGCAGGGTTTCCACGTCGAGGTCGTTGGACGGTTCGTCGAGCAGCAGCACGTTGCCGCCCTGCAGCAGGGTCTTGGCCAGATGCAGACGGCCGCGTTCGCCGCCCGACAGCGTGCCGACCATCTTCTGCTGGTCCTGGCCCTTGAAGTTGAAGCGGCCCAGGTAGGCGCGCGACTGGATCTCGACCCCGTTGATGTTGAGGATGTCGGCGCCGCCGGAGATTTCCTGGAACACGTTGTGGTTGCCGTCGAGCTTGTCGCGGCTCTGGTCCACATAAGCGATCTTGGTGCTCGGGCCCTTGACGATCTCGCCCTTGTCCGGGGTTTCCTGGCCGGTGACCATCTTGAACAGCGTGGATTTACCCGCGCCGTTCGGGCCGATGATGCCGACGATCGCGCCGGCCGGGATGATGAAGCTCAGGTCGTCGATCAGCAGGCGGTCGCCGAACGACTTGGACACGTTCTTGAACTCGATCACCGACGCGCCCAGGCGTTCGCCCGGCGGGATGAAGATCTCGTTGGTCTCGTTGCGGCGCTGGTACTCGACCGAGTTGAGCTCCTCGAAGCGCGCCATGCGCGCCTTGCCCTTGGTGCGGCCGCCCTTGGCGTTGCTGCGCACCCATTCGAGTTCCTTGGCCAGCGCCTTCTGGCGGGCCTTTTCGCCGGACTCTTCCTGCTTGAGGCGCTCGGACTTCTGCTCCAGCCACGCAGTGTAGTTGCCCTTCCACGGGATGCCCTTGCCGCGGTCGAGTTCGAGAATCCACTCGGCGGCGTTTTCGAGGAAGTAGCGATCGTGGGTGACGGCCACCACGGTGCCGGTGTAGCGGGTCAGGAACTGCTCCAGCCACTCGACCGATTCGGCGTCGAGGTGGTTGGTCGGTTCGTCGAGCAGCAGCATGTCGGGCTTTTGCAGCAGCAGCTGGCACAGCGCGACGCGGCGCTTCTCGCCGCCCGACAGCTTGCCGATGATCGCGTCCCACGGCGGCAGGCGCAGCGCGTCGGCGGCGACTTCCAGCTGGTGTTCCAGGGTGTGCGCATCGCCCGAGGCGAGGATCGCTTCCAGGCGCTGCTGTTCGGCGGCGAGCTTGTCGAAGTCGGCGCCTTCCTCGGCGTAGGCGTCGTAGATCTTGTCGAGCGCGGCCTGCGCGCTGAGCACGTCGCCGACGCCGACCTCGACCGCTTCGCGCACGGTGTGTTCGGGGTTGAGCTGCGGTTCCTGGGCCAGGTAACCGACCTTGATGCCGGTGGCCGGGCGCGCTTCGCCGGTGAAGTCCTGGTCCACGCCGGCCATGATCTTGAGCACGGTCGACTTGCCGGCGCCGTTGAGGCCGAGCAGGCCGATCTTGGCGCCCGGGAAGAACGACAGCGAGATGTCCTTGATGATCTGACGCTTCGGCGGCACGGTCTTGCTGACGCCGTTCATGGTGTAGATGTATTGCATGCGAACTCCGAAGCAGGGGCGTGCCGAGCCGGGCCGGGTAGGGCCGGAGTGGGCGGACGGGAAACGGGGATTATCCCGCAGGCGCTGGCTGGGTTCCAGCGCGGGGGATGGATGGATCAAACAGATGGTGGCAGCGGGGCGCGGATTCAAATGGCCCGGTGTGGGTGGTTCGGGGGTGATGGGGGTTGATTCGGCTGGGCAGGATGCGTGCGGAGCCGTCAGCGTGATCCTTCCCGGCCGTCATTCCCGCGAAGGCGGGCTCGGCTTTACTTCGGCGGAGCCGAACATCCAGAGGCTTCAGCGTCATCTCACCAGAACGTCATTCCCGCGAAGGCGGGAATCCAGAGACTTCAGCGTCATCTCACCAGAACGTCATTCCCGCGAACGCGGGAATCCAGTGACTTCAGGCGTTCTCGCACGAAAGGCACTGGATGCTCGGCTCCGCCGAAGTAAAGCCGAGCCCGCGTTCGCGGGAATGACGGTAGGGAAGGGCGTTAAGACGGGGAGTGCGCTGCTTCGGACAGTTTGCGCAACCGGCAGTGCTGGAGCTTTACGCTCTATCCGACTCCCGACTCCCGACTCCCGACTCCCGATTCCCGATTCCCGGCCCCATCCCTCAAAGCCAAACAATAAACGCCACCACCGCCACCACCGCCGCGTACTTGAAGAAGTAATACGTCCCCTTGCTGCGCTCCTTCAGCCCCTTGGCCTTCAAGCGCAGGCTGTAGAAGTACTTGAACGCCTTGTTGATCCCGCCGGTCTTGTCGCCTTCGTTGTTCGGCGAGGCGCCGGCCGCGATCAGGCGCTTGGCGATGAAACGGTTCAGGCCGCGCGCCCAGCCCCAGCGCATCGGCCGCTCGATGTCGCAGAACAGGATGATCCGGTTCTGCTCCGAGCCGTTCTGGGCCCAGTGGATATAGGTTTCGTCGAACATGGTCCATTCGCCGTCGCGCCAGCTGTAGCGCTGGCCGTCGACGTCGATGAAGCAGGCGTCGTCGTTGGGCGTGTCCAGGCCCAGGTGCAGGCGCAGCGAGCCGGCGTAGGGGTCGCGGTGCGGGCGCAGCTCGCCGCCGGGCGGCAGCTCGGTGAACATCGCCGCCTTGACGCTGGGCACTTCGCGCAACAGCTGGGTGGTGACCGGGCACAGCTCGGCGGCCGAGGGGTGGGCGTCGTCGTACCACTTCAGGTAGAAGCGCTTCCAGCCGCGGCGGAAGAACGAATTGAAGCCGACGTCGTTGTAGCCTTCGGCGGCCTTGATCTGCTGCAGTTCGCGCAGGTGCAGGGCCTCGGCGCGGATCTCGCGCCAGCGCGCGCGCAGCGGCTCGAGTTCGGGAAAATACTGGTCCGGGCTCAGGTACGGGCTGGTCGGCACCCGCGAGCAGGCGTACATCAGCACGTTGATCGGCGCCATGAAGGTCGAGTGGTCGAGCAACTGGCGGCCCAGGCGGTGGCGTACCCGGCCGCGGAAGTGGACGTAGACCGCGCTGGCGAGGAACAGGAAGACGAAGACCCATTTCATGGTCGCAATATCCGGAACTGAAGCTGTCATAGTCGGGGCCGCCGTGAGCCTGGCGGCCGGACCGGCCGGTGGGGGCGGGCCCTGAGGGTTGAGCGACGGTCATTGTCCGCCGGGTCGGGCGCCGGTGGCAGCCCTGCCTTGGCGGTTGGCCGCCATACGCCCCTAGGCTAACATTTCAAGTCTTGCGTCAAGCCACCCCCGCATTAACGGGGCGCGGCGGCCGCTTCTCGCCACCGCCCTGCCTGTCCCCGAGGTTCCTCCCCCCTCCGTCCGCTCTTTTTCCGAGGCTCCGCGAATGTTCCCCAGCCACACCCGTATTGCCGGATTCGACGACGAACTCGCCCAGGCCATCGCCGACGAGGCCCGCCGCCAGGAAGACCATGTCGAACTGATCGCCTCGGAAAACTACGCCAGCCCGCGCGTGCTCGAGGCCCAGGGCAGCGTGCTGACCAACAAGTACGCCGAAGGCTATCCGGGCAAGCGCTATTACGGCGGCTGCGAATACGTCGACATCGCCGAGCAGCTGGCGATCGACCGGGTCAAGGAACTGTTCGGCGCCGACTACGCCAACGTGCAGCCGCATTCGGGCTCGCAGGCCAACCAGGCGGTGTATTTCGCCCTGCTCGAACCGGGCGACACCATCCTGGGCATGAGCCTGGCCCATGGCGGCCACCTCACCCATGGCGCCAAGGTCAACGCCAGCGGCAAGTTGTTCAACGCGATCCAGTACGGCGTCAACGAGCAGGGCCTGATCGATTACGACGAAGTCGAACGCCTGGCCCTGGAGCACAAGCCGAAGATGGTCGTGGCCGGCTTCAGCGCCTACTCGCAAGTCGTCGACTGGGCGCGCTTTCGCGCCATCGCCGACAAGATCGGCGCCTACCTGTTCGTCGACATGGCCCACGTCGCCGGCCTGATCGCCGCCGGCGTGTACCCGACCCCGGTGCCGCACGCGCACGTGGTCACCTCGACCACCCACAAGACCCTGCGCGGCCCGCGCGGCGGCATCATCGTGGCGAAGGGCGCGTCCGAGGAGCTGGTCAAGAAGCTGCAGAGCATCGTGTTCCCGGGCATCCAGGGCGGTCCGCTGATGCACGTGATCGCGGCCAAGGCGGTCGCGTTCAAGGAAGCGCTGGAGCCCGAATTCAAGGACTACCAGGCCCAGGTCGTCAAGAACGCCCAGGCGATGGCCAAGACCATCATCGCGCGCGGCTACAAGATCGTTTCGGGCGGCACCGAAAACCACCTGATGCTGGTCGACATGATCGGCAAGGGCATCACCGGCAAGGACGCGGAAGCCGCGCTCGGTCGCGCCCACATCACCGTCAACAAGAACGCGGTGCCCAACGATCCGCAGAAGCCGTTCGTGACCTCGGGCCTGCGCATCGGCACTCCGGCCGTCACCACCCGCGGCTACAAGGAACCCGATTGCGTGGCCCTGGCCGAGTGGATCTGCGACGTGCTAGACAACCCGAAGGACGAGAACGTCATCGCCGGCGTGCGCGAGAACGTGACCAAGCAGTGCGCGCAGTTCCCGGTGTATGGCTAAGGCGCTTTTCCGGCTGGCGGCCGTCGGTTGGCTTGCATGCTTGAGCGTGCAGGCGGCCGAAGCTCCGCCGGCCGGAAAGTACGAACCGCCCGCGATCGAATACAAGACTCTGACCCCGGCCGAAGCGGCCGGGGCGACGCTGGTCGAAATGCCGGGGCCGCCGCCGAACGCACCCGACTTCAGCCAAGACATCGGCATGACCGAGACGTACTACATCCCGGCCTGTCAGGTGTACATGGAAGGCGCAAGAAAATACCGCGCCAACTGGCGCGAGATTTCCGACTTCCATGCGCGCAATCGGGTTCCTTGGCTGTCCGAACTCGATCGCCGCGATGCGCCGGACACGTATTCGCAACCCGGCAGCCGCGCGCCGGAACCCAACAACCGGCCCGAGGCGGTCTATCCCGTTGCCGCGGGCGCCAAGGTCGGCGAGGTGGTGGTGAAGGTCATCGTCGACGCCAAGGGCCGCACCCGCGACGCGATGGTGATCTGCAGCAACGACAGCGTGTTCGACGCGCCCGCGCTCGCATTCGCCAGGCAAGTCACCTACGAGCCCGCGCTTCGCGATGGCCGCGCGGTCGCCGACTATGGCAATGTGAGCATGCGTTTTTACCCGGACGGGCCGAAATACGGGTTCCGGCGGCACAAATGATCGGTTCCGGACGCTGCGGTTCCCAACTTCCGTCCCGACCTACGGTGTATTGATGCATTGTCCTTTCTGCCAGCACGTCGACACCCGGGTCATCGATTCGCGCGTGTCCGACGACGGCGCGACCATCCGCCGCCGCCGCGTCTGCGAGGCCTGCGGGGAACGTTTCAGCACGATCGAGACGATCGAACTCAAACTGCCGGTGATCATCAAGGGCGACGGCCGCCGCGAGGCCTTCGACGCGCGCAAGCTGCGCGGCGGTTTCGACCGTGCGCTGCAAAAGCGCCCGGTCTCGGAAGAACAGATCGAATCGGCGGTGCGCGCGGTCGTGCATCAGCTGCGCATGACCGCCGAACGCGAACTCGCCTCGCGCCGGGTCGGCGAATTCGTCATGGCCGAACTGCGCAAGCTCGACCACGTCGGCTACGTGCGTTTCGCCTCGGTGTATCGCTCGTTCGAGGACGTGGCCGATTTCCGCGAGGAACTCGACCGGCTCGAACGCGATATCCCCGGCGACGGACAGCTGACCTTGCTCGGCGACGACGAGCCGCGGCCGGACAAGAAGAAGCGCTGAGTTCGGCTCGATGGCCACCTCGCGAACGTTTCGTTATGCGCGCGCGCAGCTTCGGCGGGAGTGGTTCGGCCCGGCTTCGGTAACGCCCGTCGTCGTGGCGCTGATCGCTTTGCCGCTGTGGTTGGCCGGCGTGTTCGCCTGGGAATTCGCGCGCTGGTGCGTCGTGGGCGTGGCGGTGCTGATCGCCTTGAAGTATTGGCGAGAGCGTCGTCTGGAGACGCGTTACTGGCGCGAATACGAACGCATGCGGCTGTGGTTCGACGACGGATCGCTGTACTTCGCCACCGATGCCGAGCAGTCGAGCGAATCCTTGGCGAAGGTCGTGAGCGTGCATGCGTACACGCGGCGCGGCCGCCTGGTGCGGGTGGTGGTCAATCACCCGGACGGTTCGATCCAGCTATTCTCGGGATTGGACGACATGGACGCGTTCCTGGCCGAATTTCGCAGGCAGGCGCCGCAAGCCAAGCAAGAGCGGATGGGCAACCAATGGCTATGAATTCCAGCGGCGGCGCGGCGCGTTGTTCCCGGCGTGTGCGCTCGGCGATGGCCGGTTCGATCGTTTGCGTTTGCGTGCTCGCCGCCCCGGCCGCTTTCGCCTGCGAGCCCGCCGATGCAGCGTCGTCCGGCCGCTACGTTTCGGCGGCCGCGAAGCCGGCGGCGAGCCTGCAATTGAACCGCGACGGCAGTTTTCGCCTGCTCGGCGTGCCGGCGCCGGGCGCGGACTTCAGCGGCTGCTGGCAGCGCATCGGCGATGCCGTGGCGCTGGTGGAGGGCTTGGCGATCGGCGGCGAAGGCATCAAGCGCGCGTTGCCCGAGCCGCTGACCCAGGCCGACCTGGACAAAGTGCGCGGCGACGGCATCGACACGATCAAGCAGGCGGTGGACGCGGGCTTGCTGCCGCTCGCGCGCGCCTGGGCGAACCAGCCGCGGCGGGCCGGCGAAACGTTGCGGGTCAGCGTGTACGAGCCGCGGGTCGGTCTGGCGGTCGGCGATGCCAGGGCGATGCTGCGTCTGGCCGACGGCCAGGTGATCGAACAAGGCCCGGTGCCGGGCGACGACGGCCAGTTCGAATTCGCGGGCTTGCCCAAGCGCGCGGTGGTCAAGGCCATCGGCGTGCGTTTCCCCGAGCAGCCCGATCGCATCCGCTGGTTGACGGTGGAAGATTCGACCAAGGTGCTGTACCTGATCGAATTCGATGCCCGCGCGCTGGGCGCGGCCGAGGGCGGCGGCATGACCCTCACCCGTCAGGCCGACGGCAGCCTGATCTCCGATTACCCCGACGCCACTCACTTCAAGCGCACGCCATGACCAGCCCCTTCAGCGCCACCGATCACGCCCACATGGCCCGCGCGCTGCGCCTGGCCGAGAAGGGCGCGTACACGACCAAGCCCAATCCGCTGGTCGGCTGCGTGATCGCGCACGGCGACGACATCGTCGGCGAAGGCTGGCACGAACGCGCCGGCGAGCCGCACGCGGAAGTGCATGCGCTGCGCGCGGCCGGCGATCGCGCGCGCGGCGCCACCGCGTACGTGACCCTGGAGCCGTGCGCGCACACCGGCCGCACCGGGCCGTGCAGCGATGCGCTGATCGCCGCCGGCGTGGCGCGCGTGGTCGCGGCGATGCGCGATCCGTTTGCGCAGGTCGACGGCGCCGGTTTCGCGAAATTGCAGGCGGCCGGCATCGTGGTCGAAAGCGGGTTGATGCAAGCGCAGGCGCGCGCGCTCAATCGCGGTTTCCTGTCGCGGGTCGAACGCGGACGGCCGTGGCTGCGGGTCAAGCTGGCCGCGAGCCTGGACGGGCGCAGCGCGCTGGCGAGCGGCGAATCCAAATGGATCAGCGGCGAAGCCTCGCGCCTGGACGTGCAGCACTGGCGCGCGCGCAGCAGCGCGATCGTGACCGGCGCGGGCACCGTGCTCGCCGACGATCCCTCGCTGACCGTGCGCCTGGGCGATGACACCGCGTTCGTCGCGCCGCTGCGGGTGGTGCTCGATCCGGGCCTGGCCACGGTCGCGCGCGGCCGCGTGCGCGAAGGCGACGCGCCGACCTTGTACCTGCATGCGCCCGACGCCAAGCCGCCGCGCGATTTCGCCGCCGCGCACATGGCGGTTCCGATGGCCGAGGGCCGCATGGATCTGGGCGCGGTGCTCGGGCTGCTGGCCGAACGCGGCGTCAACGAGATCCAGCTCGAAGCCGGCGCGACCCTGGCCGGCGCATTCCTGGCGCAGGGACTGGTCGACGAAGTGCTGCTCTATGTCGCGCCGGTGTTGCTCGGCGAAAACGCGCGGCCCTTGTTCGGCGGCCTGGGCATCGAGGCGATGACCAGCAAGCTGCAGCTGGATGTGATCGATGTGCGCCGGCTCGGCGAGGATACGCGGGTGTTGTTGCAGCCTCGGAAGCAGGAGTGAGTGCACAGGAGTGAGTGGGGCGGGCGACGCTCGCACCCCTTCACGCTTTCGCTCACTCTTTCCACTCACGCCTCGCGATGAGCCACAACGCCTTCGAGGAGTGAGTAGTCGGGAGCATTCGACGGTTGCCATGATCTACTTGGCAACCCTCACGGCGCCTTCGCCGCCGCTCTTGCTCACTCCTTGCTGCTGTCCACTCATTCTTCGCCTATGAGCCAGAACGCCTTCAAGGACCACTTCTCCGCGATCGCCGGCGCCTATGCCGCCGCGCGTCCGGAGTATCCCGACGCGCTGTTCGACGCGATCGCCGAGCAGGTGCCGGCCGATGCGACGGTGTGGGAGCCCGGTTGCGGCAGCGGCCAGGCCACGCGCGGGCTCGCGGCGCGGTTCGCGCGGGTGCATGCGAGCGATCCCAGCGTCAAACAGCTCGAACAGCACTGGGCGCATGAGGCCTCGCTGCGCGGCGAAGGCCGGGTCGCCCTGAGCGTCGCGCCGGGCGAACGCACCGACCTGGCCGATGCCAGCGTGCAACTGGTCGCGGTCGCGCAGGCCCTGCACTGGTTCGAACGCGAGCGATTTTTCGCCGAATGCGAGCGCGTGCTCGCGCCCGGCGGGGTGCTGGCGGTATGGGCCTATGGCGATTTCCTGCCGCCGCCGGGGATGGAGGTCGCGGTGGCCGATTTCCGCGCCCGCATCGATCCTTTCTGGCAGCGCGAGAACGCCGAAGTCCGCGCCGGATACCCCGATTACGCATGGCCGTTCGAAGCGCTGCCGGCGCCGTCGCTGTGGTTGATGGCGCAATGGGGGCTGGGGCGTTTCCTGGGTTATCTGAACAGTCTGTCCGCGACCGACCGCTGCCGCGCTGCGACCGGCGACGACCCGGTCGCGCTGAACCGCCCGGCGTTGTCGCAGGCCTGGGGCATGGCCGAGGACGTGCGGACGATTCAATGGCCGTTGACGCTGCATTTGCGGCGCAAGGCGGGTTGATGGACGGTTTTTGGCGGTGAGTTGGATCGCGACGGTCGCGCCACTTCGTTGCCAGTCCATCCAGCAGTCACCCGGGATGTCACCTCAAGGATGTCATCCCCGTAAGGAGGGCTCTGCTTTACTTCAGCGAAGCCGAACGTCCAGAACCTTCAGCGCCATCCCACCAGACCGTCATTCCCGCGAAGGCGGGAATCCAGAGCCTTCAGCGCCATCCCACCAGAACGTCATTCCCGCGAAAGCGGGAATCCAGAGCCTTTAGCGCCATCCCACCAGACCGTCATTCCCGCGAAAGCGGGAATCCAGAGCCTTCAGCGCCATCCCTCCAGGCCGTCATTCCCGCGAACGCGGGAATCCAGTGACTTTCGTGCGAGAGCGCTTGAAGTCACTGGATTCCCGCGTTCGCGGGAATGACGTCTTGTAGATTGACCAGCGCTCGTAGGTCCAACGTGTCCGATACATCGCCGCAACGGCCGAAAGGGTCGCAACGGCCGAAAGGACCGCAAGAGCCGCAAAAGCCGCAAAGGCCGCAAAGGCCGCAAAGGCCGCAACAGCCGAGCAGCCCCTTTGAGAAAGTCTCGACCCCCACTCCCCCCGCCCGCAGAACAAACCATCCACCGCACCCCGTCCCAAGACCCCGGCCCCCCGGGTGGTAAACTGCGCCCCGCCGGTTCGCCGGTACCACCAGTAACGTCTTCAGGGCGGGGCGAAACTCCCCACCGGCGGTAGGCGCGGCAACGCGCGAGCCCGCGAGCGCCTTGCGCGTGGCAGCCGGATTTCGGCCGCCACGCGCGCAAGGGTCAGCAGATCCGGTCCAATGCCGGAGCCGACGGTCACAGTCCGGATGAAAGAAGACGGCTACGCGCGAGCCCTCCGCGAGGACGGGCGAGACGACTCCCGCGGCCCGGCCGCGCGTCGTGCGTTGTCTTCCAAGCCTTGAGGCGTTTTTCGCTCACTTCTTGCGGGAAACGTTTCATGACCCAGTTCAATCGCAACACCGGCGCGGCCTCGCGCCGTCGCGGTCTCCGTCCGGAGGTCCGCTGATGTTCACCGGCATCATCGAAGGCGTCGGCCGCATCGCCGACAAGCACGATCTCGGCGGCGACGTGCGGTTGCGCATCGCCACCGGCAGCCTCGATTTCACCGACCCCAAGCTCGGCGAAAGCATCGCGGTCAACGGCGTGTGCCTGACCGTGATCGAATTCGGCTCCGGGTGGTTCGACGCCGACGCGTCCAACGAAACCCTGTCGCTGACCACGCTCGGCGCGCTGGGGCCCGCCGCGCGGGTCAACCTGGAACGCGCGATGCGGCCGAGCGACCGGCTCGGCGGGCACCTGGTCAGCGGCCATGTCGACGGCGTCGGCGCGGTGCTGTCGATCCACGACGACGCGCGCGCGCAGCGCTGGCGCTTCAAGGCGCCGGCGCCGCTGCTGCGCTACATCGCCAAGAAAGGCTCGATCTGCGTCGACGGGGTCAGCCTCACCGTCAACGAGGTCGACGCGGAGGGTTTCGAGGTCGCGCTGATTCCGCACACCGTGCAGAACACCGCGTTCGCGCAGACCGGCATCGGCGATGCGATCAATCTGGAAATCGACTTGGTGGCCCGTTACGTCGAGCGCCTGCTCGGCGAGCGTCAGCCCGGAGGTGCGGCATGAGTTTCGCGAGCGTTCCCGAATTGCTGGAAGAAATCCGCGCCGGCCGCATGGTGGTGATCGTCGACGACGAAGACCGCGAGAACGAAGGCGACCTGATCATGGCCGCCGAGCTGGTGCGTCCGGCCGACATCAACTTCATGGTCACCCACGCGCGCGGCCTGGTGTGCCTGTCGCTGATGCGCGAGCGTTGTTTCCAGCTCGGCCTGGGGCCGATGGTGCGCGACAACACCTCGCCGCACCACACCAACTTCACCGTCAGCATCGAAGCGGCCGAAGGCGTCACCACCGGCATCTCGGCCTACGACCGCGCCCACACCGTGCGCACCGCGGTGCGGCCCGACGCCAAGCCCTCGGACCTGGCCCAGCCCGGCCACATCTTCCCGCTGATGTCGCAGCCCGGCGGCGTGCTCAGCCGCGCCGGCCACACCGAGGCGGCGAGCGATCTGGCCTTGTTGGCCGGCCTGGAACCGGCCGGCGTGCTGGTCGAGATCCTCAACGCCGACGGCAGCATGGCGCGGCGTCCCGAACTGGAAGCGTTCGCGGCCGAGCACGGCCTGAAGATCGGTTCGATCGAGGAATTGATCCGTTACCGCCTGGCCACCGAGCACACGGTCGAGCGGGTCGACGAACGCGAGATCCAGACCGAGCACGGCCCGTTCCGCCTGCTGAGCTACCGCGACCGGTTGACCCACGGCCTGCATTTCGCCCTGGTCCGCGGCCAGGCCGATGTGCAGGCCCCGACGCTGGTGCGGGTCCACGTGCAGAACCCGCTGGCCGACGCGCTGCATTGGCGCCGGCCGGACTTCGGCCCGGCGGTCGGCGACGTGCTGGCCGCGATCGCCCGCGAAGGCCGCGGCGCGCTGGTGCTGCTGGCCGACCACGCCGACGCCGATGCGCTGCTGGCGCGGGTGCGCGAACAGCCGTCGGCGCATGCGGACGGGCAGGGCGGGGCTGACGACGAGGGTCATGGCTCGGGCGAGCGTGCCGGTGAATTGGCCGGCGAGTCGGCCGAACCGACCGCGCCGCCGAGCCGCGGCCATGCCCTGGCCGAATGGCGGCGCAACGGCGCCGGCGGCCAGATCCTGGCCGACCTGGGCCTGGGCAAACTGCGCGTGCTCGGCACCCCGCGCCGCCAGATCGGCCTGGCCGGATTCGGGCTGGAAGTGGTGGAGTACGTGGATATCGCCGCGTTGATGTGAGGCTGGTGGGGCGGGCGGACCACGGGTTGGCGGCTTGGGTCGTCCGCCCGTTTGTCGGGCGCTTGGGCGTCATGAGCCTTCAGCGTTGTCTGTGCAGGTCGTCATTGGTGCTAAGGCAGGAATCCAGAGCCTTCAGCGCCATCCATCCAGGCCGTCATTCCCGCGAAAGCGGGAATCCAGTGACTTTGTGCTCTAAAACTTCAAGCGTTCTCGCACGAAAGGCCCTGGATTCCCGCCTTCGCGGGAATGACGAGCAAAAGCAAAGCCGGACAACGGGGCGGGTTGCGACTGAAGGCGGGAACCCAGGGCCTTCAGCGCAATCCCATCAGGCTGTCATTCCCGCGAAGGCGGGAATCCAGAGCCTTTAGCGCCATCCTTCCAGAACGTCATTCCCGCGAAAGCGGGAATCCAGCGACTTTGTGCCCCGAGACTTCAAGCGTTCTCGCACGAAAGGCCCTGGATTCCCGCCTTCGCGGGAATGACGGTAGGTGAGTACGCTCTTCCCGACTCCCGACTCCCGACTCCCGACTCCCGACTCCCGACTCCCGACTCCCGACTCCCGAATCCCGAATCCCGAATCCAAAGGCACCCACCGCCCCCACCCGTTAAACTACCCCCCTTCACCTTCCAGCCGACCCCACCATGCCCCATTACGAAGGCGACCTGCGCAGCCCCGAGGGCGCGCGCTACGCCATCATCGCCAGCCGCTGGAATCCGCGCATCACCGACACCCTGGTGGCCGGCGCGCGCAAGACCTTCGCCGAACACGGCGTTGCCGAGGACGCCATCGACGTGATCCGCGTCCCCGGCGCCTGGGAACTGCCGATCGTCGCCCGCCGCCTGGCCCTGGCCGGCCGTCACGCGGCGGTGGTCGCGCTGGGCTGCGTCGTGCGCGGCGACACCCGCCATTACGAACAAGTCGCCGACGGCTGCTCCGACGGGCTGATGCGCGTCTCGCTCGACCACGGCCTAGCGATCGCCAACGGCGTGCTCGCGGTCGAACGCCACGAAGACGCTGAGGCCCGCGCCGGCGGCAGCCACGGCAACAAGGGCGAGGAAGCCGCGCAGGCCGCCTTGGAAATGAGCCATCTGCTGGGACAACTGCCATGACCCGTCGCCGTCAGGATGGAATCGACCCGGTCGCGCGTTCGCGCGCGCGCCGCCGCGCGCTGCAGGCGGTGTACGCCTGGCAGATGTCCGGCTCCAAGGTCAACGACGTGATCGGCCAGTTCGCCCACGAACAGGCCCACGAAGTCGCCGACCTGGAGTACTTCGAGGACCTCGTGCGCGGGGTCGACAAGCACCAGGAAGAACTCGATACCGCGCTCGCGCCGTTCTTGGATCGCGATATCGAGCAGGTCGATCCGATCGAGCGCGCGACCCTGCGCATCGCCGCCTACGAACTGCGCCTGCGGCCCGACGTGCCGTACCGCGTGGTGATCAACGAGGCGATCGAGACGGTCAAGCGCTTCGGCGCCGAACACGGCCACACTTACGTCAACGGCGTGCTCGACCATGCCGCGGCGGAGTGGCGCGCGGTCGAATTCGGCGCGTCGAAGAAGAAGTGATCGGTTCGCGTCGCGCGCGACGCGACGCGGTCGCCGCCTGTTCCGCCGACACCCGTCACCGATGATGCCGCCGCGATGAGCGCCGCCGAATTCGATCTGATCGCGCGCATCCGCGCGCGCGTGGGCAGCCGCGACGACGTGGCGCTCGGCATCGGCGACGATGCCGCGCTGCTGCAACCGCCGGCGGGCATGCAGCTCGTCGTCGCCACCGACACGCTCAACGGCGGCGTGCATTTCTTCGAAGACGCCGCGCCGGCCGACATCGGCTGGAAATCGCTGGCGGTGAACCTGTCCGATCTCGCCGCGATGGGCGCGTTGCCCGCGTGGACCACCTTGTCCTTGTCGCTGCCGGCGCAGCCGGGCGCGGCGATGCAGGGCTTCGTCGACGGCTTTCTCGACGGCTTTCTGGAATTGGCCGCGCAACACCGCGTCGCCCTGGTCGGCGGCGATACCACGCGCGGGCCGTTGTCGGTGTGCGTGACCGCGATGGGTTTCGTCGAGCCCGGCGCGGCGTTGCGCCGCGATGCCGCGCAAGTCGGCGACGAGGTCTGGGTCACCGGCACGCTCGGCGATGCCGCCGGCGCGCTTGCCCTGGCCGGCGTCGCGCCCTACCGCGATGCGCAGGTGCGTCGTTGCGCCGGCGATCGGCTCACCGATCACACGCGGCTGTTCGAACGCCTGCAACGGCCGACGCCGCGCGTTGCCGCCGGCCGCGCGCTGGGGCCGCTCGCGCATGCCTGCATCGACGTGTCCGATGGCTTGCTCGCCGATCTGGGCCATGTCTGCGCGGCATCGAAGCTCGGTGCGCATATCGACGCG
Organism: Lysobacter capsici; assembly: GCF_018732085.1. Lineage (NCBI taxonomy): Bacteria > Pseudomonadati > Pseudomonadota > Gammaproteobacteria > Lysobacterales > Lysobacteraceae > Lysobacter > Lysobacter capsici. The sequence continues at coordinate 4,870,424 of NZ_CP076103.1, read as the reverse complement.
GCCGCGCTGCCGGTGTCGCCCGCGCTCGCGGCCGCCTGCGAAGGCGAATCGCGCTGGTCGCTGCAACTGGGTGGCGGCGACGATTACGAACTGTGCTTCACCGCCGCGCCGTCGCGGCGCGAGGCGATCGCGTCGGCCTTGCGCGCGGTCGACACGCCGGCCTGCGTGATCGGCCGGATCGAGGCCGAGCCGGGTGTATCAGTGCGCCTGGCCGATGGTTCGCAGTGGACGCCGCCGCGGCGTGGGTATCAGCATTTCGGCTGAGCATCGTGGTTTCGAATGCCACCCACGCAGACCTCCGCCGACATGGCCGGCCACCTGCGAATGAGGCGGGTTCCTTCCCGACACCGACGCGTCGGTCACGCTCTACAGCGGATGTCGTGATCACGACGCATCCGGCCGCAATCGCCCTGGCTCGCGGCCACCGGCACAATCGCCACGACCGCACCCTGCCATCAGTTGGGTCCGACAGCCGCAAAAAATTCAGACCGCTTTCATTGCGCCGATGCGAGCCTGATCCGACTTTCCCGCCGCCCACCGCCATGCGCCCAGCCGCGTCGATCCCCGCTTGCTTCCATCGGCGCCGCATGAGCCGCGTGGCCATCGCTTGTGTTGTCGCCGTTGGATTGAGCGGCTGCGGGCCGATGCGCTCGCTGGTCGGGATCAACACCGTGCATCTGGGCGAGGCGCAGGTCAGCGCGATGCAGGTCGACATCGGTCCGGGCATCACCACGATCTGCCCGCGCCAGCCGGTGCAGATGCATGCGACGGTCACCGCGCAACTGCCGCGCGAAGCGGCGCCGTCGACGTATGAAACCTGGCGCGGCGGCAACGGCACGCGCCGCAACGGCATGCTGGATTTTCGCAATTTCGCCTTCGCCAGCGCGCAGGGGCAGTTCGACGAACTGGGCTGGTTCGCGCCCGATCCGGATGTGCTGGCGACCGTCGACAGCGGTTTTGCGATCAGCGCGCAACTGCTGCATCCGCGCGCGCAACTGGCGCAGACCCTGCATTACGACCCGGACTATCGCTGCATCGTCAGCGCTGGCGCGCCCGGCGGGCCGGGCGCGGACGGACCCGATGGCGCCAGCGGATACAGCGGCCACGATGGCCGCAACGGTTTCGACGGCCAGGACGGCGGCGACGGTGCGCGCGGCGGCGATGGCGCGCCGGGCGGCAACGGCTTCAACGGCCCGCATCTGCGCGTGTATGCCACGTATGCGAGCACGCGGCTGTATCCGAAATTGATCGTGGTGCGGGTGCTCGGCGATATCGAAGACCTCGTGCTCGCGCCGGCCGATCGTCCACTGACCTTGATCGCCAGCGGCGGTCGCGGTGGCGCGGGCGGCGATGGCGGAAGCGGCGGCAGTGGCGGCGACGGTGGTCGCGGCGACGGCGACAAGGATCGCGCGGGGCACGGCGGCGATGGCGGTCACGGTGGCGACGGCGGCTTCGGCGGGCCGGGTGGCATCGGCGGCGACGGCGGCGTGATCGAACTGGTCTACGACCGGCGCTATCCGGAACTCGCGCAATTGCTGCGGTTCGACGTATCGGGCGGCAGTGCGGGAGCGGGCGGCGACGGCGGCAGCGCCGGTTCCTACGGCGATGGCGGCAATGGCGGCGCGGGGTCGGGGCGCGACGGCTACTCGGGCCACTACGGCGAACCGGCGCCCGACGGCGGCTTCGGCCGGCCCGGCGATACGCGGATGACGGCGGGCGAGGTGTCGGTGTATTTCCGCGATCTGCCGGGTGTGCGGATGCTTTGAGTCGCGCGGCGCGGTGTGCGTCGCGCGCTGACTGTTCGAGCGCGGACAGCCGATGTCGACGTGCTTCCCCTCGTTTAAAAGGGGGAATCACACTATCGGAACGAAAAGCGTCGGGGTTGAAACCCCTCCCACAAAAGTGGGGCGGGGGAGCGACTCTTGCTGCGCAATGCGCTGCATCGACGAAGGCAAAGTCAAAGGCTCAAATCCCCCGCGTCTGCTGCGCAGACGTCGCCTCCTTTTCTAAAGTGGGCAAAAGCAGACGCGCCGCCTTGTGGGGACGCGCGCGCCGCGGTGAGTTACGGCAATACGCTCGTCCGGCGGCCGTTCACGACAACTCGCCCTACCTCACTCGTCCGGCAGCAACTTGCCCGGGTTGAGGATGCCGTCGGGATCGAACACCGTCTTCAACTGACGCATGACCGCCAAGGTCTGCGCACCCACCGCCTGCGGCATGAAATCGCGCTTGGCCAGGCCGATGCCGTGTTCGCCCGACAAGGTGCCGCCCAATGACAGCGCCAGTTCGAACACGTGGCCCATCGCGGCATGCGCGCGTTCGCTCTGCGACGCGTCGGCGGGATCGTAGAGCAGGTTGACGTGCAGGTTGCCGTTGCCGGCATGGCCGAAGCACACGATCGGCAGGGCAACAGCGCGCGACAGCGCCTGCACGCCGTCGACCAGTTCGGGGATGCGCGATACCGGCACCACCACGTCTTCGTTGATCTTGCCCGGCGCCAGCGTGCGTAGCGACGGCGACAGCGCCTTGCGCGCGGCCCAGAGTTTTTCCCGCGCGGCTTCGTCAGCGGCATCGTCGAGCGAGAGCAGGCCGTCGCCGGAGGCGGCGCGTTTCAAGGCCTCGATCGCATACGGCAAGGTCTGCGCATCGCCGTCGGCTTCGATCATCAGCAAGGCGCCGGCCTCGTGCGGCAGATCGGCGCCGCCGACATCGCGCGCCAGCCGCACCGCGTCGCCGTCCATGAATTCCAGCATCGACGGCGTCACCGGTTGCGCCATCAACCGCGCGACCGCGAGCGCGGCGGTGGAGACATCGCGATAGGTCGCGCGCAGCGCTGCGCGCGCCGGTGCGGTCGGGGTCAGGCGCAGGCTCGCTTCGACGATCAGCGCCAGCGTGCCTTCGCTGCCGACCAAAAGCCGATGCAGGTCGTAGCCGGTCGAGCCCTTGGTCGTGGCCGTACCGCACACGATCAATTCGCCCGCGCCGGTCACCGCCGTCAACGCGAGCACGTTGTCGCGACTGGCGCCGTATTTCACCGCGCGCGGGCCGCCGGCGTTGCAGGCCAGGTTGCCGCCGACCGTGCTGAACGCGGCGCTGGTCGGATCGGGCGGCCAGAACAGACCGTGCGCTTTGAGCGCGGTCTGCAGATCGCCGTTGAGCACGCCGGGTTCGACGATCGCGCAACGATCGCCGGGGCGGATCTCGACGATCCGGTTCATGCGTTCGAACGAGACCACCACGCCGCCGGCGATCGGCACCGACGCGCCGGTGGTGTTGGTGCCGCGCCCGCGCGCGACCAGCGGCACGCGGTGGTGCCGACACGCGCGCACCAGCGCGAGCACCTGCTCGCGCGACTGCGGCAGCGCGACCGCGTCGGGCAGCGATTGCCGGCGCGAGTTGTCGTAGGCATAGGCGAGGCGTTCGCCCGGATCGGTCAGCCATCCGGCGCCGAACAGCGGCGCCATCGCCTGATCCAGCGCGGGCGGCAGGCCGACGGCGAACTCAGGGTGCATCGTGGCTCACCGCGCGCGCTCCGCGTCGCGCGTGCTCATGCGGCGCAGCAACGCGCCGACCGCGCCGAGCGCGAGCGCCGGCATCACCACCCAACGCGCCTCCGACAGCAGCACTTCGACTCCGCGCGCGCTGAAGAACCGCGCGCCGATCGGCGAGACCTCGATCGGCCGCCACGGCGCGAAGATGCGCGCGTCCGACCACGGCCAGTACAAGGCGACGCCGAGGCCGCCGTCGGTCAGGGCATCGAGCAAGGGATGCGAGGCGGCGCAGACGAACAGCCACAACGCCGCGCGCCACGGCGGCACGCGCAGCCAACGCGAACACACCGCGCCGAACATCGCGAGCACCGCGGCGAATACGAACGAATGGCTGGCGCCGCGATGGCCGAAGTCGTCGGCATAGGCGATGCCGAGCTTGAAGGCGACCACGTCGGCATCGGGCAGCATCGCGGCGAGCGCGCCGGCCACGAGCAGGCGCGGCGGAATCGTGCGCGATCCGAGCGCCCATCCCAGGGCGAGCGGAACCACGGCATGGGTCATTACGGTAGGCATGCGGCCATGGTATCGCTGTGGGCTGTCGGCCGCGCGTCGTGCTTGTGTGGGAGGAGCTTGAGCACGACGCTTTTCGGCGCTTTTGTGGGAGGGGCTTGAGCCCCGACGCTTTTCGATCCGATCGCCTGACTCGACGACAACACAGCGATCTGAGCGAAGAGCATCGGGGCTGAAGCCCCTCCCACAAGAGCGAACGTGGCTCGCCTCAATCGGGATGAGTGCGCTAGATTTCGATCCGATCGCCTGACTCGACGACAACACAGCGATCTGAGCGAAGAGCGTCGGGGCTCAAGCCCCTCCCACAAAAGCCAACGCGGCTCGCCGCAATCGGGATGAGCGCGCTAGACATCGTCGGCGCGAAACGCATCGCGCAACCAATTCAAGTCCGGCTGCTCCGGATCGCCATCGGCTTCGATCACATCGAAACGGCAGGGGCTGTCGGCATGACGCGGATGAGCGAGCAGAAAAGCCTGCGCGGCGAGCACCAGCTTGCGCCGCTTGCGCAGATCGACCGAAGCCGCGCCGCCGCCGAAGCGGTCGCTGCGCCGGTAGCGCACTTCGACGAAGACGACGGTCGCGCCGTCGCGCATCACCAGATCGAGTTCGCCGAAGCGGTAGCTGGCATTCGCGGCGATGCCGCGCAGGCCGTGTTCGAGCAGGTACGCGCGCGCGGCGGCTTCCACCGCCGCGCCGCGGCTGCGGCGGTCCGGCGCGCGCGGCGCCGGACCGGTGCGCGGATCAGCGTCGCGCGGCATCCGCCAGCGGCACCGGCACGCCGCTGCTGAAGGTCGACCACGCCGGGGTGCGCAGCACCGAGCCGCCGCCGTCGATGCGCAGCACGCCGGTGGCGCCGTTGATGAACGCGTCCGGGCGCGTGGCCAGGCGTTCCAGATAGGCCGACAGCTGCCAGGCGTCGTAGCCGAACGCGAACAGGCGCGCCGCGCCCGGGCCGCGCGCGGTCGGCAGGGTCTGGGCGACGCCGACCGCCGGCGGCAGGCCGCGAATGCCGCCGCTGGTCCACGATTCCGACGGGAACGCGAGGCCGTCGAGCACGCGGTCCTGCTCCGGCTTGCCGGTGCCCGACAGCAGTTGCGAGGTCGCCACCCGCGGCTTGTCGGACAGGCCGACGATCGCGAGCTTGGGAATCAGGGTGCGCGCCGCGCTGCCCTTGACCGCCAGGAACACCGCGTCGACGCCGCCGGGCTTGGCCACGAACGGGCCGAGGTCGGCGGTGCCTTCGCCGATGGTGTCGCTGATCTGCGCGCCGCGTCCGGCCAGGCGCTCCTTGAGCGCGGCGATCGCGCGGCGCTGGCCGTCGTCGCTGCCGCCGATCGCGAGCACGCGCTTGGCGCCGCGTTCGAGCAGGTAGTCGGCCGCGGCGATGCCTTCGTCCTCGGGCGTCAGCGAGAAGCTGACGTTGCCGCTGGGCGGGGCGACGTTGCCGCGGTTGAGCGCGAGCACCGGTACCGGCAGGGTGCCCTTGGCGAACACCGCGCTGACTTCGTCGCGGCCGAGCGGGCCGATCACGAAGTCGTTGCCGTCGGCGACCGCCTTGTCGTACGCGGCCACGGCGCCGGCGGCGTTGCTGCCGGTGTCGTAGAACAAAATGTCCGGGCGGCGGCGGCTTTCGCCGTAGTAGGCCGTGCTCAGGCCGTCGCGCACCGAGGCGCCGGCGACCGCGGAGGCGCCGGTGGCCGGCAGCAGCACCGCCAGCTTCATCGGCGGACGGTAGCCGTCGGCTTCGGCCGGCGGACGCTGGCCGGCGTTGAAATTCCAGTCGGAGGTGCGGTCGAACGGACGCGGCAGCGGCAGGCCGCGCTGCATCATCACCTTGCCGATGAAGTTGTAGAGCGGATCGCCGACCGGCAGCGCGGCGGCTTCGCGGCTCAGGCCGGCGTCGTCGAGCTGGCCGAGCAGGCGGTTGATCTGTTGTTCGTTGTCGCTGCGCGCCGCGCCGGACAGGCCGGCGTGTTCGCGCGCGAGGTGCCCGGCCTGGGCGATCAGCGGATTGGAGGCGTTGGTCGCCGCGGTCGGGCGGGTTTCGACGCTGGCGCAGCCGCCGAGCACCGCGGTCGCCGCCAACAGGCCGATGAACGTCCATGTCAAAGCGGGCCGGTTTTTCTTATGAGTCATCGGCTTGCATTCGCCGCGCAGCGGCGTTCCTGTGGGACCGGTTAGGATTCTACCCGGCCTTGAACCCTGAGCACGATGCAGACCTTCGGCACCCTTCATATTGTCGCCACCCCGATCGGCAACCTCGGCGACCTCTCGCCGCGCGCGCTGGAGACCTTGCGCACGGTCGCGGCGATCTGCGCCGAGGACACCCGGCATACCCGCCAGTTGCTGTCGCATTTCGGGCTGGAACGCCCGCTGTTGGCGCTGCATCAGCACAACGAGGAGCAGCAGGCGGCGCAGTTGGTGGCGCGTCTGCACGGCGGCGATTCGCTCGCATTGGTGTCCGATGCCGGCACGCCCTTGGTCAGCGATCCGGGCTATCGCTTGGTCCGCGCCGCGCGCGCGGCCGGCATCCGGGTCTCGCCGGTGCCCGGCGCCTGCGCCGCGATCGCCGCGCTCAGCGTCGCCGGGTTGGCCTCGGATCGGTTCAGTTTCGAAGGTTTCCTGCCGGCCAAGAGCTCGGCCCGGCGCGAACGCCTGACCCGGCTCGCGGCCGAGCCGCAGACCTTGTTGTTCTACGAGTCCTCGCACCGGATCGAGGAAACCCTCGACGACATGATCGGCGCGTTCGGCCCGTCGCGCCGCGCGGTACTTGCGCGCGAGCTGACCAAGCTGTTCGAAACCGTGCTCGACGGGTCGCTCGAAGCATTGGCGGCGCAGGTCAAGGCCGATCCGAATCAGCGCAAGGGCGAGTTCGTGGTCGTGGTCGAAGGCGCCGGCGACGATGCCGACGCCAAGGTGATCGAAGGCAAGCGCCTGTACGCCAAGCTCAGCGAACACCTGCCGCCGTCGACCGCGGCGAAGCTGGCGGCGGAGTTGAGCGGGGCGCCGCGCAAGGCCTTGTACGGCAGCGGCGACTAATCCGCCGGCGCCGCGCGTAGTTGTTCAAGCGCGGCGACCAGGCGATCCATCAGTTCCGCGCCCGCCATGACCTCGAAGTTCCAGCAGTCTTCGGACACGAAAATCGGCTGGCCGTTGAGGCGCATGACTTTCTCGCCGCCGTCGATGCCGACCGAGCGTTCCAGCTCGGTTTCGCTTTCGCGGATCGACGCGTAGGCATGCCAGAAGGCGTCGCGCAGTTGTTGTTCGCTCCAGTCGGGCAGGCGTTGGGCCAGATCCTGCGCGCCGACCAGGCCGTGACGGCGCAGCATTCCCAGTGGATACAGCGGGTAGTGATCTTCGGGGTCGTCGCTTGGCATGGCTTGGCCGGTGGTTGGCGCGGTTTGCGGCGCGTGGCGCGGATCAATTTAACCGCGCGGCGGCGGTTCGGGCCGCGCGCATGCGACAATGCCTGCGCGAAGTAGGCCAGGCAGTCGCGTCATCGGGTCGCAAGATCCGGTGCCGAGGAAAGTCCGGGCTCCACAGGGCACGGTGCCAGGTAACGCCTGGGCGGCGCGAGCCGACGGAAAGTGCAACAGAGAGCAGACCGCCGAACGGCCCGCAAGGGTGCGTGGTAAGGGTGAAACGGTGCGGTAAGAGCGCACCGCGAGTCTGGCAACAGACCGGCACGGCAAACCCCACCGGGAGCAAAACCAAATAGGGAGACTATGTCGCGGCCCGCGATGTCTCCGGGTAGGTTGCTTGAGCGTAACGGTGACGTTGCGCCTAGAGGAATGACTGTCCACGACAGAACCCGGCTTATCGGCCCACTTCGCGCTTTTTCTGGCTGCGCCAGAAAAAGCCCCAAAATTTGCGTTGCAAATTTCGGGCCCCGCTATGCGCTTCCAAAACCCCGCCCCTTCGGGGCGCCCCCTTTACTAAAGGGGGCTCTCGTACTGGTGGGGCGCGCTGGCGGGTGGTGGCGCAGCTTTATGCCTTTGCCTTGGCTTTAGCCCTCTCCCGCTTGCGGGAGAGGGTTGGGTGAGGGCACGCGACGCCGCTAAGGCCGACATGAGTCTGACCTCGCCCTCATCCGGCCCTTCGGGCCGCCTTCTCCCGCTTGCGGGAGAAGGGGCGATGCCTGCCTGCGCGCTTACGGCGTCGCGCCGATCTGCTTCATGAAGGCCTGGTTGTCCCAGAACAGCCACTCCTCGACCATCACCCCGTCCTTCCAGCGGCCGATCGTGGTCATCTCGAGCCTGAACGGTTTGTGGGTCGGGGCCAGGGTCTTGCCGTCGGCCAGCGGCATCGGCTGGCTGAAGGTGCCTTCCATCACCCCCATCACCGCGGTCAGGTCGCCCTGGGCGATCTTGATCGGGTGCTGGCGGATCTTGGTGTCGGGGGCGAACGCGAACTGCGGCTTGAGCTCGGCGATGTGCGCGTCCAGGCCGGTGCTGGTGTGGCCGTCGGGGTAGTGGACGACGATGTTCGGGGCATGGCTCTTGTGGAAGTCCTGCCACTGCTGGCCGCTGTAGTGGACGAAATCGAGTTCGTCGAAGGTCTGCAGGTTCTGGTCTTCGCGGGCCTGCTCGGTCTGCCAGCGCTTGAGCAGGTCGGCGTCGGCCGCCGCCGCGGTCAGGGGCGGCCGGTCGGGCTCGCCGCGGCCGCAACCGGCCAGCAGGGCGGCCGCCAGCAGGACCGACGGCAGGCCGGCGCGCAGGGCGGGGCGGCCGGGAAGGGCGGGTGGGGACATCAGTGGCTCCAGGGCGCAGGAAAACTTCACGCTAGGCGCGTCGGCGTGAACCGGGTGTCGGAATGCGTCGCGCGGGGCCGTGCCCGCTTCTTCCCATGGATATCGGCGATCGCGCCGTCTATTGCGATCTTCTGCGCGGATCGGCGATCCATGCTGCCGCGCAGCAATGGCGCGGCAACTGTGACGGAGTTCGCGCGAAGGTCACTTTGTGACGTTCAGAGTCTCAAAATATGAGACGAAACAAAGGCTAGTGGATAAGTCTTGAATAAGACTCTGAAGTTCGCCGCAAGCCATTGATGTGCCTAGCGAAATTTACCCCGGAAAGTTGTTGACAACCCTGAGCACCCTGCTAATGTGGGCTTCCGAGGGAAAACCTGGGTTTTTGTGGGTTTTCGAAGGACTACCGCCCAGCCGGGTGAACGAACGAGGTGACCCGTCCGGTAGAGACGGGAACCCCAAAGGTGCGCAATGTTCCAGGGCGAAACCGCCATCACGATCGACGACAAGGGACGGCTGGCGGTACCCACCGCTTACCGCGATCTTGTCGCGCGCGAATGCGACAACCGCCTGGTCATCACCTACAACCCGTTCGAGTCGGGCTCCCTTTACCTGTATCCGCTGTCGATCTGGGAACGCGTCCGCGACCAGGTCAACAAGCTGCCCAAGGTCAAGCAGGTCAATCGCAACATGCAGCTCAAGCTGGTCGGCGCGGCCGCGTTCGTCGAACTCGACGGCAACGGCCGCATCACCGTGCCGGCCAGCCACCGCGCCGCGGTGGGCATCGAGAAGAAGGCGGTGTTGCTGGGCATGGGCGACAAATTCGAACTTTGGAGCGAGCAGGCGCACCACGCGCAGATCCGTCAGACCATTTCCGACGACGATCTGAGCGACGAACTGCTCGACCTGCAGCTATGACGGGCGGTGGCATGGAACGCACGCTGACGCGCTCCGGCCACCTTCCCGTGATGTATCGGCAGGTGCTCGACGGCCTGCGGGTACACGGGAACGGAGCCTATCTGGACGGAACGTTCGGACGCGGCGGGCATGCCCGCGGCGTGCTCTCGCAATTGCAGGCTGGAGGCCGCTTGCTGGTGATGGACAAGGACCCTGAAGCGATCGCCGTGGCCGAACGCGAGTTCGGCGACGACGCGCGCGTGTCCATCTACCGCGGCAGCTTCGCCGACATGGCCCATTGGGACGCGGCCGCCGCCGGCCTGGACGGCGTGCTGCTCGATCTGGGCGTGTCCTCGCCGCAGCTCGACGTGGCCGAGCGCGGCTTCAGCTTCGGCAAGGACGGCCCGCTGGACATGCGCATGGACCCCGACAGCGGCCACAGCGCGGCGCAGTGGCTGGCGAGCGCCGGCGAGAAAGAAATCGCCGACGTGCTGTGGACCTACGGCGAAGAACGCCAGAGCCGCAAGATCGCCCGCGCCATCGTGGCCCGCCGCGACGCCCAGCCGCTGACCCGCACCGCCCAGCTCGCCGACCTGATCGCCTCGGTGATGCCGCGTGGCGACCAGAAGATCCATCCGGCGACCCGCAGCTTCCAGGCCATCCGCATCTTCATCAACCGCGAACTGGCCGATCTGGAACTCGGCCTGGACGCGGCGCTCGCGCGGCTCAAGCCCGGCGGCCGGCTGGCGGTGATCAGCTTCCATTCGCTGGAAGACCGCATCGTCAAGCAGTTCATCCTGCGTCACGCCAAGGCCCCGCCGGCCAACCGGCGCATGCCGGTCGAGGTCGCGTTCACCCCCGATCTGTTGATGATCGGCGGCGCGCAGAAGGCGCAGTGGGAAGAAACCTCCGAGAACCCGCGCGCGCGCAGCGCGGTGTTGCGGGTGGCTGAGAAGCTGGGAGAGCCGGGAGTCGGGAATCGGGAATTGGGAATCGCAACGGCAACAGCCGACGACGACCACGACCTGCCCGCGAACCTGCTTTCCCGATTCCCCATTCCCGATTCCCGATTCCCGGCGCCACCGCAAGGAGGCGCCCGGTGATGCGCCTGCTGCTGGCCCTGCTGATCGTCGCCAACGTCGTCTCGGCGCTGCTGGTGGTGTTCGCGCGCCATGAGCATCGGCAGTTGTTCGTGCAGCTCAACAAGCTGCAGCGCGAGCGCGACGAGCTCAATATCGAATTCGGCCGGTTGCAGCTGGAACAGGCGACCTGGGCCGAGAGCAACCGCATCGATCAGGTCGCCCGCGAGCGCATCGGGATGAAGTTCCCCGAGGGCGCCGAAACCGTGGTGATCCGGCCATGAGCGGGCGCAAGACCAAGCGGCCCGGCCGCAGCGGTCCGCTCGATCGCGTGCTCGGCGAGCGCGGCCAGCGCGGCGGCGGCTTCGATCGCCTGGTCGAAAACCTCGGCGAAGGCTTCGCGCGCCTGCGCGAGGACCGCGCGCGCGCCGGCAACAAGCCGCGCGGCCGCAGCGCCCAGTTCAACCTGCGCAACCGGCTGATCCTAGTCGGCGGCACGCTGGGCCTGTGCGCGGTCGCGCTGCTCGGCCGCGCGCTCGATCTGCAGGTGATCCATAACGATTTCTATCGCCAGCAGGGCGACGCGCGTTCGCTGCGCGAAATCCCGATCCCGACCTCGCGCGGCATGATCACCGACCGCAACGGCGAACCGCTGGCGGTGTCCACGCCGGTCGAATCGATCTGGGGCAACCCGAAGGAACTGGCCAAGAGCCCCGAGCGCCTGCCCGAGCTGGCCAAGGCCCTGGGCGTGGCGCCGGACGAACTGACCCGCAAGCTGTCGCAGCGGTCGGGCAAGGAGTTCATGTACCTCAAGCGCCGGATCAATCCGGACGAGGCCAAGCGGATCCTCGCCTACAAGATTCCCGGCGTGTTCTCGCAGCGCGAATTCCGTCGCTTCTACCCGCAGGGCGAGGCGATGTCGCACGTGTTGGGCTTCACCAACATCGACGACCGCGGCCAGGAAGGCCTGGAGCTCGCGTTCGACCACGAACTGCGCGGCAAGCCCGGGGTCAAGCGGGTGATCCGCGACGGCGCCGGGCGCATCGTCGAGAACGTCGATCTGGTCCAGACCGCCGAGCCGGGCAAGGACCTCACCCTGACGTTGGACCGCCGCATCCAGTACCTTACCTACCGCGAGCTGCGCCGCGCGCTGATCGACACCGGCGCGAGCAGCGCCTCGGCGGTGGTGCTCGACATCGAGACCGGCGAAGTGCTGGCGATGGCCAACCTGCCGACCTACAACCCGAACCTGCTCGGCGCCGGCAATCGCGACACCCACCGCAACCGCGCGATCACCGACGTGGTCGAGCCGGGCTCGACGATGAAGCCGATCACCGTCGCCGCCGCGCTCAACGCCGGCACGGTCAAGCCGACCACCCTGGTGCATACCGAGCCGGGCTGGATGCCCAATGGCCGGTATCGCATCACCGACACGCATAACAACGGCACCCTGACCGTCACCGGCGTGATCACCAAGAGTTCCAACGTCGGCGCGGCCAAGCTCGCGTTGCCGTTGCCGAACGACTACTACTACAAGTTCATCCAGGGCTTCGGCTACGGCCGCAAGCCCAACAGCGGCTTCCCCGGCGAGTCCTCGGGCCTGCTCGCGCCGCCGTCGCGCTGGAGCGGCACGACCAAGGCGACCATGTCCTACGGCTACGGTCTGTCGGCCACGCCGATGCAGATCGCGATGGCCTACGCGGCGATGGCCAACGGCGGCAAGCTGATCCAGCCGACCTTCGTCAAGGGCCAGCGCAACGAGCCGCAGCAGGTGCTCGACCCGGTCGTGGCCGGCGAAATCATGCACATGATGCAGACCGTGACCGAGCCCGGCGGTACCGCCAAGCAGGCCGCGATCCTGGGCTACCACGTCGCCGGCAAGACCGGCACCACGCGCAAGTTCAGCGCGAGCGGCGGGTATTCGAAGAAGTACGTGTCGCTGTTCGCCGGCGTCGTGCCGGTGGAGAAGCCGCGCTTTTCGATGGTGGTGGTGGTCAGCGAACCCGATCCGACCAAGAAGGGCTATTACGGCGGTTCGGTGTCCGGCCCGGTGTTCCGCAACGTCATGGACGGCGCGCTGCGCCTGATGGACGTGGCGCCCGACGACATCGAAACCTGGCTCGCGGTGCAGGCCGCGGCCGAGGCCAAGCGGCTAAAGCAGAACGGCGGCAAGCCGAGCGGGCCGGTGCTGCCGGCGGCAACGCATGAGGCCGCGCCGCCGCCGCCGATCGCGGCCGGCGCGCTGGCCCCGGGAGGCGTGCGATGAGCCGCCTGATGCCGTTGGCCGACCTGCTGCCCGACATCGCCGGCATCCCCGGCGATCTGCGCATTTCCGGTCTGGTGATGGACAGCCGCGCGGTGCGTCCGGGCGATGCCTTCGTGGCGATCGCCGGGTTCGGCGCGCATGGGTTGAAATTCATCGAGCAGGCGCGTGCGCAGGGCGCGGTCGCGATCCTGTTCGAACCGCCCGCGCCCGACGACCTGCCGGCGCCGGCCGATGCGATCGCGGTGCCGAGATTGCGTTCGCGCCTGGGCGAAATGGGCGATGCCTTCCATGGCCGCGCGAGCGAGGCGATGACCGTGGTCGGCGTCACCGGCACCAACGGCAAGACCTCGACCGTGCAGCTGATCGCGCAGGCCTGGACCTTGCGCGGCATCCGCTGCGGCAGCGTCGGCACGCTCGGCGCGGGCCTGTACGGCGCGGTCGTGCCGAACGGCTTCACCACCCCGCTGGTGCTGCCGTTGCACGAATTGCTCGCCGACATGCGCGATGCCGGCGCGACCGCGGTGGCGATGGAAGTCAGCTCGCACGCGCTCGACCAGGGCCGCGTCGCCGGCGTGCATTTCGATGTCGGCGTGTTCACCAATCTGACCCGCGATCACCTCGATTACCACGGCGACATGGCGAGCTACGGCGCGGCGAAAGCGCGATTGTTCGACTGGCCCGGCCTGCAGGCGGCGGCGATCAATCTCGACGACGAATTCGGCCGCGAACTGATCGCGCAGCTGCCCAAGGGCGTACGCGCGATCGGCCTGAGTTCGCGTGGCCGCGACGGCGCCAGCTTGCGCGCCGAGGCGATGAGTTTCGACAGCCGCGGCATCGGCTTCGATCTGGTCGTCGCCGGCAAGTCGCATCCGGTCGCCTCCAAGCTGCTGGGTCGTTTCAATGTCGACAACCTGCTCGCGGTGGCCGGCGCGCTGTACGCGCTCGACGAAGCGCCGGCGCAGATCGCCCAGACCCTGTCGCAACTCGAACCGATCCACGGCCGCATGAACCGCCTCGGCGGCGACGGCGTGCTGCCGCTGGTGGTGATCGACTACGCGCACACGCCCGACGCGCTCGAGCAGGCGCTGGCCTCGCTGCGCGCGCACGCCAACGCGCGGCTGATCTGCGTGTTCGGCTGCGGCGGCGAACGCGACCGCGGCAAGCGTCCGCAGATGGCGGCGATCGCCGAACACGGCGCCGATCTGGTGATCGTCACCGACGACAACCCGCGCGGCGAGGATGGCGATGTCATCGTCGCCGACATTCTCGAAGGCCTGCGCGCGCCGCAGCGCGCGGTGGTGCTGCGCGACCGTCGCGCCGCGATCGAACATGCGATCGGCGAAGCCGGTCCCGACGACATCGTGCTGGTGGCCGGCAAGGGCCACGAGCCTTACCAGGAAATCCACGGCGTGCGCCATGCGTTCGACGACACCCTGATCGCGCAGGCGGCACTGGAGGCGCGAGCATGAGGCGTCTGCTGCTGTCCGAAATCGCGCGCATGACCGGCGGCCGCCTGCACGGCGAGGACGCCGCAATCGACCTGCTGACCACCGACAGCCGCGCGCTGCCGGCCAGCGGCGCGGCGCTGTTCGTCGCGCTCAAGGGCGAGCGCTTCGACGGCCACGATCATGTCGCCAAGCTGCTCGGCACCACCGTGGCCGGCGCGCTGGTTTCGCGCGAGATCGACGCGGCGATGCCGCAGGTGATCGTCGCCGACACCGAGCGCGCGCTGGCCGATCTGGCCACCACCGTGCAGTCGACCCGCGACACCCGGGTGATCGCGATCACCGGCAGCAACGGCAAGACCAGCGTCAAGGCGCTGACCACCGCGATCCTGGAACAGGCCGCGCCGGGCCGGACCTATTCGACGCCGGGCAACCGCAACAACGAGATCGGGCTGCCGCTGGCGGTGCTCGATGCGCCGGAAGACGCGTTGTTCGCGATCTACGAGATGGGCGCGGGCAAGCCCGGCGATATCGACTACCTCGTGCGGGTCGCGCGTCCGCAGGTCGCGGTCGTCAACAACATCGCCCCGGCCCATCTGGAGCGCATGGGCAGCCTGCTCGGCATCGCCGACACCAAGGGCGCGATCTACGACGCGCTGCCGTCCTACGGCGTGGCGGTGATCAATGCCGACGATGCGTTCGCGCCGTACTTCGACAATCGCGCCTCGGGCCGGCGGATCATCCGCTACGGCATCGACGCCAGCGCGGATGTGACCGCGAAGGACGTTCGCGTCGGGCCGGAGGGTTCCAGCTTCGTGCTGGTCACGCCGCAGGGCGAGGCGCAGGTCGCGCTGAAACTCAGCGGCCGTCATAACGTGCGCAATGCGCTGGCCGCCGCGGCACTGGCGCTCGGCGCCGACGTATCGCTGGCGGCGATCGCCGCCGGCCTCAACGCCGCGCTGCCGGTCGACGGCCGCCTGATCACCCATCGTCTCGACAACGGCGCGGTGCTGATCGACGACAGCTACAACGCCAATCCCGGTTCGACCGCGGCGGCGATCGACACCCTGGCCGAGATGGGCGGCGAAAACTGGCTGGTGCTCGGCGCGATGCGCGAGATCGGCCACGAGGAAATCGCCATGCACGCCGACATCGGCCGTCGCGCCAGGGCCGCCGGGCTGCGTCGTTTGTTCGCGCTCGGCGAACTGCCGACCGCCGCGGCCCAGGCCTTCGGCGACGGCGCGCAGGTGTTCGACAGCCACGACGCGCTGGCGCGCGCGCTCAGCGAGCAGTTGCGCGACGGCGTGCGGGTGTTGGTGAAAGGTTCGCACAGCAGTGCGATGGACAAGATCGTGACGGCGTTGCTGTCCGCGCATAAGCCCGCACAGGGGAAGGGGACCACGCATGCTGCTTGAACTCACTCGTTGGCTGGAGCAGTTGCAGAGCCTGTTCGGGCTGTTCGGCTATCTGACCTTCCGCGGCATCCTCAGCGCGTTGACCGCGCTCGCCCTGTCGTTGTGGTGGGGCCCGGCGGTGATCCGCAAGCTCGCCCAGTACAAGGGCGGCCAGCCGATCCGCCAGGACGGCCCGCAGACGCATTTCTCCAAGGCCGGCACGCCGACCATGGGCGGCGCGCTGATCCTGATGACGGTGCTGGCCTCGGTGCTGCTGTGGGGCGACCTGCGCAACAGGTATGTGTGGCTGGTGCTCGGGGTGATGCTGTGCTTCGGCGCGATCGGCTGGTACGACGACTGGATCAAGATCGTGCGCCGCGATCCCAATGGCCTCAAATCGCGCTGGAAGTACCTGCTGCAGTCGATCTTCGGCCTGGCCGCGGGCGCGTTCTTGTACTTCACCGCCGATCCGGCGGTGGTCGCGAGCACGACCTTCTACGTGCCGCTGATCAAGGCGATCGCGATTCCGCTCGGCGCCGGCCTGATCGTGGTCGCGTACTTCTGGATCGTCGGCTTCTCCAACGCGGTCAACCTGACCGACGGCCTCGACGGTCTGGCGATCATGCCGACCGTGTTGGTCGCCTGCGCGCTGGGCGTGTTCGCCTACGCCTCGGGCCATGCCGAGTTCTCCAAGTACCTGCAGATCCCGCAGGTGCCGGGCGCGGGCGAGCTGGTGATCATCTGCGCGGCGATCGCCGGTGCGGGCCTGGGCTTTTTGTGGTTCAACACCTACCCGGCGATGGTATTCATGGGCGACATCGGCGCGCTGGCGCTGGGCGCGGTGCTCGGCACCATCGCGGTGATCGTGCGCCAGGAACTGGTGCTGGTGATCATGGGCGGCGTGTTCGTGATCGAAACGCTCTCGGTGATGATCCAGGTCGCTTCGTTCAAGCTGACCGGCAAGCGCGTGTTCCGCATGGCGCCGATCCATCACCACTTCGAACTCAAGGGCTGGCCCGAGCCGCGCGTGATCGTGCGCTTCTGGATCATCTCGGTCGTGCTCGTGCTGGTCGGTCTGGCCACTCTCAAGGTCCGTTGATGGAAAACTCCGCGCGCCAGGCAACCCGACTCGACGCCATCCACGGTCGCTACGACCCGTGGCTGCTGTTCGTGTCCATCGCCCTGGCCTGCACCGGCGTGGTCATGGTCGGCTCGGCGTCGCTCGGCGTCGCGGCGACCCACAACGTCGACGCGTTCTACTTCCTGACCCGCCACCTGATCTTCCTCGCCGTCGGCCTGGGCATGGCGTTCTGGTTGATGCGCACCGAGCTCAAGACCATCGAACAGCACAACCAGTGGCTGCTGCTGGTGTGCATCGTGTTGCTGCTGCTGGTGTTCGTGCCGGTGATCGGCCGGCAGGTCAACGGCGCCAAGCGCTGGATCAATCTCGGCCCGGTCGGCTTCCAGGCGGTCGAGGCGGTCAAGCTGCTCTATATCGTGTGGCTGGCGAGCTACCTCAAGCGATTCAGCGAAGACATCTCGGCGACCTGGGGCGCGATGCTCAAGCCGATCGGCGTGGCGATCGTGCTGGTCGGCCTGTTGCTGATGCAGCCCGACTTCGGTTCCTCGTCGCTGCTGCTGGCGATCACCGCCGGCATGCTGGTGCTCGGCGGCGTCAACATGCCGCGCATGTTCGGCCCGGTGCTGATCGGCCTGCCGATCCTGGCGGTGATCGCCATCGCCGAGCCGTACCGGGTGATCCGCCTGACCTCCTTCATGAATCCGTGGAGCGATCCGTTCGGCACCGGCTACCAGTTGACCAATGCCTTGATGGCGGTCGGTCGCGGCGAATGGCTCGGGGTCGGCCTGGGCGCGTCGGTGCAGAAGCTGTCGTACCTGCCCGAGGCGCATACCGACTTCATCATGGCGGTGATCGCCGAGGAATTCGGGTTCGCCGGCGTGTGCGCGGTGGTCGGCATGTACGCGCTGCTGACCGGCCGCGCGCTGTGGATCGGGCTCAAGTGCGTGGAGATGCGTCGCCACTTCTCCGGCTATGTCGCGTTCGGCATCGCCTTGTGGATGGGGCTGCAGAGTTTCGTGTCGATCGGGGTCAACCTGGGGTTGTTGCCGACCAAGGGCCTGACCCTGCCGATGATTTCCTCCGGCGGTTCCAGCGTGCTGATGAGCTGCGCGGCGCTGGCGGTGTTGCTGCGCGTGTCCTACGAACTCGACCGCGCCCAGCGCCAAGTCGCGCGTCTGCGCGGCGAAGCGGCGCAGACGGCCGCGCCGGCCGCGAGCGGCGCGCCTTCGACCGCGACTGCGACGCCTGCGGCCGCCGGCGCCACTCGCAGCAGCGACGCCGCGCGCGGCACCAGCCGTCTGCGCGAACGCGTCGAGCCTTCGTTCGGGAGGTCGGCATGAGCGAGCTTCGTTCGAGCGAACGGCCGGTGATGATTCTCGCCGGCGGCACCGGCGGACATATCTTCCC
Source organism: Lysobacter capsici (assembly GCF_018732085.1). Classification (NCBI taxonomy): domain Bacteria; kingdom Pseudomonadati; phylum Pseudomonadota; class Gammaproteobacteria; order Lysobacterales; family Lysobacteraceae; genus Lysobacter; species Lysobacter capsici. Next base: position 4,852,047 of record NZ_CP076103.1, on the reverse strand, counting down.
GGGTCTGGCGGTGGCCAAGGCTTTGCTGGCGCGCAACGTGCCGGTCTCGTGGCTCGGCGCCGACGGCGGCATGGAAACGCGGCTGGTGCCGCAGCACGGCATCGAGATCGACACCATCGCGATCAGCGGCGTGCGCGGCAAAGGGCTGGCGACGCTGTTGCGCGCGCCGTTCCGGCTGGCCGCGTCGGTGCGCGCCGCGCAGCGCGTGTTGCGCGCGCGCGAGCCGCGCGCAGTGATCAGCTTCGGCGGCTATGCGGCCGGTCCCGGCGGCTTGGCCGCGCGTCTGGCCGGCGTGCCGCTGATCGTGCACGAACAAAATCGCGCCCCGGGGATGACCAACCGCGTGCTGTCGCGTTTCGCGCGCCGCGTGCTGACCGGATTTCCGGACACCTTCCCCGGTGGTCAGGAAGAAGTGGTCGGCAATCCGGTGCGCGCGGAGATCGCCGCGGTCGCGCCGCCCGCGCAGCGTTTCGCCGAACGCAGCGGCCCGTTGCGGCTGCTGGTGCTCGGCGGCAGCCAGGGCGCGCGCGCCTTGAACCAGGCGGTGCCCGCCGCGATCGCCGGTCTGCGCGGCCGCGTGCCCTGCGAAGTGCGGCATCAAAGCGGCGAGAAGCTGCGCGCCGACGCCGAACTCGCGTATGCGAACGCCGGCGTGATCGCCTCGGTCGAACCGTTCATCGCCGACATGGCCGCCGCGTACGCGTGGGCCGATCTGGTGGTATGCCGCTCCGGCGCGCTGACCCTGGCCGAGCTGTGCGCGGTCGGCGTCGGCAGCGTGCTGGTGCCGTTCCCGCAGGCGGTCGACGACCACCAGACCAAGAACGCGCGTTTCCTGGTCGATCGCGGCGCCGCGCAGTTGCTGCCGCAGGCCGGCGACGACCTGGGCGCGCGCCTGTCGGCGACCATCGAGATCCTAGCCGAGCGCGGCGTGCTGCTGCAGATGGCCGACGCGGCGCGAAGCCTCGCCAGACCCGACGCGGCCGACCGCGTCGCGCAGATTGTGTTGGAGGTGGCGCGATGAAGGCCGGGAATCGGGAATGGGGAATCGGGAATCGGCAAGAGCCGAGTACCCAGCTATCCGCGCGTCCTGTCACTGACGAATTTTCAAATCGCGACAAAACCCGCTCCTCCCGATTCCCGATTCCCCATTCCCGACTCCCGGATTTCAAAGCATGAGCACCGCACTCCGCCGCCGCCTGCAGCACACCGGCGACCTGGCCAAGGCGTTTCCGCGCGTGCATTTCGTCGGCATCGGCGGCACCGGCATGAGCGGCATCGCCGAAGTGATGTGCACGCTCGGCTATCAGGTGTCGGGCTCGGATACGGCCGACAACGCGGTGACCCGTCGCTTGACCGCGATGGGCGCGAACGTGCATCGCGGCCACGCCGCGGCCAACGTGCTCGGCGCCGACTGCGTGGTGGTGTCCAGCGCGATCAAGCGCGACAACCCGGAACTGATGGAAGCGCGCGCCCAGCGCATCCCGGTGGTGCCGCGCGCGGAGATGCTGGCCGAGCTGATGCGCTTTCGCCGCGGCATCGCGGTGGCCGGTACCCATGGCAAGACCACGACCACCTCGCTGGCCGCGAGCGTGCTGGCCGAAGGCGGCATCGATCCGACCTTCGTGATCGGCGGCAAGCTGCTCGCGGCCGGCGCCAACGCCGGCCTGGGCGGCGGACAGTGGCTGGTGGCTGAGGCCGACGAAAGCGACGGCAGCTTCCTGCGCCTGAATCCGCAGATCGCCATCGTCACCAACATCGACGCCGATCACCTGGAAAACTACGGCGGCGATTTCGCCAAGGTCCAGGCCGCGTTCGAGGAATTCCTGCACCGGTTGCCGTTCTACGGGCTGGCGGTGCTGTGCATCGACGATCCGAACGTCGCCAAGCTCGCCGCGGAAACCCCGCGCCATGTGATGACCTACGGCTTCGACGAAACCGCCGACGTGCGCGCCGAAGACGTCAGCCAAACCGGCGGCGCGATGCATTTCACCCTGTGCCTGCCCGATGCGACCCGCACCGCGGTGACGCTGGCCTTGCCGGGCCGGCACAACGTGCAGAACGCGTTGGCGGCATGCGCGGTCGCCTGGCAGCTGGGCGTGCAGCCCGATGCGATCGCGCGCGCGCTGGAAAAATTCGAAGGCATCGGCCGTCGCTTCAATCTGCTCGCCGAGTTGCACACCGACAAGGGCGCGACCGTGCAACTGGTCGACGACTACGGCCATCACCCGAAAGAACTCGAGGCCGTGTTCGCCGCCGCGCGTGGCGGCTGGCCGGACAAGCGGCTGGTGGTCGCGTTCCAGCCGCATCGCTACAGCCGCACCCGCGATCTGTTCGACGATTTCGCCGCGGTGCTGTCGTCGGTGGATGCGCTGGTGCTGACCGAGGTCTATCCGGCCGGCGAAGCGCCGATCGCCGGTGCCGATGCCAAGTCGCTGGCGCGCGCGATCCGCGCGCGCGGCCGCATCGACCCGGTGGTGGTCGGCGGCGCGGGCGATCTGGCCGGCGTGTTGCCGGATGTATTGAACGACGGCGATCTGCTGTTGCTGATGGGCGCCGGCGATATCGGCGCGGCGGCGCAGCAGTTGGCCAGCCAGGGTTTCCAGGGAGAATCGAAGTGAGTCTGCAGTTTGCCCCGCTCCGCGTCACCGATCCGGCCGTGTTCGGCCGCGTCGCCGTGCTGATGGGCGGCACCAGCGCCGAGCGCGAGGTGTCGCTGGATTCCGGCCGCGGCGTGCTCGAGGCGCTGCGCTCGCGCGGCGTGGACGCGTTCGCGATCGACGGTATTCCGGCGCTGATCGAAGCCATTCGCGTGGGCGGCGTCGATCGCGTGTTCAACATCCTGCACGGCAACAAGGGCGGCGGCGAAGACGGCGTGCTGCAGGGCGTGCTCGAAGCGCTCGGCGTGCCGTACACCGGTTCGGACGTGCTCGGTTCGGCGCTGGCGATGGACAAGATCCGCACCAAGCAGGTGTGGATGGCGGCCGGCCTGCCGACCCCGCGCTATCGCCGCATCGCCAAGGGCGACGACGTGCACGCCGCGGCCCAGGCGATCGGCCTGCCGGTCATCATCAAGCCGTCCAGCGAAGGCTCCAGCGTCGGCGTGTCGCGCGTGCTCAAGGACGCCGACATCGACGAAGCGGTCGAACTGGCCGCGCGCTATCCCGGCGAAATGCTGATGGAGCAGATGGTGATCGGCGACGAGCTCACCGTCGCGGTGCTGATCAACGGCGACGGCTACACCGCGCTGCCGTCGATCCGGATCGTGCCGAAGGGCGAGTGGTACGACTATCACGCCAAGTACATCGCCGAGGACACCCAATACCTGTGTCCCGGCCTGGAAGGCGTCGAGGAAGCCGAAATCCGCCGCATGGCGATGGAGGCCTTCGTCGCCGCCGGCTGCAAGGGCTGGGGCCGGGTCGACGTGATGCGCGACCGCGACAGCGGCCAGCTGTATCTGATCGAGGTCAACACCGCGCCGGGCATGACCAGCCATTCGCTGGTGCCCAAGGCCGCGCGTCAGGTCGGGATCGAATACGACGAGCTGTGCTGGCGCGTGCTCGAGGCAACCGTGCAAGGAGGTGCGACGGCGTGAACGCCATGCTCCGCCTCGTCGGATGGTTGCTTGCGCTGGCCTTGGTCGCGCTGCCGGTCGTCGCCGTGCTCAACGGCTGGATCGGCGCGAACCAGTGGCCGCTCAAGCGCCTGCGCGTGACCGGCGAGTTCGAGCGGGTGGATGCGGCGGCGCTGCGCAAGACCTTGCTGCCGTACGCGCAGCGCGGTTTCTTCGCGGTCGATCTGGCCTCGGCGCAGGTCGCGGTCGCCAAGCTGCCGTGGGTCGGTCATGCCGAAGTGCGCAAGCGCTGGCCCGACGTGCTGGAAGTGACCGTGATCGAGCACAAGCCGTTCGCGCGCTGGGGCCAGGATCGTTTGTTGTCGGAGCAGGGACGTTTGTTTCCGACCGCCAACATCCAGGTGCCGGCCAACCTGCCGCAGTTCGCAGGGCCCGAAAGCCGGATCAAGGACGTGGTGGCGCTCTACAACGAATCGCGCGAGTTGTTCGCGCCGGTGGGGTTGGACGTGCGTCAGGTCGAAGTCGATCAGCGCGGCAGCTGGACCCTCGGCCTGGCCAACGGCGCGCAGATCGTGGTCGGCCGCAACGAGGCGCGCGCGCGCCTGAGCCGCTTCGTCAAGCTGCTGCCGCAGTTGATGGCGCAGCGGGTGCAGGTGCTGGCGCGCGCCGACCTTCGTTACACCAATGGTTTTTCGCTGTCGTGGGCGCCCGTGCAGGCGCCCGCGGCCGCACCGAAACAGCAGCAAGGACAGTCATGAACCGCAAAGGCGACAAGTCGCTGATCGTTGGCCTCGACATCGGCACCTCCAAGGTGGTGGCGCTGGTGGGCGAGTATTCGCCTGGCAACCCCATCGAGGTGATCGGCATCGGCTCGCACGAATCGCGCGGGCTCAAGCGCGGTGTGGTCGTGGATATCGAATCGACCGTGCAGTCGATCCAGCGCGCGATCGAGGAAGCCGAGCTGATGGCCGGCTGCGAGATCCGCTCGGTCTACGCGTCGATTTCCGGCAATCACATCCAGTGCCGCAACTCGCAGGGCATCGCCCCGATCCGCGACGGCGAGGTCACCTACGGCGATCTCGACCGGGTGCTGGACGCGGCCAAGGCGGTGGCGATCCCGGCCGACCAGAAGATCCTGCATGCGATCCCGCGCGACTACGTGCTCGACGATTCGCAGGAAGGCATCCGCAACCCGGTCGGCATGACCGGCGTGCGCCTGGAGGTGCATGCGCATCTGGTCGTGTGCGCGCAGTCGGCCGCGGCCAACATCAGCAAGTGCGTGCAGCGCTGCGGGTTGCAGGTCGACGATTTGATTCTCGGCGTGCTGGCTTCGAGCAACGCGGTGCTGACCAGCGACGAGCGCGAGCTCGGCGTGGTGCTGGTCGATATCGGCGCGGGCACCACCGACATCTCGGTGTTCGTGCAGGGCGCGATCGCGCACAGCGCGTCGTTGCCGATCGCCGGCGACAAGGTCACCGAAGACATCGCCCACATGCTGCGCACGCCGACGCCGGAAGCCGAGCAGATCAAGGTGCGTTACGCCTGCGCGCTGGCGCAGATGGCGACCGCCGAGGAATCGATCCAGGTGCCCAGCGTCGGCGATCGACCGCCGCGGCGCATGCCGCGTCACTCGCTGGCGCAGGCGGTGCAGGCGCGCTACGAGGAAATCTTCGAAATGATCCAGGCCGAACTGCGCCGCTCGGGTTTCGAACATCACGTCCGCGCCGGCATGGTCCTGACCGGCGGCGCGGCCAAGATGGAAGGTGTGGTCGAACTGGCCGAGGAAATGCTGCAGATGCCGGTGCGCGTGGGCATTCCGCAGCACGTGACCGGCCTGGGCGAAGTGGTCGGCAACCCGGTTCACGCCACCGGCGTGGGTTTGTTGCTGATGGGCAGCCAGATCGAAAACCCGCGTCGCCCGGTGATCTCCACCGGCCGCGCCGGCAGTTTCTTCAACAAGATCAAGAACTGGTATCGCGGCGAATTTTGACGGCCGGGAATCGGGAATCGGGAATTGGGAATCGTAAGAGCAACAGCAACAGCAACAGCAACATGCAACAGCACTGGCAGGTTGTGGCAGCGGTAGAAGCAACTAAAACTAAAACCAAAAACGTCGTAGAGGACGGCATCGAATTGAGGACGGAGCGCTTTTCCGATTCCCCATTCCCGATTCCCGACTCCCGGCACATAAGAGGACGAGAACATGGCACATTTCGAATTGGTTGAAAAAATGGCCCCGAACGCGGTCATCAAGGTCGTTGGCGTGGGCGGTGGCGGCGGCAACGCCGTGGCGCACATGGTCAGCGGCAACGTCGACGGCGTGGAATTCATCACCGCCAACACCGACGCGCAGGCGATCAAGAACTGCGGCGCCAAACTGCAGCTGCAGCTCGGCAGCAACGTCACCAAGGGCCTGGGCGCCGGCGCGAATCCGGAAGTCGGCCGCCAGGCGGCGCTGGAAGATCGCGAACGCATCATGGACGCGCTGACCGGCGCCGACATGGTCTTCATCACCGCCGGCATGGGCGGCGGCACCGGCACCGGCGCGGCGCCGGTGGTGGCCCAGCTCGCCAAGGAGATGGGCATCCTGACCGTCGCGGTCGTCACCAAGCCGTTCCCGTTCGAAGGCCGCCGCCGCATGCAGGTCGCGCTCAAGGGCATCGAGGAGCTGTCGCACCACTGCGATTCGCTGATCACGATCCCCAACGAGAAGCTGATCACCGTGCTCGGCCGCAACGCGACCATGATCCAGGCCTTCCGCGCCGCCAACGACGTGCTGCTCGGCGCGGTGCAGGGCATCGCCGACCTGATCGTGCGTCCGGGCCTGATCAACGTCGACTTCGCCGACGTGCGCACGGTCATGAGCGAGATGGGTCTGGCGATGATGGGCACCGGTGCCGCACGCGGCGACGATCGCGCCCAGGCCGCGGCCGAGTCGGCGATCCAGAACCCGCTGCTCGACGACGTCAACCTGGCCGGCGCCAACGGCATCCTGGTCAACATCACCGCCGGCCCGGACTTCACCATGGCCGAGTTCGACGAAGTGGGCCGCACCATCGAGGGCTTCGCTTCCGAAGACGCGACCGTGGTCATCGGCACCGTGCTCGACCCGGACATGCAGGACGAGGTCCGCGTCACCGTGGTCGCCACCGGCCTCAACCGCGTCGCCACCAAGCAGTCGGTGCGCGGTTCGGGGTACGAGCGCGAATCGCAGCGCGCGCCGATCCAACTGGTGCGCAACGCGACCACCGGTCAGCCCGAGTTCGGCGCGATGGACGACGTCGGCCATGCGCCGATGCCGAGCTTCGGCGGCAGCCTGCGCGGCAGCTCGCGCCAGGAACCGACCGGCCCGGCCGTGGCCGATTTCGGCAGCGACAACAGCTACCTGGATATCCCGGCGTTCCTGCGCCGCCAGGCCGATTGAGGTCAGGAATGAGCGCAAGGCCGTGAGAAAAGAGTAGGGCTGTCGCGCCTGCTTACCTCTCGCTCTTGTGAACTCGCTCCTGCTTCACGCACCACCCAAGGGCCGGACTCGTCCCCGGCCCGAGGCATCTTGCCCCGGCGTTACGCGCGGGGCCTTGGGCCGGTCGGCCCGACCCCGCAAAGGCGGGCCGACCGGTCAGTTTGACGAGCGCTGTTGACAACGGCGGGACGCTGTGTCCTTTTCGTTCAGGTTCAGCAACCCCCGTGCTAATCTTGCGCGGTTTCGTGCCAGTCCCCATTAGCTATCCGTCCGCCCGGACCTGTTCGGCCGTCGGCCGGCCAGCCAGCAGAACCAGAACACTCGCGGAAGTCCCCACGACCATGCTGCGTCAGCGCACTCTCAAGAACGTGATCCGCGCCACCGGCGTGGGCCTGCACAGCGGCGACAAGGTTTTCCTCACCCTGCGCCCGGCCCCGGTGGACACCGGCATCGTGTTTCGCCGCACCGACCTCGACCCCGTGGTCGAGATGCCCGCGCGCGCCGATTTGGTCACCGAAACCACCCTATGCACCGGTCTGACCTACGGCGTCGGCAAGGTCATGACGGTCGAGCACCTGCTCTCGGCCATGGCAGGCCTGGGCGTCGACAATTGCATTGTCGAACTGTCCGCGCCGGAAGTGCCGATCATGGACGGGTCGGCCGGTCCGTTCGTGTTCCTGCTGCAGTCCGCCGGCATCGCCGAGCAGGACGCGCCCAAGCGTTTCATCCGCATCAAGCACCCGGTGGAAGTGCGCGAAGGCGACAAGGTCGCGCGTTTCGAGCCGTTCGAAGGCTTCCGCCTGGGCTTCACCGTGGTCTTCGACCATCCGGCGATCCCGGCCTCGCAGTCGCGCGCGGAAGTGCAGTTCTCCACCGAAAACTACATCCGCGAAGTCAGCCGCGCCCGCACCTTCGGGTTCATGCGCGACCTGGAATACATGCGCGAACGCAACCTCGGCCTGGGCGGCTCGATGGACAACGCGATCGTGCTCGACGAGTTCCGCGTGCTCAACGACGACGGCCTGCGTTACGCCGACGAATTCGTCCGTCACAAGATCCTCGATGCGGTCGGCGACCTGTACCTCGCCGGCCACGCCATCATCGGCGCCTACGAGGGCTACAAGTCCGGCCACGCGCTCAACAACAAGCTGGTGCGCGCCCTGCTGGCCGAGCGTTCGGCCTGGGAGCTGGTCAGCTACAGCGGCTCCGAGCCGGTTCCGGTCGCTTACGGCGAACCCGCGCTGGCTTAGGGCCAGCTAGAAAGAGTGCAGGGCACTCTTTTCTCCAGGCCGCCCGCGTTCGCCAACCTGAACGCGCACCCCAAGCGGCCTGTGACGCCTGTCCGGGAAAGTCAGGAACGTTAACTCGATCACACTCGTGAACGGTGCGTGACGGCTTAACTAATTTCTAACGAAACTTTTCCGGAAAGCTAGTGAAGGCTTAACAAAACCCCCGGGTTGGGCCAGTAGGATGCCCCGACCCCGACACTCGGACCCCCGTCGGTACGCATCCCACCATGCGGCCCTACCGAGTGTCAGCCGGCATCGCTGGACCCCGACGGATCGGGTTTCTTCAACGATGCCAGCGCGGCCTGCAGCGACATGAGCGTCGCGGCCGACATGGGTTTGGCCTTCCGTACCGGTGCTGCCACCGGGTTCGGGATCGTCGTCTTGACGACGAATTCGGCCGCGTCCAGTCCGATGGATCGGGCTGCGTCGAGCAGTTCCGGAGCCGCGAGCCGCAACTTGGCCCGCCACACCGGGGCATCGACGACAAACACGAGCCTGCCGCGTTCGAAGTTGGCCAGCCGCGCATGCGCGGCGAGCGAAGGCGGCAGGTAGGGGCGTAACCGACGGTCCAGTCCTTCGAGCCACAGCGCTCGTCGGATCGGGTTGTTGCCGGCGGGGTCTTCGAGCAATGCATCCATGGCGATGCGCGGTGTCGAGGACTTTCGCGGCGGCGACTTCGGCTTGGGCTTGTAATCAGACATCGGACACATGACCTATCAATCCATCGTAAACAACACGCGCGTCAGGCTGGACCATCTGTTCCAGCAGGCCGGCCGGATCGGCGCCCGCCGTCCCGCCCTCGCCATGGCGCTGCTGCTCGGCACCGGTGTCGCCGTCGGTGCCGGCGCCGGCCTCGCCGACAACCGCATGCTACGCGCCGAACTGGCCCAGCAGCACGCGCAGATCGCCGCCACCCGGCTCGACGCGCAACGCGAGATCAACGCCCTGGCCGCGCGCATGGGCGAACTGCAGGCCGAGGCCAACCGCCTCAATGCGCTCGGCGAACGCCTGACCCGCATCGGCCAGCTGCAGGACGGCGAATTCGATTTCGACAAGCCGGTCGGCGTCGGTGGCGCCGGCCCGGTCCGCGACATGGCCAAGCCCGAGCTCAACGCCGGCATGGACAAGCTCGCCAGCCAGTTCAAGGCCTCCGGCGAGCAGCTCTCGGTGCTCGAGTCGCTGCTGTTCAACCGCCAGATCGACATGAACGCGGTGCCTTCGCGCGCCCCGATCGCCAACAGCTACATCACCTCCGGCTTCGGCGGCCGCGCCGATCCGTTCAACGGCGGCGCCGCGTTCCACAAGGGCATCGATTTCGAAGCCGACGTCGGCGACCCGGTGCTGGCCGTGGCCGACGGCGTGGTCAGCTACTCGGGCGTGCGCTCGGGCTACGGCAACGTGGTCGAGATCGATCACGGCAACGGCTACGTGACCCGCTACGCGCACAACTCGCGCCTGCTGATGAAGGTCGGCGAGCTGGTGCGCGCGGGCCAGGAGATCGCCAAGGCCGGCTCCAGCGGCCGTTCCACCGGCGCCCATGTGCATTTCGAGGTCTGGGAAAGCGGCCGGGTGGTCAATCCCGTCAAGTTCCTCAACCAGCAGTCGCCGCTCAAAGGGTGAAGCGGGCTTGCTTGCGAGCCACTGGCTCGCAGCCCGCTGAACGACCGCCGCACTGCGGCGGGCCGGAAGCGCACTCCCAAGCTCGCCGGTCGGCCGGCGATCCGACGCACACACACGCCGCAAATGCAGCAGCGGGCTAGAACGCCCGCTGCCCGGCAGTGCGCCGCGGCCGCGATCCCAAGCTAATCAGCAGCCGGTGCCCTAATCCGTAGGCCGGCAAGCAAGCGACCCCAACGCCCCGCCATCCGGCACCCCCAATCCCGAAAGTGTGGAATCGGGCAAAGTCCCACATTCGATCGGCGCACATCCCCCTTGATACCGTTCAGCACGCCCCCCACGCTAGAATGCGTGTGGCCAAAGACCAGGCTCGATCCGATCGGGGGCGCACGGCGCCCCTGATTTCGTTTTGCTGATTTCGTTTTGGGGCGGCGAAGCGGACGGATCGACCCGGTTGTCTGGATTCCCTGGGAACTTGCCGGCGCCGACGCGCTCTTAAGCGTCCCGCCTGTGCAATCCCCGTTCGCTTTACACGGACCCGTTCATGCTCAACAGCTTGCTTACCCGCGTTTTCGGCAGCCGCAACGATCGCCTGCTGCGTCAACTGCAACGATCCGTCGTCAAGATCAATGCGCTCGAGCCGGAGATGGAAAAACTCTCCGACGCGCAGCTGCAGGCCAAGACGCCGGAGTTCCAGCAGCGCATCGCCGCCGGCGAGTCGCTCGACAAGCTGCTGCCGGAGGCGTTCGCGGTCTGCCGCGAAGCGTCCAAGCGCGTGCTCGGCATGCGTCACTACGACGTGCAGCTGATCGGCGGCATGGTCCTGCACCTGGGCAAGATCGCCGAGATGCGCACCGGCGAGGGCAAGACGCTCGTCGGTACGCTGCCGGTGTACCTCAACGCGCTCGAATCCAAGGGCGTCCACGTGGTCACGGTCAACGACTACCTGGCCCGCCGCGACTCGGCGTGGATGGGCAAGCTGTACAACTGGCTCGGCCTGAGCGTCGGCGTGGTCTACCCGGGCATGCAGCACAGCGACAAGCACGCCGCCTACGCCAGCGACATCACCTACGGCACCAACAACGAATTCGGCTTCGACTACCTGCGCGACAACATGGCGCTGTCGAAAGACGACCGGTTCCAGCGCGGCCTGCATTACGCGATCGTCGACGAAGTCGACTCGATCCTGATCGACGAAGCGCGCACCCCGTTGATCATTTCCGGCCCGGCCGACGAGTCGCCGGAGCTGTACATCAAGGTCAACCGCATCGTTCCCTCGCTGAGCCGCCAGGAAAAGGAAGACGGCGACGGCGATTACTGGGTCGACGAGAAGGGCAAGCAGGTCTACCTGTCGGAAGCCGGCCAGGAACACGCCGAGGAACTGCTGCGCAAGGCCGGCATCCTGTCGGAAGACGACGATTCGCTGTACGCCGGCCACAACATCTCGGTGGTCCACCACCTCAATGCGGCGCTGCGCGCGCATGCGATCTACCAGCGCGATGTCGACTACATCGTGCGCGACGGCGAAGTGGTGATCGTCGACGAATTCACCGGCCGCACCCTGCAGGGTCGCCGCTGGTCCGACGGCCTGCACCAGGCGGTCGAGGCGAAGGAAGGCGTGCCGGTCCAGCGCGAGAACCAGACGCTGGCCTCGATCACCTTCCAGAACCTGTTCCGCATGTACAAGAAGCTGTCCGGCATGACCGGTACGGCCGACACCGAAGCCTACGAATTCCAGAGCATCTACGGCCTGGAAGTGATCGTGATCCCGACCAACCGGCCGATGCAGCGCAAGGATCACTCCGATCAGGTGTTCCTCAACCGCCCGGGCAAGTACCGCGCGGTGTTGGGCGAGATCAAGGCCGCGCACGAACGCGGCCAGCCGGTGCTGGTCGGCACGACCTCGATCGAAGTGTCCGAGATGCTCAGCCAGCAGCTCACCGAGGCCGGCGTCGCGCACGAAGTGCTCAACGCCAAGCAGCACGAGCGCGAGGCGAACATCATCGCCCAGGCCGGCCGTCCGGGCGCGATCACCATCGCCACCAACATGGCCGGCCGCGGTACCGACATCGTGCTGGGCGGTTCGCTGGAAAGCGAACTGGCCGAACTGTCCGCGCAGAACAACGGCGAGCCGGTGGACGAAGTCACCCACAAGCGCTTGAAGGCGGCGTGGCAGGAGCGTCACGACGCGGTCAAGGCGTCCGGCGGCCTGCACATCGTCGGCACCGAGCGTCACGAATCGCGCCGCATCGACAATCAGCTGCGCGGCCGTGCCGGCCGTCAGGGCGACCCGGGTTCCTCGCGCTTCTACCTGTCGCTCGAAGACAACCTGATGCGCATCTTCGCTGCCGACTGGGTGCAGCGCGTGATGGCGCGCATGGGGCTGAAGGAAGACGACATCATCGAAAGCCCGCTGGTGACCAAGCAGATCGCCAACGCGCAGCGCAAGGTCGAAGCGCACAACTTCGACATCCGCAAGAACCTGCTCGACTTCGACGACGTCAACAACGATCAGCGCAAGGTGATCTACGGCCAGCGCGACGAGTTGCTGGAAGCCGAAAGCGTCAACGAGAACGTCGAGGGCATCCGCGGCGACGTGGTCGCCGATATCGTCCAGCGCCACGTGCCGGCCAATTCGGTCGACGAGCAGTGGGACCTGCCGGGCCTGGAAGCGACCATCGCCCAGGAGTTCAACGTGCAGGTGCCGTTGGTCGAGACGGCGAGCAAGGCCGCCGAACTCGACGCCGAGTCGATCGCCGCCAAGGTCCAGGACGCGGTCGCCGAGCATTTCGCCGCGCGCGAGGTCCAGCTCGGCAGCGAAACCATGCGCATGCTCGAAAAGCACATCATGCTCAACGTGCTCGACCAGAACTGGAAGGAGCATCTGGCGCGCATGGATTACCTGCGCCAGGGCATCCACCTGCGCGGCTATGCGCAAAAGCAGCCCAAGCAGGAATACAAGAAGGAAGCCTTCGAGCTGTTCTCGGAGATGCTCGACAAGGTCAAGCGCGAAGTCGTGACCCTGCTGGCGCGCGTGCGCATCCAGAGCGAAGAGGAAGTCGCCGCCCTGGAAGCGCAGGAACGCGCACAGGCCGAGGCGCAGTTGCAGCAGATGCAGTTCCAGCACGCGAGCGCGGGCGGTTTCGGCGCCGACGAGGAGGCCGCGGAAGTGTCCGAGGAAGCCTTCGCCAATGTCGGCCGCAACGACGCCTGCCCGTGCGGCAGCGGCAAGAAGTACAAGCATTGCCATGGGCAGTTGGGCTGAAAGCGGCGGGAATCGGGAATCGGGAATCGGGAGTGGGAAAGCGAAAGCCGAGCCGACTCCCACGTCTGACGCGGCTCAGGCCGTGGCCCTCGAATCCCGAATCCCGAATCCCCAATCCCGAATAGTGCATGTCGTCGCGGGCGTGATCCGCGACGCGCGCGGGCGCATCCTGCTCGCGCGCCGCACCGAAGGACGCGATCTGGCCGGGCTGTGGGAATTTCCCGGCGGCAAGCGCGAGCCCGGCGAAACGCCGCAAGCGGCGTTGTCGCGCGAACTGCATGAAGAACTCGGCATCGAGGCCGAAGTAGGCACGCCGCTCATCTGCGTGCCGCAGGCCTATCCCGACAAACGACTGATCCTGGACGTGCGCGAGATCCGCGCCTGGCGCGGCAGCGCGCGCGGCCTGGAAGGCCAGGCCCTGGCCTGGGTGCCGCCGCACAAGCTCGCCAGCTATGCGATGCCGCCGGCCGATCGGCCGGTGGTGGCCGCGTTAGGACAGCCCGAGCACTACCTGGTCACGCCCGAACCCGGCGAGGGCGACGATGCGTGGCTGGCGGCGCTGTCGCGTTCGCTGACGGCCGGTGTGCGACGCGTGCAGTTGCGCGCGCCGGGCTTGAGCGAAGGCGGCGGACGCGACGCGCAGGGGGCGGATCGCTGGCAGCGTCTGGCCGCCGCCGCGGTCAAGCGTTGCCGGGCCGCCAAGGCCGAGGTGCTGGTCAACGGCGACCTGGCATTGGCGCGGCATCTGGGGGTCGGCCTGCACCTGCGCGCCGCGCAGCTGCGCGACTTGCGCGAACGCCCGATCGCCGCCGAACTGCCGCTGGCCGCGTCCTGTCACGACGCCGACGAGTTGCGCGCGGCGCAGCAGCTGGGCTGCGATTTTGTCGTGGTCGGTTCGATCAAGCCCACGCCCAGCCATCCGAGCGTGCTGGGGATCGGCTGGGAGGCTTTCGCTGCGCTGCGCGAGTCGGTGTCGCTGCCGATCTATGCGATCGGCGGGCTGACGCCGCAGGATCTGGGCGAGGCGCGCCGGCATGGCGCGCAGGGCATCGCAGCGATTCGCAGTCTGTGGGTCGAGGCTTGAGTGGAGCGGCCTGGGTAAGGCGGCTTGGCTCATGCGGACTGATAAAACCGATTCGGCGACGCCGGATCGAAAGACGCTCCTGGCTCAGTTCGCCAGGCACATCAGTCCTGTAATTGCCGCGCCAGCGCGCGATACCGCCGATCCAGCGCTTCGACTTGCGCCTGCAGCGCTTCCAGCGGCCCGTCGTTGACGATCACGTCGTCGGCGATCGCCAGCCGCGCATCGCGCGTGGCCTGCGCGGCGATCATGCGTTGGGCCAGCTCGGCGTCGATTCCGTCGCGATCCATCACCCGCGCCTGCTGCACCGCCACCGGCACGTCGACCACCAGACAACGGTCCAGCCACGGATAAGCCTCGCGTCCGCCGCCCTCGGCCAGCAGCGGAATCGCCGCGATCGCGTACGCACCGGGCGCGGCCGCGCATTGTTCGCGCAGCATGGCGCGCACCAGCGGATGGACGATGGCTTCCAGGCGCTTGCGGGCGGCGGGATCGGCGAACACGGTCCGGCGCATCGCGGCGCGATCGAGCGCGCCGTGCGGGTCGAGGATGTCGTTGCCGAACGCCGCGACCACCTCGGTCAGGCCCCGGCTGCCAGGGGCGACCGCGGTCCGCGCGGCGAGATCGGCATCGGCGACGACGACGCCCAGCGTTTCGAAACGCCGAGTGACCTCGCTCTTGCCCGAGGCGACACCGCCGGTGACGCCGACGCAGAACCCCGCCATGGCTCAGCCGAGCCCGGAAAACCGCAGATAGGCCTGGAGCAGGGATTCGCCCCAGAAAAACACGATCCAGCCGGCGATGGCGAGGTAGGGACCGAACGGAATCGGGATGCCCATGTCGCGGCCCTTCACGGCCAGCCAGATCGAACCGATCACGGCGCCGACCAGGGACGACATCAGGATCGTCGGCAACACGCCTTTGAGGCCGACCCAGGCGCCGATCGCCGCGAGCAACTTGAAGTCGCCCTGGCCCATGCCTTCCTGCGGGTCCTTGACCCGCCGCACCACCACTTGGTACTGCTTGTAGATCCAGTTGACCAGCCACAGGCTCATGTACCCGGCGATCGCGCCGAGCACCGCCGGTTTGACCAGGAAATACAGGTTGTCGCTGGCGGCGATGATGCCCAGCCACATCAACGGCAAGGTCAGAGTGTCCGGCAACAACTGCGTGCGCAGGTCGATGCCCGACAGGATGATCAGGAAGCTGGTGAACACCATCGCGCCGAAGCCCTGCCAGCCGAAGCCGAACCGGGCCACGCAGGCCAGCATCAGCAGCATGGTCAGCAGTTCGACCGCCGGGTACTGGATCGAGATCGGCGCCTTGCAGTGGCGGCACTTGCCGCCCAGCACCAGATAGCTGAACACCGGGATGTTCTCGTACCACGACAGCTGGTGCTTGCAGTGCGGGCAGTGCGAGCGCTCGACCGCGATCCCGGGCGGCGGCGGATCGTAGATTTCCGGCAGATCCAGCGCCTCGCGCGCGTCCTTTTTCCACTCCCACTCCAGCCGCTTGGGCAGGCGCAGGATCACCACGTTGTAGAAGCTGCCGAGCAACAAGCCGAGACCGGCCGCGAGCGGATACCCGAGGCCGGGGTTCTGATCTAGAAATGCCATTGGATGAGGATACTTCGCCGATCAGATGGTCGCAGCAAGTTTGAAGATCGGCAGATACATGGCGATGACCATGCCGCCGACGATGACGCCGAGGATGACCATGATCAGCGGTTCCAGCAGGCTCGACAGCGCGTCGACCGCGTTGTTGACTTCCTGTTCGTAGAACTCGGCCACCTTGACCAGCATGGTGTCGAGCGCGCCGGCCTCTTCGCCGATCGCGGTCATCTGCACCACCATGTGCGGGAACAGGTTGACCTGCTTCATCGCCATGTTGACCTGGTAGCCGACCGAGACGTCGTCGCGGATGCGGTAGACCGCCTTTTCGTAGACCACGTTGCCGGTCGCGCCGGCCACGGTGTCGAGCGCTTCCACCAGCGGCACGCCGGCGCGGAAGGTCACCGCCAGGGTGCGCGCGAAGCGGGCGATCGCGGCGTTGTGCAGGATCTGGCCGACCACCGGGATCTTGAGCATCGCCCGATCGAGGAAGTGGGCGAAGGCGGGCGAGCGGTTCTTGGCCATGATGAAGCCGACCGCGGCACCGACGACCAGGATCAGCACGGCCCACCACCACTTGATCATGAAGTCGCTCATGCCGATCACCATCAAGGTGAAGGCCGGCAGGTCGGCGCCGAAGCTCTTGAAGGTGGCCTGGAACTGCGGGACCACGAAGATCAGCAGGATGGCGCTCACCAGGATCGCCACGGCCACGACCGTGGCGGGGTAGAACAGCGCCTTCTTGATCTTGCCCTTGAGGGTTTCGATGTTTTCCTTGTAGCTGGCGACCGTGTCGAGCACGGTCTCGAGCACACCGGCCGATTCGCCGGCCTTGACCAGGTTGCGGTAGAGCTCGTCGAACTGCACCGGGTGCTTGGACATGGCCTCGTGCAGCGACGAGCCGCTTTCCAGGTCGGCGCGAACGGTGTTCAGCAGCTTCTTCATGCGCGGGTTCTTGTGCCCTTCGCCGATAATCTCCAGCGAGGTCACGATCGGCACGCCCGATTTCATCATCGTCGCGATCTGGCGACTGAAGATGGCGATTTCGCCGGGGGTGATGCGCTTGCCGGCGGCGCCGAACAGCGGCTTGCCCTTGGGCTTGACCACGGTCGGGGTGATGCCCTGGCGACGCAGTTCGGCGCGCAGCAGGTTGGCGTTCTTCGCCGCCTGCTCGCCCTTCATCGTGATGCCGCGCTTGTCGGTGCCTTGCCAGACGAAGACGTCCAGGGGATTGGCGCGGCGTACCGGGGTGGGGGTCTTGGTGGCGGATCGAGTCGCGGACATGGGTTAGTCCTTGGTTACGCGGTTGATTTCGGCCAGGCCGGTGACGCCGTTCATCACCTTGACCAGCGCGGAGCGACGCAGATCGGGCACGCCCGATCGGATCGCCGCGGCGGCGATCTGCATCGCATTGCCGCCTTCGAGCACGATGGCCTGGATTTCGTCGGTCATGGGCATGACCTGATAGATGCCGGTACGTCCCTTGTAGCCTTCGGTGCAGTCCGGACATCCGACCGGCTCGTACAACTTGAATCCCGAGGCGATCTCGTCGTGGGTGAACCCCTCGGCGAGCAGCGCGTGTTCGGGCAGATGCACCTCGCGCTTGCAGTCGTGCAGACGGCGGGCGAGGCGCTGCGCGATCACCAGGGTGACCGACGAGGTGATGTTGTACGGTGCCACGCCCATGTTCATCAGGCGGGCGATGGTCTGCGGCGCGTCGTTGGTGTGCAGGGTCGACAGCACCATGTGGCCGGTCTGCGCGGCCTTGATCGCGATCTCGGCGGTTTCCAGGTCGCGGATTTCGCCGACCATGATCACGTCCGGGTCCTGGCGCAGGAAGCTGCGCAGCGCGGCGGCGAAGGTCATGCCGCGCTTGACGTTCATCTGCACCTGGTTGATGCCCGGCACGCGGATTTCGACCGGGTCCTCGACCGTGGAGATGTTGCGCTGTTCGTCGTTGAGGATGTTGAGCGCGGTGTACAGCGACACCGTCTTGCCCGAACCGGTCGGGCCGGTGACCAGCACCATGCCGTAGGGCTTGACCACCGCGTTGACGAACAATTCCTTCTGGTAGTCCTCGTAACCGAGCTTTTCGATGCCCAGCCGCGCCGCGCTGCCGTCGAGGATACGCAGCACGATCTTCTCGCCGAACAGGGTCGGCAAGGTGCTCATGCGGAAGTCGATCTGCTTGGTCTTGGACAGGTTGAGCTTGATGCGTCCGTCCTGCGGCACCCGCTTCTCGGCGATGTCGAGCTGCGCCATGACCTTCAGGCGCGCGGCGATGCGCGGGTGCAGCTTGTTCGGGACCTTGGCGACCTGCTTGAGCAGGCCGTCGATGCGCAGGCGCACCCGGTAGTCGGTTTCGTAGGGTTCGAAGTGGATGTCGGACGCGCCGCGACGGATCGCGTCGACCAGCACCTTGTTGATGAACTTGACCACCGGAGTGTCGTCGCCCTTGGCGTCGATGCCGGTGTCGCTGGTGGTGCTGAGGTCGTCGTCCTTGCCGATCTCCAGGTTGTCCAGACCCTCGCCGTCGCCGACCGCGTCGCCGAGGGCGTCGGAGGTTTCCAGCCAGCGGTCCAGGGTGCGGCGGATCAGTTCCTCATCGACCAAGATCGCCTCGACCGCGGCGTTGGTCTGGAACTTGATCTCGTCCAGCGCCTTGGTGTTGGTCGGGTCGGCCAGGCCGATAAACAATTTGTTGCCGCGCTTGAACAGCGGCAAGGCGTTGTGCTTGCGGATCAGCTCTTCGCTGATCGCCCGGATCGGGGCCTGGCCCGGGTCCATGGTGGTCGGGTCGAACAGCGGCACGCCGAACTCGATCGAGTTGGCGGCGGCGAGCTGGGCCGAGGTGGCCAGGCGGTGTTCGGCCAGGTAGGAGGCCAGCGGCTTGCGTTCGGCGCTGGCGGCGGTCATGGCTTCGCGCGCCTTGACCTCGTCCAGAGCCCCATCCATGACCAAACGCCGGGCAATGCCGGTGATTCCCACCAAGTTGGCGGTCGCGACAGTGGACATTACATCCCTCAGTTTTCCCCACCCTGACTTTACCTCAATCTCAGCTCTTGGCGAGCTGACCGTTGTCGCTATTCCGCGGATGGGCGGTGTCGACTCGCGGGAGGACAGGCTATTCTGCGCTCCCGGGGAGGTGGCATGCACGTATCAATAGTTTTACCGGCCAAAAACGAGTCGGAGGGGCTCCGGCGCACGTTGCCGGCATTGCGTCAGGCGTTTCCGTCTGCCGAGGTCATCGTGGTCGACGACGGTTCGACCGACGACACCGCGGCGATCGCGGCTGAACTGGGCGCACGCGTGCTCTCGTCGCCGTACTCGATGGGCAACGGCGCGGCGATCAAGCGCGGTGCCCGTGCGGCGTCGGGCGAGGTCATCGTGTTCATGGACGCCGACGGCCAGCACGATCCGGCGCATATTTCCTTGCTGCTGGAACGACTCGACCATGGTTACGACATGGCCGTGGGCGCCCGCAACGCGGGCGGCCAGGCGAGTGTCGGCCGCGGCGCGGCCAACGCGCTCTACAACCGGCTGGCCAGTTGGATGACCGGGCACAAGGTCCAGGACCTGACCTCGGGCTTCCGCGCCGTGCGCGCGGCCAAGTTCCGCGAGTTCCTGCATTTGTTGCCGAATGGTTTCAGCTACCCCACGACCAGCACGATGGCGTTCTTCCGCAGTGCCTATCCGGTGACCTACGTACCGATCGAAGTCGCGCGCAGGGTCGGTACCAACAGTCATATCCGGCCCCTGCGCGATGGCGTGCGTTTTTTGTTGATCATCTTCAAGATCGCCACCCTGTATTCGCCGCTCAAGCTGTTCGCGCCGACCGCGGTGGGTTTTTTCCTGATCGGTCTCGGCTATTACGCGTGGACCTATTTTACCCACGGCCGATTTACAAACATGTCGGCGCTGCTGTTGAGTGCCGCGGTGATAATTTTTCTGATCGGACTCGTTTCCGAGCAGATCACCAGCCTCACCTATCGTAAAGATTGAGGGCGTTGGCGTGTTGGTATATGTTGTTGGGACTAAAGCGCAATACATAAAGATGGCCCCTGTCATCAAGGAAACCATCCGGCAACACGTTCCTTATTCGCTGATATTGACCGGGCAGCATCGAGAAACATTCGATGAGCTCCAGCGGAATTTCGATCTGCCGTCCCCTGATCTGGTTCTGGTGCCCGAGGAGGAGGTGAAGGACAGGATTTCGTTGTTGACTTGGGCGATGAAAGCCTGGCGTCGCGCCGGAAGCCAGGAGTTGCGCAAGATCTGGGGCCGGTCCAGCGCGCTGGTGGTGCATGGTGACACTGCGTCCACTTTACTGGGGGCCTTGATCGGCAGGAGATTTTCCCTGCCGGTGGCTCATGTCGAGGCGGGCTTGAGGTCGTTCGACATCTTTCATCCGTTCCCCGAGGAGCTGATACGCATCGCCGTGTCGAAAGTGTCGGCATTGCACCTGTGTCCCGATCCAATTGCCGTAAACAATCTCAGGGGCGCCAAGGGCACCAAGCTGATGACGGAAGGCAATACGATGCTCGATGCATTGCGTATCGCGGTCGGCGAGATCGCGGACATTGATGCAACGCCCGCGCAACCTTATGCGGTGTTTTCCATGCATCGGCACGAAAATCTATTCAATCGCCAGCGACTTGATCGTGCGCTGTATATTTTGCGCGAACTTGCCGAAATACTGCCGGTGAAGTTCGTACTACACCCAGTGACCCACAGCCGGCTGACGAAGCTGACTTTACTCGCCGACATCGAACGGTGGCAGGGGGTGTCGCTCGTCGAGCGGATGGACTTCGTGTCATTCGGCCGTTTGATCCGGCAATCGCGTTTTGTGGTGACCGACGGTGGAAGCAATCAGGAAGAATGCGCGGTACTGGGCATTCCCTGTGTGTTGCTCAGGCAGGCCACAGAGCGCTCTGATGGATTGAACGAAGGGGTCCTGCTTGCCGATCTGGACATAGACAAAATCAGGCCGTTCGCGCAGCGCGCGCTCGGCCATCCTTATCGGGCCAAGTCCTTGCCTGCGAATTCGCCAAGCCAGGTGATCGTCTCGGCCCTGCGCGAATACGTGACGGAGCGCGGGCCGGGATGAATCTTACGGTTCGGTTCGATGTCGATACATGGTCTTGCGCGCATCGCGGCATACCATTTCTACTCGACTACGCCGGTCAGATCGGCGCGCGTTTCTATTTCATGGTCAACATGGGCAGGGCGGTGTCGCGCGTGATGTTCTTGCGAAATATAATGCGCGGTTCGAATGCCGCCGAGACGACCAGCAAAAGGATCGAAAAGCTCGGTTCGCTGCGTCGGTTGGGCGTTGATGGCTACCTTCACACTGCGGTTCTCAATCCGCAGGTGGGGCGCACTGCAGGGCATATCTTGCGGCAAGCACAGCGCACCGGGCATGTGCTCGGATTGCATGGTGGGCGTAATCATGGCGAGTGGCAATGGGGAGCTCATGGCTGGAGCGCCGCTCGGCTACGCGCCGAAATAGGTTGGGGTCTGGCTGCGTTCGAACAGGCCGGCCTAGAACGTCCTTCGGGATTTTCATCGCCTGGTTGGAATTCGCCTGCGCAGCTGCCTGATGTATTGATTGAACAAGGCTTTGAGGCTTTGTACGACAGTCATCGATCAGATGAGCTGCTTGATGCCTCGCTGCGCCTGCGGGGACTGCACGATATCAACACGGCTTTTGCCGGAGAGCCGGGAGGCGTCGGATATTTCGAAAACTGCCTCGTCCGGGGCATCGATGCTGCTGCTGCTGCCGAGCACATAGTGTCGATATTGCGGTCCAGGCCCAATGCACACGGCGTGGTTTACGACCATCCGGTATTTTGCGAGGGGGTGGGGCAAGAGTTGTTCCGCGCGACGCTTGATGCGGTGAAGTTGCGTGGAGTGAATTTGATGGCACCGATATTCGGATCAGTCGCATGAAGTCGCACCAGTGGGGTCAGCTGTTTGACGCGAACATTGAAACCTACCGAGGCGCTCGCCCCAAGCGAGCGGAGTATGTGTTGGATTTCATTCGTTCGAGCGGATGCGATGTTCATTCGATCTTGGAGATGGGTGCTTTCAGTGGCAAGGACATTCGTTATCTTGCCAAGCGATTGA
This sequence comes from Lysobacter capsici, assembly GCF_018732085.1. Taxonomy (NCBI): domain Bacteria; kingdom Pseudomonadati; phylum Pseudomonadota; class Gammaproteobacteria; order Lysobacterales; family Lysobacteraceae; genus Lysobacter; species Lysobacter capsici. The sequence continues at coordinate 4,830,025 of NZ_CP076103.1, read as the reverse complement.
AGGAGTCTTTGTGCTGCAGTCTCGACAGGGAGCAAGCCGTGTTCGATCGGGCCGCGAGGGATGCGACCTCGTGCGTGGTCGCCGATGCGTTTCGCATGCCTTTTTGTGATAAGGCTTTCGGCATTACCTTCCACAGTGGTTTGATAGTCGTTTTTGACGATCGCCAATCGCGTGCGATCATCGAGGAGCAACTGCGGGTTACGTCAGGCTACGCGATCGTGTTTGCGCATAACCGGTGGAATTTCATCGACATTATGGTGTCGGCGATAAGGCGGGCGCGGGGCAACTCACTTTTTCGCTATCGGCGCTTCAGCAAGGGCTTGCTGCGGCAGCTAGTGCCGGCTCATGTGGACATAGTCAGGATCGACTATGTGGACAATATGCTTGTCAACGTCACGAGACGTCGGGCGCCATGGCTTTTGAAGCCAGTTTCCAGGATCGCGGGCCTGATGGACATGTTGCTTTGCAATGAAGTTGTCGTGATCGTCAGGGCGTCATGATGCATATCGTGTTGGGGGGGCGGGCAAACGGCTTGGCGATAGCCAGGGGGTTGCGGCGCGAGGGACTTGAATGCGACGTGTTGGATTTCGATCCGCGTGTTGTATGTAGCGTTTCCAGAGCCGTTACTCGCTTTCATCGGTCTGAAGCTGACGACACGAGTATCACCGAATTGCTAATGACGCTGCTGAAGGGCAAAGGCCCTGGCGGCGTGGTGTATTCGACGGACGATCGTTGGAACGCCTATATCACCAGAAACCGATCGGGTTTGCGGGGCGCCGGAGCGTTGTTTCCATTCTCCAGCGCCACCGCCATCAATCTGGTGGCCGACAAACTGGCTCTTCCGTCATTGGCCGATGGGATCGTCGACGTTCCCGAAACGCGGTTGTATGAGCAAATGGCGGTGCCTGTCGACTCAATCGTCAAACCGCGCTTCCCCTTCAATGGACTCGTCATTCGAAAAAAGGGCGCCAGCGTAGGTGAAATCGTTGAGGAGTACGGTAGAGGCGAAGCATTCGTGATACAGAAGCGGATCCTTGCCCCGCTGCGTTCGCATTTCTCGCTGTGCGGCCTTCGCACAAACAAGATACTCGGAGCGCTGGTTTATGCGAAGGCACTGGAGTACCCACATCCCGGAGGCACTTCGACCCTGTCGGTGATCGTGGATGATGCGCAGTTGCATGATCAGTTGCTTGGTCTATCCGAACAACTTCTGGATCGGCTTCGCTATCAAGGGCCGTTCGAGATCGAATTCATCCGGTGCGAAGGCAGCGGGAACTTATTTCTGATCGATGTCAATCTTAGATTCTGGCTGCAGCACGAACTCGGTCGTTTGCTCGGGATTGATTACGCGGCGTTATATCGGCGCTGGTTGTCGGGTGAAAGTGTGAGTGATCCGATTCGTTTACCCGGGCGCGTAGCATGGGTACATGAGGGTTTTCCTCTTTCACTCGTGCTCGACTATGCGAGTGCCCGGGTTGCGGTGCGGGAAATGCTGGGCAGGCGATGTTTGTTGGCGCATCTTCGGCGCGATGATCCAAGGCCGTTCTGGAGGTTTTTGGGTGTCTAGTCGCCTCTGGCTCAGGCTGATTTTGCTCGTCGCCGCCATCATCGGGCTAACCTTGTATGTGGCCTTCAATCCCGAGGTCGTGCAGCGCTCGCTTGCATTCGGCTGGTTGAATGTCGCGGTGCTGGCCGTCAGTTATGTGGTGGCTCAGTATCTGAATGCATGGATATTGAAGGCGGGTCTCGAGCCGCCCTATCGGGGGATCGCGGTCAATGATGCCATCGGGATCAACATGGTCTCGTCTTTGGCGGGTTATCTGACTCCGCTCCGGCTTGGCGGCATGGGCTCGCGCTTGATGATCCTGCGCATGAAGTATGGAGTGGAGCCCGGGTTCGCGGTCGGTCAGTTTCTGCTGGTCACCTTGATGACCATCGGATTGAGTGCAGCATTCTTTGCGTTTTCGGTGCTCGTGCATGGAGGTGAAGTCTCGCTCCGCTACGGAGTGGCGGCTGCGTTCATGGCGGCGATCGCAGCCGGCATGGTCGTCCTATGCGCACTGCTGGCCGACAAGCGCAGCTACTCCCTGTTGAGTCCGCGGTTGCCTCGGCTTCTGGTTGGCGTGCATGAGGCCATTGCACGACCATGGAAGAGTCAAGTCAAAATCACTCTGCTGCTGGTGGTTTCATTCGGGTTGCAGGTCTTGCAGACACAATGGCTTCTGCACGCGGTGGGTATGCCGGGTGACGTTTTCTTTTCCACGCTGGTTTGCGCGCTGGCGAACTTGATGCTGGTGCTCACGCTTACCCCTGGCAATCTGGGGATCAAGGAGGGCTTGCTCGGATCGCTGGCCTTCGTCTTCCTGATAGACGAAAAGGCTTTCGTGGGCGCGTTGTTGGTGGATCGGTTTGTGCAACTAGGCGTGTTGATGGTTGGAAGTGTGCTTTATTCATCTTGGGGCGATGGCAGCAATCGAAAGTACTGAACTTTCGATTTGCCGGTGATCGCCTATAGGTTTCTTAATGGCATCGCGCAGGGCCTTAGGCTTTTTTGCTGGGATGGCATAGTCGATACGAGCGAGGAGTCGCGACAGCGATTCGGTAAAGCGAATAGGTTGGCCACGTTGGCCTGCGTGCTCGACTATTGCCGATCCAGCAAGGCCTGCGCCTTGGCGATTTCGGTTTGACCGGCCTTGTCGTAGGGCTTGATCCGTTGTCGTAGGATGGCCAGCAAGCGTTCGGCTTCGGGCTTTTTGCCCCGACCGGCGTAGATGTTCGCCAACAGCGCGCCGACAGGCAGGTCACCACTGGCGTTCCAAGCCAGCTCTGCCTGCTTCTGCGCTTCGTCAATACGTCCCGCGTGCAAATACATCTCCGCCGCGAGAAAGCGGGTGAGCCATTTGGCGCGCGAACGATCGGGTTGCTTGCCCGCCCGGTTGAGCATGAAAGCGATGCCCTCGGCAATATCTGCATTGGTGACCTCGCCACAGCCTTGTTCGCGAACCACGCGAGCCAACAGGCGCAGTGCGGGCACTTCGACCATGCTCAGGCTCGGTCGCGCGTAGGACATCGCGAGCTTCATGTCCTCTTTGCTGACCGGCTTGCCCGACATGCAATCCAACGTGATCCAGCTCACACGGCCCACTGCTTGGGTGCGCGGATTCTTGCTGGCCAGCAGATCGGCGAAGGCGTCATAAGAACCTTTCAGGTTGCCTTGGCGCAGTGCGATCGTGGCCCGCGTCAGCTGAGCGCGCAGCGAGCCTGGGTGATGCTTGAGGCCTTGTTCGAGAATCGTGTCCTCTGCTTGCCAGACATTGGCCCGTCCCGCCGTACCCATTGTGAACACGATCGCAAAGCCGCCCACGATCAGAAAACCGAGTTGCTTGGGGCTGAACAAGTTTAGTGGCAGGTCTTTGGGTAAAAGCGCGGTAAGACCCACCAGCGCCAGGATCAGGCCTATGCCCGGAAGGTAATTGCGGTGTTCGAAGTACAGCTCCAACGGCAGGATGCCGGATTCGACCGAGTGCGCGGCGAGGAAAAAGAACCAGCCGGCGAAGAAGGTTGGCGCTCGCTTGCGCAATTTGATCGCTGCGAAGCTGATCAAGGCCAAGGCGAGTATCGACATCGCCGTGGTTGCCGGCGAAAACAGGCCGGTCGAGGGGGTGAAGTCGTCGGTATACAGGCCCAACAGCGGGGTGCGTGGGATCAGAATGGTGACGATGTAGTCCATCAGGGCGCGCGACTGCGACATCAGGCGTTCGATCAGGGTGAAATCCCGTTCCGAGTAACTGCCCAACAATTTCGCCGGCGCTAACGCAAGCGTCGCGATGACCACGAGCGCCGGCAGAACCAGGAAGATCCCAAAAAACGCCTGGCGGACGCGTTTGTACTCGGTGCGGCCCAGAAAATACGCAAGCTCAACGACCAGGCAGAGCAGGGGGGCGACGGCCGCGTTTTCCTTGCTCATCAGCCCGGCCAAGAGCAAGGTCGGGAAAAGCAAGAAAAAGCCCGCCAGCGACAGTTTTAGCTGCCCAGCGATCAGTTGGCGCCTTGCCGTCAGGTAGGTCCATAGCGAGGCCAGAGCGAACAAGGTGCTCAGCTGAGCCATGCGCTGTACCGAGTACAGGACCGTGCTGACGTTGATCGGATGCAGCAGCCACAGGGCCATGACGATGCTGGCGAGCAAGTCCGCGCGGGGCGCCAGGCTTTCGTCTTCAGCGATCAGCCTGCGCAGTACCTGCCAGCCGAGCAGTCCGCAAAGCAGGTGGATGATCAGGTTGCCAAGCTTGTAGGCAAACGGGTTGTGGCCGCCGAACTCGGCGCTGAGCAGAAAGCTTCCTATCGAAACGGGTCTGCCCAGCAATCCCGATTCGTTGCCGAACATGACCGACTGCCAACTCATTTCGCCGTTGAGCCAGCTCTGAATTGGACTCAGGTTGGGTTGATCATCGAACAAAAACGGGCCGGACAAGCCCGTCCAGTATGCGAAGACGGTCAACATCATCGCAGCGAGCAATACGAGGCGAGGGAACATGGTCTGTCCAGGAAATAGCTGGTGCAGACTATACGTGCAGGGCGTCATCCTGCCGAGCGGCGTCCGCAATGAACTTACGGCCGTTAGAGCCGCTCAAGCCTGTGTGTGGTTAGCGGCACTCTGCCGGCACTACGGTCAGATCGGTGGTGTTCGGGACACTGCAATCCCACTCAAGCCTTCCCTGCGCTGACGCCGGGCTTAGCGTGAAGGTCACCGGAGCGGCGGCGCCGGGCGAGCTAATGGCGGTGATCACGCCATTGGCGCCGATCGTAATACTGGCGCAGTAGCTCGAAGCGGCGAAGCTGTAGCCGGTGTTGGTCGCGTTGACCATGCTCAGCGTGCCGCGATCCTGCGCTGTTTCGGCGACCGATAATTTGGCAGCGGCGGCGGCGTTGAGGCATTCGGCATTCTTGGAGCGAGTGATGTAGTCAAGGTAGCCGGGTAGCGCGATGGCGATCAGTATCCCCAGGATTGCAACGACGATCATCAACTCGATCAATGTAAAGCCTCTGTGCTGCTTCATAGCGGTATCCCCCTGGAGATATATGGTCTGGTGCGCGCCGACACCGGTTCTTTCAGAGGCAATCCCTCGCCGCACGCTTTAATCAACTACAAGCACAGGGCATGCCAACTTTTTCGGCGCCCCATAAAGTGTGATGCCCGGCCTATTTTCTAGCCTGTGCATCCACTTCGGGATTGGCAGGCCGGATGCTTTAGGCTCGAGCGCCCGGCGCATCCCAGCCCGCCCGGTGGTGACGGAGACGATGCCAGCGTGCCTTCTCGCTGAGACGAAGGCATTTCGTGGCGGGCAATCCAGGGACAATGGTGAATCTCGCCGCAGCGGTCGGCTTGTATATTCGCCTGATCGGGTTTGCGTTCGCCTGACGCGATGGCGAATGATTCCGGCCACGGTCATTTGTGCCCGGATTCGATAAGGGTTCGCGATTAGTGATTTTGTTGTGCCATCCAGAGTTCGTCTTGTACGCGTAACAGCGAGGTCCTCCGCCATATGGATACGGCCGGACTGATTCGAAGCAAAAAAAACCCCGGCATGCGCCGGGGTTTTTCTGAAACTATGTAGCTGTCAAGCAATTACTGACGGCATTCAGCCGGAATCTGCGACTGCTTGGTGTTGGCCGGAGCCGAGCAATCCCATTCGATGCGGCCAGCGGCCTGCGTCGGGGTCAGGGTGAACGCAACGGCCGGGCCGCCGGTGCCGGTCGGGCCGCCAACGGTGGTCGCGGTGATCACGCCGGTACCGGCAGTGATGGCGACGGTGGCGCAGTAGCTGCTGGCGACGAAGCTGTAGCCGGTGTTGGTCGCGGTGATCGCGGCCAAGGTGCCACGGTCCTGCGCGGTTTCCGACACGGCCAGCTTGGCCGCGGCGGCGACATTCAGGCACTCAACGTTCTTGGTGCGGATCGTGTAGTCCTGGTACGCCGGCAGAGCGATCGCGATCAGGATGCCGAGGATGGCGATGACGATCATCAATTCGATCAGGGTAAAGCCTTGCTGCTTCTTCATGGTGTATCCCCTAGGAGTGGTGATTGAGTTGCTTCACGTGCCAACAGGTCCGGATGTTCGATCCTTCGGCAGCCGTGCGTGCCGCACGTGCATGGAAGAGTACGCACAACCCATGCCAACTTCACTGCGGCTTGGGCTCGAGATCGAAACTGATAGCCGCATCACGTATCGGCGGGATTGCGTCCGCAGCCGTGTGACGCGGAAGGTCAGTCGCTGGATCGGGCGGGTGACCAAATGCGTCAGATTCGATTTTCCTGGGCGGAAAGTGCGATTTTCATCACGTAGTGCATGGCCGCTTCGGCGGGCTTGAGGCGTGGCCGAGCGGAAACCATCGGATTCCGGCGACGGACGGTCGCCGCGGTCGTTTCGATGGGCGCCAGGAGCGGATCGGGCTGGGTCCGCCGATGGACGGGGCGAAAGCTTCGGCCAGCGCGATATCTCCGCCGTCGGCGGATGCAGGCACTTATCCAGTGCGCTCTCTATATAAATAAGTCGCCGGGTTCGCTCAAACGGCAAGCGCCGGGTGGCCACGCGGCCACCCGCGACCTCAATCGATACCGAGCTTCTTGAGCTTGTAGCGCAGCGCGCGGAAGGTGATGCCCAGGGCCGCGGCGGTGCGGGTCTTGTTGTAGCGGTTTTCCTGCAGCGCCTGCTGGATCGCGGCGCGCTCGATTTCCTCGATGTACGAGGGCAGGGCGCTGGTCGCGGTGTCGCGCGGGTTGAGGGTGCGCGGGTCGACGGCGCCGGGTTGCGGCGATGCGCCGCCGGCGTGGGTCGCGTGGGCCGGCAGCGGCGGCGGCTGGGTCGACAGGCGCGGCAGGCGCAGGTCGCTGGCGTTGAGCACTTCGCCTTCGGCCAGGGCCAGGGCGCGTTCGAGGATGTTTTCCAGTTCGCGCACGTTGCCGGGGAAACCGTAGGCGCGCAGCGCGTCGAGCGCGTCCTCGCCTAGGCGCGGCACCGGCCGGCCCTGGTTGCCGGCGAGGCGGTGCAGGATCTTGCTGGCCAGGCCGGGCAAGTCGTCGAGCCGCTCGCGCAGCGGCGGCACGCGCAGCTCGATGACGTTGATGCGGTAGTAAAGGTCCTGGCGGAAGCGGCCGTCGGCGACCAGCGCGGCGAGGTCCTTGTGGGTCGCCGAGAGAATGCGCACGTCGACCACCAGTTCGGCTTGCGCGCCGACCGGCCGGATCGACTTTTCCTGGATCGCGCGCAGCAGCTTGACCTGCATCGGCAGCGGCAGCTCGGCGACTTCGTCGAGGAACAAGGTGCCGCCGTCGGCGGCCTGGAACAGGCCGGGCTTGTCGGCGTGCGCGCCGGTGAAGCTGCCTTTCTTGTGGCCGAAGAATTCGCTTTCCATCAGCTCGGCCGGGATCGCGCCGCAGTTGACCGGCACGAACGGGCCATCGGCGCGGCCGCCTTCGGAATGAATGGTGCGCGCGACCAGTTCCTTGCCGACGCCGGACTCGCCGGCGATGTACACCGGCGCCTGGCTGCGCGCGACCTTGCCGATGGTCTGGCGCAACTTGATCATCGCCGGCGATTCGCCGTACAGGCGCGAACCGACCGCTTCGCTGGCGCTGCGGCGGGTGTCGTTGAGTTCGAGCGCGTGCCGCACCAGATCGCGCAGCACCGCCAGGTCGACCGGTTTGGCGACGAAATCGAAGGCGCCGGCCTTGAGCGCGTCGACCGCGGCTTCGACGTTGCCGAAGGCGGTGATCATCGCCACCGGAGTGTTCGGATACTTCTGGCTGATCTCGGCGATCAGGTCCATGCCCGAGCCGTCGGGCAGGCGCATGTCGGTCAGGCACAAGTCGTAACTGTTGCGCAGCAGCTGGCTGCGAGCCTCGCCGAGGCCCGACGCGGTGTCGCAACGCAGGCCCATCCGACCCAAGGTCATGACGAGCAGCTCGCGAATATCGCGCTCGTCGTCGACTACCAATGCACTACGTGTTTCAGCCATTGCGCCCTCCATCGCCCACGATAGCTTAACGGCATGGTCGCGGCCAAGACGCTTGTGGCACAGATTCTGCTTGTCGGGCGACGATTCAAGCCGGCGACAACGCGCTTGCGCCGGCAAGGCGGATGCGGAAACAGCCGCCGCCGCCGGGCACGGACACGTAATCGAGCGAGGCCTGATTGGCGCGGCACAGCTCGCGCGCGATATACAGGCCAAGCCCGGTGCCGTGGCTGGAGGTGGTGAAGAACGGACGGAACAGGCGCTCGGCGACCGAGTCGGGAATGCCCGGGCCGCGGTCGAGCACGTCGATCGCCGGCAATCCCACTTCGTCGAAATACACATGCACGGTGACCCGCGCCGGTTCGCCGGGGATGCGGCCGTAGGTCAGCGCGTTGTGGACCAGCACGGTCAAGGCCTGGTGCAACTGGCGCGGATCGACCATCGCCGCGACCCGCGCCTCCGGGCCGGTCGCGCGCAAGGTGTCCTGTTCGAGCGGATGACTGACCCGGTACTCGTCGAGGAACTGGCGCACGAAGCCCATCAGTTCCAGATGCTCGGGCTTGGCCGGTTCGCGTCGCGCCATGCCGAGCACGTTCTCGACGATGCCGTTCATGCGCGAGCCCTGCTGGCGCACGATCTCGAGCAGGCGGCGGTCGGAGATGGCGATGTCGCGCGACTCTTCCAGCAACTGCACCGCGTAGTTGATCGCCGCCAGCGGATTGCGGATCTCGTGCGCCAGGCTGGCCGAGAAGCGGCCGAGCGCGGCGAGGGTGATCGATTCGGCGCGGCGCGACACCAATGAGGTGTCGTCGAGGAAGATCAGCGTCTGGTCGCTGCCGGCCAGTAGGCGGGTGAAGCGCGGCACCACTTCGGGCAGGTCGGGCGCGAGTTGCAGCGGGCTCTCATCAGGCCGGCCTTCGACCCGCCAGCGGCTCAGCCGTCGCGCGAGTTCGGGCGAAGCGATCGCGAGAATACGGTGGCCATGGCGCGAGCCGTCGTATTCGCCGCTGTCGCCGAGCAGCAGCATCGCCGCCTCGTTGGCCAGGCGCAGGCGGCCTTCGCCGTCGACCAGCAGCACGCCGGTGCGCATGCGGCGGATGATCAGTTCGTTGATTTCGGCGTAGTTCGCCGCTTCCGCGCCGCGGCGTTCGGCCAGTTCCTGGCTCTCGCGCATCTGCCGGCCGAGCATGTTGGTCAGCAGCGCGATCGACAGATAACCGACCGCGAACATGATCGGTTCGGCGATGGTGCGGCCGGCGCTTTCGCCGCCGAGCTCGTTCCAGGTCCATTCGCCGATCAGGCCGGCGCAGGCCAGTACCGCCGCGCCGATGCCGTAGCGCGCGCGCAGCAGCAAGGCCGCCGCGCCGACATTGAACATCAGCATCAAGGCGATGCCGGTGCCGGCGCCGGGTAATGCGTGGATCGCCAGGATGCCGAAGAACAGGTCGCAGGCGATCCCGGCCAGGGCCTGGCCGCGCAGTTCGCCGCGCCGGCCGAACACGAACAGCAAGGTCGCGATGAACAGATACGACAGCGACAGCGAGCGCGCGAACAGGTCGTGGCGCGGCGCGCCGATCAGGTTCTCGACCGGCCCGAACAGGAACAGCACCAGCAAGGACGCTTCAAGCAGGCGGTACAGGGTGAAGAAATACAGTTCGCGGCGCAGCGCGAGGTCGGCTTCGGCCGGACTGACGGGGGCGAGACCTGACGGCAAGCGGGTTTCCCTGCGCGGGCGGAGTATCGATCAGTATAGGGCGGCTGGCCGGTCCGAACCGGCGCCGCGCGCCGCGGGACGGCCGCCGGCGGGCGCCGAGGGGCCCGCGGACTTTGCCCGGATGGGCGGCATGCGCGGCGCAATCGCGGTAACCGGCCTGCGATCGTCCTGTAATGGGCCCGGCGGAAGCTGCGCGGGCTCCCCCGCAGGCCGGGTTTTGCTCGGCTCGCCGCGATCGGCGACAATGCGGCCCCCTCGCACGTCCGCCGGCCCTGGGCCGGTCCTACGCGCGGGACGTCTTTCACTCCCCTCGGTGACGCATGAATTTTCACGAATATCAGGCAAAGCAGCTGTTTGCCGACTACGGCATCGCAGTGCCGGCCGGGCGCGTTGCGCGCACTCCCGACGAAGCCGTCGCGGCCGCCAAGGCCATCCCCGGCGATCTTTGGGTGGTCAAGGCCCAGATCCACGCCGGTGGCCGCGGCAAGGCCGGCGGCGTCAAGCTGGCGAAGAACTTCGATGAAGTGAAGCAGTACGCCAAGGCCATGCTCGGCACCAAGATGGAGACCTACCAGTCGGCCGGCGTGGCGCTGCCGATCGATACGGTGCTGATCTCCGAAGGCACCGACATCGCCAAGGAACTGTACCTGTCGGTGCTGGTCGACCGTTCGACCAAGTCGGTCACCTTCATCGCCTCGGCCGAAGGCGGCGTGGAGATCGAGAAGGTCGCCGAGGAAACCCCGGACGCGATCAAGACCATCCACGTCAACTACGTGCAGGGCCTGCAGGCCTACCAGTGCCGCGAGCTCGCCTTCGACCTGGGCCTCAACGCCAAGCAGGCCGGCCAGCTGACCAAGATCATGCTGGGCCTGTACAAGCTGTTCAACGAGAAGGACCTGGCGCTGGTCGAGCTCAACCCGCTCGCCATCCTCACCAACGGCGACCTCGCGGTCCTCGACGGCAAGGTCAACAGCGACGACAACGCGACCTTCCGCCACGCCGATCTGGCCGCGATGCGCGACATCCGCCAGGAAGACGAGACCGAGGTGCTGGCCAGCCAGTACGACCTCAACTACGTCACCATGGACGGCAACATCGGCTGCATGGTCAACGGCGCCGGCCTGGCGATGGCGACCATGGACGTGATCCAGCTGGAAGGCGGCTCGCCGGCCAACTTCCTCGACGTCGGCGGCGGCGCCACCAAGGAGCGCGTGACCGAAGCGTTCAAGCTGATCCTCAGCTCGGACAAGGTCAAGGCGATCTTCGTCAACATCTTCGGCGGCATCGTCCGCTGCGACATGATCGCCGAGGGCATCATCGCCGCGGTCAAGGAAGTCGACGTCAAGGTGCCGGTGATCGTGCGCCTGGAAGGCACCAACGTGGAAGCCGGCAAGGAACTGCTGAAGAATTCGGGTCTGGCCATCACCCCGGCCGACAACATCAACGACGGCGCCAAGAAGGCGGTTGCTGCCGTCGCTGGCAAGTAAGGGGTTAATGACATGTCCGTATTGATCAACAAGAACACCAAAGTCATCGTCCAGGGCTTCACCGGCTCGCAGGGCTCCTTCCACGCCGAACAGATGCTCGACTACGGCACCAAGGTCGTCGGCGGCGTGACCCCGGGCAAGGGCGGCACCCAGCACCTCGGCCTGCCGGTGTTCAACACCGTGCGCGACGCGGTTGAGGAAACCGGCGCCGACGCGTCGGTGATCTACGTGCCGCCGCCGTTCGCGGCCGACGCGATCCTGGAAGCGGCCGACGCCGGCATCAAGGTCATCGTGTGCATCACCGAAGGCATTCCGGTGCTGGACATGCTGCGGGTCAAGAACACCCTCAACGGCTACGAGGACGTGGTCCTGGTCGGTCCGAACTGCCCCGGCGTGATCACGCCCGGCGAGTGCAAGATCGGCATCATGCCGGGTCACATCCACATGCCGGGCAAGATCGGTATCGTCTCGCGTTCGGGCACGCTGACCTATGAAGCGGTCAAGCAGACCACCGACGTGGGCCTGGGCCAGTCGACCTGCATCGGCATCGGCGGCGATCCGATCAACGGCACCAACTTCATCGACGCGCTGAAGTGGTTCCAGGACGATCCGCAGACCGAAGGCATCATCATGGTCGGCGAGATCGGCGGTTCGGCCGAGGAAGAAGCGGCCGAATTCATCAGCCAGTACGTGACCAAGCCCGTCGTCGGCTTCATCGCCGGCGCCTCGGCGCCGAAGGGCAAGCGCATGGGCCACGCCGGTGCGATCGCCTCGGGCGGCCAGGGCACGGCCGAAGGCAAGTTCGCGGCGATGGAGAAGGCCGGCGTCACCACGGTGAAGTCGCCGGGCGATCTGGGCGCGGCTATTGCGAAGCGGTTGGCGAAGTAAGCCGGCGCCAAGCGGCGCTATCGCGAAAAAGCCGCCTTCGGGCGGCTTTTTCGTTTGCCCGGCTGGTCGGCCTCGGGGCGGATGAATGTAGCACTTGTGTGCTACATTGATCGCGTCGCATCCAGACAGTCGAGGACGCTCATGTCCACCACCACGATCCGGCTCACCGAAGAGCTCAAAGCCCGCATCGCCCGCGTCGCCGAGCGCAACGGCACCACGCCGCATGGCTTCATCCTCGGCGCCCTGGAAGAAAAGGTCGACGAAGCCGAGCGCCGCCGCGGTTTTATCGACGAGGCCGAGCACCGTTGGCAAGGCTTCCTCAACGACGGGCAGGTGTACGCCTGGGAGGACATGCGTGACTATCTCGCTCGCCGAGCCCGGGGCGAAAGTCCGGCGCTGCCCGCCAAGAAGACCTTCGGACATGAGCCATGACGCGAGTCGTCCTGCTGCCGGGATTGGCGGAGGATTTGACGCGCATCGTCGACCACCTGGACCGGCACGAAGCCGCGCGGCGCCAGGAACGCGTCGACGGCATCCTCCACGCCATGGACGTGTTGGCCGATAATCCGATGATCGCACGCGCGCTCGCGGACGATCTGCGCGAGCTGATCGTCGGACGCGATGCGCGCGGATACGTGGCGCTGTATCGATATCTCAGCGAGTTCGGCACCGTTTTCGTCATCGCCATCCGCGCCCAACGCGAGGCCGGTTACACCCACGACTGAATAGTCGTTTTCGAGAATTACCGCATGTCGAAGCAGCTCCGCATCGCCCTGGCCCAGTTCGACTTCCCCGTCGGCGCGGTCGAAAAAAACGCCGAGCGGATCGCGGCGATGATCGTGCAGGCGCGCGACGAACACGGCGCCGACGTGGTGCTGTTTCCCGAGCTGGCGGTCAGCGGCTATCCGCCCGAGGACCTGCTGCTGCGGCCGAGCTTTCTCGCCGATTGCGAAGCCGCGCTGCTGCGCATCGCCGCAAGCGCGCGCGGCATCGTCGCGGTGGTCGGTTGGCCGCAGGCGGCCGGCGCGGTGGTCTACAACGCCGCCAGCGTGTTGCGCGACGGTCGGGTCGAAACCACCTACCGCAAGCGTGAACTGCCGAACTACGCGGTGTTCGACGAGCGCCGTTACTTCGACGTCGATTCCGACGGCGAGGCTTGCGTGTTCGAGGTCAAGGGCCGCGGGTCCGACGAAAGCGTCAGCGTCGGCGTGGTGATCTGCGAGGACCTGTGGTTCGCCGAGCCGCTGGCCGCGACCGCGAACGCCGGCGCGCGCCTGGTGCTGGTGCCCAACGCCTCGCCGTTCGAGCGCGACAAGCACGCCCAGCGCGACGCCCTGCTGGAAACGCGGGTGCGCGAGACGGGCGTCGCCCTGGCCTATCTCAACGTCGTCGGCGGCCAGGACGCGCTGGTGTTCGATGGCGCTTCGGTGCTCGCCGACGGCGACGGCAACGTGCATCCGGCCGCGACCGCGTTCGAGGATCACTGGCTGGTCGCCGACTACCACGACGACACCCGCAGCTTCACCCATGTGTCGTGGCCGAGCGAAGTGGACGAGGGCCGCGACGCGCTGGCGTGGCGCGCGATCGTGCGCGGCACCCGCGATTACTGCCGCAAGAACGGCTTCGAAAAAGTCTGGCTGGGCTTGTCGGGCGGCATCGACTCGTCCCTGGTCATGGCCGTCGCGGTCGATGCGCTCGGCCCGGACAACGTGATCGCGGTGCGCATGCCCTCGCGCTACACCGCCGACCTGTCCAACGACCTCGCCGCCGAGCAATGCGCGACCCAGGGCGTGCGATTGATCGCATTGCCGATCGAAAAACCGTTCCAGGGCTACCTCGACACCCTGGCCGAAGCCTTCGCCGGCAAGGCGGTCGACGTGACCGAGGAGAACCTGCAGTCGCGTACCCGCGGCGCGCTGCTGATGGCGATGAGCAACAAGTTCGGCGGCCTGCTGCTGACCACCGGCAACAAGAGCGAGTACGCGGTCGGCTACGCGACCATCTACGGCGACATGTGCGGCGGTTATGCGCCGATCAAGGACCTGTACAAGACCGAGGTGTTCGCGCTCGCGCGTTGGCGCAACGCGATCGCCGGCGCGCCGATCATTCCGTGGGCGGTGATCGAGCGGCCGCCGTCGGCGGAATTGCGCGACAACCAGAAGGACCAGGATTCGCTGCCGCCGTACGACGTGCTCGACGCGATCTTGTTGCGCCATGTCGATCAGGAGCAGTCGCGCGACGAAATCGTCGCCGCCGGTTTCGACCCGGCGACGGTGGACCGGGTGCTGCGGCTGGTGCGGATCAGCGAGTGGAAGCGGCACCAGGCCGCGCCGGGGCCGAAGGTGTCGCATCGCGCGTTCGGGCGCGAGCGGCGGTATCCGATCACCAACGGCTATTCGGCCTGACGTCCTGATCCGTATCGTCCTGTAGGAGCGGCGCGAGCCGCGACCGCGACATCACAGTTACGCCGCAAGCGCGATGTCGCGGTCGCGGCTTGTGACCGAAGGAAATCCCCGTGGGACGCCGCTCCTGCAGGGGGCGGCCGCATCTGCGTCGCGACCGGCAGCAATAAAAAACGCCGCCCTGGGGCGGCGTTTTTTGTTCTGCGATCCGAACCGGGCGCTTACTGCTGCTTGCGCTTGGCTTCTTCCTTGTCGCGGTTGTCCACCGCCGACTTCTCGCCCGCGAACGGGTTGAGCTTGCGCAGGTTGCTCGGGTAGTCCGGCCAGTCGTTGCCCGACAGCGCCGGATGACTGGGGTCGTTCTGCTGCAGCACGCGCTTGGCGTCGGCGGCCAGGGTGGCGTTGCCGAGGCCTTCGTAGGCCTTGAGCAGCACCGCGACCGCGTCGTTCTGGTAGCGGCTCTGCGGATAGGTTTCCAGCAGGTACTTGGCGCGGTCGGCGGCGGCCACGTTGGCGGTGCGGCGCAGGTAATACAGCGAGGCATCGAGCTCGTGGCGGGCGAAGGTGTCGCGCAGCACCAGCATGCGCTTGCGCGCGTCCTCGGCGTAGCGGCTGTTCGGGTAGCGCTCGACCACGATCAGGAAATCGTTGTACGCCTGCATCGGCGTGGCCAGATCGCGGCGGCTGACGTCCAGGCGCCAGACCTTCTGCAGGAACACCGTGTCGCGGCTGGAGTTCACCAACCCGCGCAGGTAGTACAGATAGGCGATGTTGCGGTGGGTCGGGTAGGTGCGGATGAAACGGTCGATGCTGCTGACCGCGTCGTCGTGCTTGCCCGACTTGTACTGGGCGTAGGCCGTCTCGATCAGCGACTGCTCGGTGTACGGGCCGTACGGGTACTGCGCCACCAGGCGCTTGAAGCTGGTCTCGGCCGAGGACCAGTTGCCGTTGGTCATGGCCTTGTGGGCCTTCTCGTAGATGGCCTCGACCGGCTGGCCTTCGTCCGCATCCTTGTCCTTCTTGAACATCTTGCCGACGCTTTTGCAGCCGGTAGTGGCGACGGCGGCGATCAGCAGCAGGCAAAACAGGCGAACGAAACGGCTGGACGGGGCGGAACGTACGGTCATGGCAGGCATCAACGGGCGCCGGAGGCACGAAGAGCCGATAATAGCAGTCCGCGGGTCGGCCCCCTTAACCGATCCCGTACTTCCTTGTGCCGGCCGCCGCGTTCGCGACCGGCCGCCGCGATCCCGCTCCCCCAGGCCCCAGGCCCGGCTCACGCCGAAGACCCAATCGACCCGACCCGATGACCTCACCCCGCCAGACCCTGATCGCCACCGTTCCCGACAGCGCCGCCGGGCGCCGTTTCGATGCGGTGCTCGCCGAGCTGTTCCCCGACTATTCGCGCTCGCGGCTGGCGGCCTGGATCAAATCCGGCGACGCCCGCCTGAACGGCCAGCAGGTGCGCCCGCGCGATCCGGTCCAGGGCGGCGAGGCGGTCGAACTCAACATCGTGCTCGACACCCAGACCCACGCGGTCGCCGAAGACATCGCCCTGGACATCCTGTACGAGGACAGCGAGGTGATCGTGCTCGACAAGCCGGCCGGCCTGGTCGTCCACCCCGGCGCCGGCAATCCGGCCGGCACCCTGGTCAATGCATTGCTGCACTACGACCCGGGCCTGTCGGCGCTGCCGCGCGCCGGCATCGTCCATCGCCTCGACAAGGACACCTCCGGCGCGATGGTGGTGGCGCGGACCCTGCCGGCGCATACCTCGCTGGTCGAACAACTGTCGGCGCGCGACGTGCATCGCCAGTACCTGGCGGTGGTGGTCGGCGCGCTGGTCTCCGGCGGCACCGCCAACGCCGCGATCGACCGCCACCCGCGCGACCGCCTGCGCATGGGCGTGCGCGAGGACGGCAAGGACGCGGTCACCCATTACCGGCTGCGCGAACGCTTCCGCGCCCACACCTTGCTGGAGTGCCGCCTGGAAACCGGCCGCACCCACCAGATCCGCGTCCACATGCAGCACCTCAAGCACCCGATCGTCGGCGACCCGCTGTACGGCGGCCCGCTCAAGCTGCCCAAGGGCGCGACCGAGGGCCTGGTCGAAACCTTGCGCGGCTTCAAGCGCCAGGCCCTGCACGCCGAAACCCTGGAATTCAAGCATCCCGCCAGCGGCGAGCCGATCCGCTGCACCGCGCCGGTCCCGGCCGATCTGCAGCAACTGATCGCCGAACTGCGCGCCGACACCCGCGCGGCGGTCGAGGCGGGGCGGTGACGGCAGGCGACACCGACGCGCCGTGGATCGCCGCGGCCTGGCCGCTGACCACCGTGCGCGGCTTCACCACCGTGCGCGGCGGGGCCGGCGTGTCGCAGCCGCCGTTCGACCGTTTCAACCTGGGCACGCGCTACGGCAGCGACCGCGACGATCCGCTCGCGGTCGCGCGCAATCGCGAACTGCTGATAGACCGAGCGCAGTTGCCGTCGCCCCCGCATTGGCTGCATCAGGTGCATGGCGCGGGCGTGTTGCGCTTCGACGCGCCGCGCACGAGCGCAACGACCCTCGCCGAGGAACCGCAGGCCGACGCCGCGGTGAGCTCGACCCGCGGCAGCGTGCTCGCGATCCTCACCGCCGATTGCCTGCCGGTGCTGTTCGCCGCCGCCGACGGCAGCGAAATCGGCGCCGCGCATGCGGGCTGGCGCGGGCTCGCCGACGGCGTGCTCGAGGTCACGGTCGCGGCGATGCGCACCGCGCCGGCGCGCGTGCATGCCTGGCTCGGTCCCGCCGCCGGGCCGCAACGCTACGAAATCGGCGCGGAGGTGCGCGATGCGTTCCTCGCTCGCGATGCCGAGGCCGACGCGGCCTTTGTCGCCACCCGCCCGGGGCATTGGCGGGTCGATCTGTACGCGCTGGCGCGCAGGCGTCTGGCGCAGGCCGGCCTGGCCGCCGATCATGTGCATGGCGGCGGCCTGTGCACGATCGGCGAGCCCGACCGCTTCTATTCCCACCGCCGCGACCGTCGAACCGGCCGCATGGCGACTCTCATATGGATGACCTGATGCGAAACCCAGCCCATCGGACGGCGCTGTCCGCGTTGTTGATCTGCACCTCACTGTTCTTTACGGCCGCGGCCGCGGCTGAAGATTGCCAGACGCGCATTCCGGCCTTGCTGCAAGCCGCGTATCCCGACGCCACCAGCGAAACCGGCGACGGCAGCGAGCTGCTGCGCCTGAGCGGCACGCCCACGCGCTGGATCAACCCCGATGAGGTGGTCTGCAAGGTCTGGCCGGCTTCGCCCGACAAGACCCTGCTCGCGGTGAAGTTGCAGCACGCCATCGACATGGACCAGGGTGTGGACGAGGCCGACCTCGATCTGTTGATCGCCGACAGCGCGCGCGATCGCATCGTGCAGCGCCATCGCCAGGACGGCGTGCTGTCCTCCGATGCGATCCGGGTGTCCTCGTTCGCGTTCGACACCGCGCGCTATCGCCTCGACGACAAGACCACCGCGTTCGGCCTGCGCATCCACCGCAGCGGCAACTCGCGGGCCAATCCTTATGAGGACGATACCCTGCGTCTGTACGTCAGCGACTCGACCGGCTTGCGGCCGGTGCTGCGCAATCTGGTCATGATGCGCAACCAGGGCGAGTGGGATACCCGATGCGCCGGCGAGTTCACCGACACCCGGCGCACGCTCGCGATGGACGCCAAGCGCGACAACGGCTATGCCGGG